>NZ_BDMN01000023.1 GCF_002189065.1 Bathymodiolus platifrons methanotrophic gill symbiont
GAAAAATTACAATTGTCAGTTTGGCTACGTTTAGAAAGGAACGTTTTATTATTTCCAGATTTCAAATAATGGAATCCCACAACAGTCCATAAGGATTGACCTGTATTATCTCTATGGGCTGCCCCGTTATTATTCCATAAATATTCCCATCCAGTGTCAAGCTGATGTCTCATCTTTCCATGCTTATAGTGCCTGCTAAAAACCCTCGACAATCTCTTCTCCGAGCTCATGAATGTTATTGACTCATTTCCATAATCAGCTCCTCCCGGCGGAAAGCAATTTGCTCTACTAAACTCCCACAACTTAGCACTAGAAACACTACTAAATGACATTAAACCTACAGTTAACACGATAGGCAGTGAACGGAACAATTTTGATTTTTTCATTTTAATTTACCATTAAACTAAGAATCTGTCTCATCAGTATCAGGAGATAATCCCGGATAGACGCTTCTCAGCGTTTCGACTTGGTTAGGATGTTAATACCATAGGCTACAGTCCATTTTCTACCCTTACCAAATTTTTTTGCGCGCCAGGATGCCCTTGTTCTGCCGCCATCCTGTACCACTTAACGGCTTCTTTGTCGTCCGGATCAACACCTTTACCATGTTCGTACATCATTCCTAATATAAATTGTGCACCCGCACGCCGCAGAATTTGCAAAATGCGCCCTGTGGCGATATATAGCCGTTAAATGAATAGTGTTTCTTGTGCTCTTGAATATACTTGTTCACCACTAGGATTACAGAGACTTTCGTCCATATATGCCCAGATTACGTTTATTGAAATAATATCAACTTTGCCCACTACCCATTGTGTTAATTGAGTGAATATAGATGACAAAAGAAAAAAATATTGAAGAGAGGTTAATTGGTAAGCTAGTAGATCTCAAGTATACCTATCGGGATGATATTTGTGACAAGGTAGCACTTGAGAAAAATTTCCGTAAAAAGTTCGAAGTGCTAAATAGTGTAAGCCTCACTGAGTCTGAGTTCTCTCGCCTACGAGATGAGATTGTCACCGACGACGTATTTAAAGCATCAAAAACATTGCGAGAGACAGGCTATTTTAGACGGGAAGATGGAACACCTCTACATTACACCCTTGTCAATATAAAAGATTGGTGTAAAAATGAGTTTGAGGTTATTAACCAGTTACAAATGAACACCAGTGATAGTCACCATTGTTACGATGTAATATTGCTCATCAACGGCATACCTGTCGTGCAAATTGAGTTAAAAAATCACCAGATCGTTACTCGCCGAGCTATGGAGCAAATCGTTAACTACAAAAAAGATTCTGGCAATGGTTATGGCAATACCATTATGTGCTTTATGCAGCTATTTATTGTTAGTAATGAATACAGGTTTTGTCGCAATAATTATCAAAAAGCGTAGTCCTCCTGGTCTTCAGGCATAACTATCCTGCTAAAGCCATAAACTGCTTATAAGCAGGAATATTTTCCTCAGACAATTGCCCCTTTCGGATCATATGTGCCGTTTCAATTCCATCAATTGTTGCTTGGGAGGAGTGAAACGCTTTAAAGCCCATCATCGGTTCTGTTATTTTTTTGATAAAGCGGTGATCCTGTTCGATGATGTTATTCAAATATTTAACCTGTAATATGTCGATCATATTGGCAAACCCAGCGAGGATTAACAAGAGGTTAATATTGGATAATCCTGCATAGTTAGCGCCACTTTTATCCATAACGACCTTATCAGGAAAGCCATTATTGTTAATCGTTTGTTTGAAAAAGGCTGTTGCAGCCTCTTCATCACGGCGCTCAGAAAGCATAAAATCAAGCGTATCACCGTGACTATCAACAGCTCGGTATAAATAGGTCCACTGACCCTTCACTTTGATATACGTTTCATCCATGCGCCACGATTTATTGGTTTCTCGTTTCTG
>NZ_BDMN01000024.1 GCF_002189065.1 Bathymodiolus platifrons methanotrophic gill symbiont
GAAAGTGAGTGCCTTTGAAGCTGAGCATGTGATCCACCTTTTATTGAAATTGATAATTATGATAGCAGATAACGTCGGGAAGGGGGATTTATGCGACAGAACCGCTGCATCAGGCCTTTTTTATGATCTTTGAGTGATTCTATTTTTTGGGCTTGGGCGGTGATGAGATCGTCTATGGAAGATAGGCAGTCGGCAATTTTTTGTTGTTCTTTTGGGATGGAAGGGTAAGGAATTTCAATGCTTGATAGCCTGCCTTTGGATATTCCAAGAGCCTTTGTACCTTGAGACTCTTTTTTTATTTGGGTTCTTATTCGATTTGATTTAAATAAGTATCCAGCAAATCCAAGAATTATTTTTTTATCTTTCTGCCTAGCTAAAATTGTGTGTAGCCCAGACAATACTTTTTCATTGTTGAGATTAACAATTTCAATGCTTTTCCCAACATCGTCCAAGTCTTCCGATGCATCGGCAAAAATAATATCTCCTTCAACACAGCAGTTCTCTGCTTTAATCTTCTCAAGATTTTCTGAAGCGTTGATAAATGGTATATTTTCTTTTTTTATATCAAATAGTGTGGAAAATTTTGTATGAATATCACCATAGTGAATTTGACTATCAGTAGGCAAAGTATATAATTCACCTACTCTTTACGTGTTTTATGAGGTATAATCATTAATTTAGTGCTTTAGTCTGGCGTATAGCAAGACTCATGTTTATTGAGCGGTATTAATTGCCCTAGGGAATCTCTTCTTTCTTTAATATCTATCGAAAATAGCCATGTAAACCTACGCCCACCAAAAATATTCTTATTTGGTGGGGATATGAGCGATCAGGAAAATAAAACTGTTCGAGCATTGCTCTATGATCACCTATCAGTTAAACATTCTCAGCTTTTTAGTTCGTTAGTTTTGGTTGAAGAATTCAAAGATTGGTTGCATGACTCAATTTATCCTGATTTATTAACGTTCGAATCTGACCTTGCTGAAACAGCATCACTTGTTGTTATTTCTCTTGAAAGCCCTGGGGCGTTAGCAGAACTTGGGTCATTTTCAGTGAATGAAAAAATAAAAAAAAGTCGTAATAATAATTTGTGATGACCATCATAATCAAGATTCTTATATAAAACTTGGACCACTTCGCCAATTAAAAGATGAAAACATACTTTCATACCCCTATAAATATAATGATCTAGAAAATAGCTTAAAAGAACACCTTGATGACATTACCGATTCACTGAGTAATATATTAGATGAAGTTCATAAAACTGAAAAATTTAATCTAACAAATAAAGGTCATATAGCTTTTTTAATTTATGATTTAATTTTAACTTACAAGGCACTTATAAATAAGGAAATAAAACTTTATTTGAAAAGTTTAAATGTAGATGTAGCCCCACAGGAAGTATCAAGGTTACTTTTTTTGTTAGAAAAATTAGAATTCATTGAAAAAAGAAGAATGGGGAATACAGAATATTATCTAGTTATTGAGAATGATCATAGAATAGTGTTTTCCAATAAAAATAATGATAATAAGTTTGATAGAAATTCAGCAACTATTGCCGCTGCCAAATATTATCAAAGATCAAAGAAAGAGAAAATAAGAATGAAGGTTCTTGAGTTAGGAATAAGCACGAAACAACTTCCCGATATTAATTATTCTTGAGGAATTGCCCGGTAATTCCATTTTGGTAAATGTGTATCAAATACAATCGGCATTATTTCTTTGAAGTCAGCGGCATATTTTCGTCCTGTCTCGTATATTTTGTCGAGTATGTGAACAATTGTTGTTAGTCCTTTTGACGTTGATGTTCTAGAAATCAATGTATTAACTGTTTCAACCGAGTCAAATACAACACCTTCACAAGCACGAGTCACATGAGGAAAAAAACGATG
>NZ_BDMN01000025.1 GCF_002189065.1 Bathymodiolus platifrons methanotrophic gill symbiont
AATGGCTGGACGGCTATTCGGAATGCAATTCTTGCCTCCCTCGCGCGCTACTAGCGCACTTCGGATCAGCGAATTGCCCTGTCGCCTACCAGGGACTAAAAATCATCACTCCGCTTAGGCTCCGTTTCCCTGATTTTAAGCGACTGAGCATTCCCGCTAGAATGATTTTTCATATGCCGTCTAAAGACTTCTACTGCCTGATATCCTTGCAAATCATTTTTTAACTGGTCACTAAAAAGCCCCGCCCGCATAGCATTCGAATTAACCGAAACACTATGAAAATAGCCTTCCAGAGAATCACGCCCTATCGATTCAAACGTTGATTTTGCTCTAAATATCTTAGGTGCCCAATCTGCCTTAGGGTACACATGCCCCATTAAGCCAAATAGTGGTTTGCGTATTGTATCCGGCATAATAGATCGCATACGGTCTTCATAAGTATGCCAGCGATAGCGCCGGTAGCCTGCTAAATTTTCATCTCCCCCATCACCTGACAAAACAACCGTTGCCTGTCTTTTTGCCAATTCACATACACGATAAGTTGGCAATGCGGAACTATCAGCATAAGGTTCATCATAAATGTCAGCAAGCTGGTTTATTAAACTAAAATCTTCTGGATCAACTTGCTCTACCCGATGCGCCGTATGGTAACGGTCAGCAACTTTTGCCGCAAATTGCGACTCATTAAATTTCGGATCACCAAACGAAATTGAACAGGTATTAACGGGCTCATTCGTTAAACCGACCATCATTGCAACTACCCCACTGGAATCAACACCTCCAGATAAAAATGCCCCTAATGGCACATCAGCAACAGTACGAATATCAACCGCTTCACGGAATCGTTCTATTAATTCCTCTGCTAGTTCACTTTCAGAGCCTTGCAGACTATCATTAAAACAAACATCCCAATATTTTCTTGTCTGAAATGACTTTACACCCTTTTTAATACTTAAACAGTGACCTGGTTCTAATTTATACACATCTGTGTAAATAGTTTTAGGTTCGGGTATATAACCAAATCCAAAATACTCTTCTATGGCTGTAGGTTCAATTTTTCTTGATAAACCGGGATGCTCTTTTAAAGCGTTTAATTCAGAAGAGAAAATAAACTGACCATTTTTTAAGTGTGAATAAAATAATGGTTTTATGCCTAAACGGTACCGGGCTAAAAATAAGCTTTGCTTCTGCCTGTCCCAGATAGCAAAGGCAAACATACCCCGCAAACGTAACACAGTCTTCTCCCCAGGCTTGCCAGGCATAGACTATCACTTCACAGTATCGCAATGCGCTTTAAAAGCATACCCCAAAGCTTCCAGCTCTTTACGCAGCTCTGGAAAGTTATAGATTTCTCCGTTATAAGTCAGAACAACATTGCCATCAGCACTGTGCATCGGTTGCTGACCGCTAGATAAATCAATAATTGATAAGCGCCTATGACCAAAGCCCAAGCCTGCTTCAATATGTAGCCCACCTTCATCGGGTCCTCGATGAAACTGGCTTTCATTCATTGTATGCAATAAATCACGATTAATTTCACGTTTTTCGCTTATATCAAAGATACCAACAATGCCACACATATTATTGCTTCCTTTCTAGTCCTAACGAATCATAAACATCAGTATAATTTTTTACCATCACCTGAATTGAAAAGTTGTCCTGCACTCGCTGCAAAGATCTTTCTCCTAGCTGTTTTCTTTTTTGTTTATCTTTAATCAAAACATTTAGAGCATTAACCATAGATTCCGGAGATTCAGGGGGCACTAACAAGCCCGTTTGATTCTGCTCTACCAATTCAGGGTTGCCACCAACCTCGGTTGCAATCACTGGTAAGCCAGTTGCCATTGCCTCCAGGATGGCATTAGAAATACCTTCATTCTGAGAAGGCAAAACAAAAATATCCAGTGTACGCATGATTTCTGCAATATCCTGCCGTTCGCCTGGTAGCCAGACATATTGCCTTAATTGATGCTTCTCAAGTAACTCTATTGCCTGTGCTCGTAAGGGCCCATCACCCACCAAAAGCAAATAGACCTGGCCAATCAATTCTGCATGCCTTTGCATTAACAACACAAAGGCTTGCACCAATGTTATCTGGTCTTTTACACCGTGCATACGTCCTACTGTCCCGATATACACATTTTTTTCCACAAAGGTAAGCGGGCAGACGGGCAATTCCTTCCTTGTTTTTTCAGGATAAAATTTCTGGGTATCAACGCCATTACAAATCCTGACTATTTTACGCGCAGAAATTTTTACTTTGTCAGTTAGATACGTTTGCAAATGCAAAGACAAGGGAATAAACACCTGAATCAAAGGACTTAATAAGCGCCTTAGCCATTGATACTTTTTGTTGTTGCCAGCCGGATCAAAGGTATCCCAACCATGCTCTCCATGCACCCGATACTTTACCCCGGCAAGAAATGCAGACACTTGATATTCTATCGCCGCCAGGTTTCTAGTATGCACTATATCTACTTTATTCTGCCTAAGTATTCGATATGCTGCAACAAAGGACCACCAGTCCTGACCTTCTTTTTTTTCAGGTCAATAATCTGTACATCTTGACGTTTTAGGCGCTCACTAAACTGAGTACTGCCTTTAAGACAGATAATCATATGCCGGTATTTATCAGCGGGCATTTGATTAATTAAATTAATTAATCCATTTTCCAGGCCGCCCACACCTAATCTATAAATAATATGCGCAATAAGAGGCGGCTGTTGTATTTCATTTTTCAAGGATTGTACCAATACGGTATTTGTTAGATTGCTTAGTTGAGATATCATTTGTTTTCACCATGAAGGGCATGAAGATAATGAAATCAACATCGAAAAGTATCACTTTTAAATATCAGGGTAATATTCAGGAGTGCAATAGCTTTAGCTATTGCTGTCATTAAAAAAAAGCTAAAGCTTTTTTACTCCTCACCCGGAATTTAAAGTAGATACATCAAAAACCTTCAAGTTCTTCATGCCCTTCATGGTGAAATAATCTTTCAATAGCGGACTGAAGTCCGTTCTACAGTGGGGGTTCTATTCATAGTAGCTATTGTACCAAGTCACAAATTTGGCTATTCCTTGTTCTATCGTTGTATCAGGTTTGTAACCCACATCCTGCACTAGATCCTCTACATCCGCATAGGTATCAGGCACATCGCCCGGTTGCAAAGGCAATAATTCTTTCTCGGCGGTTTTACCCAGATATTTTTCCAGTGTTTCAATATAATCCATCAGCTCCACGGGACTCTGATTACCGATATTATAGACTCTCCAGGGCGCTTTACTGGTACCTGGATCAGGAGTTTCACCACTCCAGTCGGCATTAGCCTGGGCAACATTATCCAGTGTTCTAATAATACCTTCTACGATATCATCTATATAAGTAAAGTCTCTGCGGTGCTTACCATAGTTAAAAACCTGAATTTTTTTACCTTCTTTTATCGCTTTGGTAAATAAAAACAATGCCATATCGGGTCGACCCCAGGGACCATAAACAGTAAAAAAACGTAGTCCCGTAGTTGGCAAGTTATACAAATTACTATAAGTATGCGCCATCAATTCGTTCGCTTTTTTTGATGCGGCATATAAGCTTAAAGGGTGATCGACATTATCATGCACCGAAAAGGGCATGGTCTCATTCGCGCCATAAACTGAACTACTCGATGCATAGACTAAATGTTCAACATTATTATGCCGACAGCCCTCTAATATATTAAGAAAGCCAACTATATTACTTTCGATATAGGCATGAGGGTTTTCAATTGAGTAGCGCACACCTGCCTGGGCAGCTAAATTAACAACGCGCTGCGGCTGATGCTGTTTAAACAGCTGCTCCATCTGCTTTCTATCTGAAATATCAGCTCTTACATCGGTAAACAAGGCATGATCTTTTATTCGATCTAAACGTGCTAATTTTAAATTAACATCATAATAATCATTGAGGTTATCAATACCTATGACCTCATCACCGCGTTCTAATAATTTTATTGCCAGGTGATTACCTATAAAACCGGCAGTGCCTGTGACCATTACTTTCATCTTATAAACGCTCGTCTGTTAGTTCCGCAGGAAATAAATACTTAAGGTCGTAAATCACAGCATCAGGCTTACCTAAGGCTCTGACCTGTTTAATATCCATTTGTTTAAATTGCTCATGGGCTACAGCTAATAAGATAGCATCAAACTTACCTTCTTCTAGCGTTGCTAACGGCTTAACACCATACTCAGCTTGTGCTTCTTCTGGATCTACCCATGGGTCGTAGACATGAACATTAACACCATAAGTTTGTAATTCATTAATAATATCAACCTCGCGTGTATTGCGCAGATCAGGACAGTTCTCTTTAAAAGTCAGACCCATAATTAAAATATCTGCCTGACGTACATGCAAGCGTTTTTTTAACATCAGTTTAACCAATCGCGAGACTACATACTCCCCCATCCCATCATTAATACGCCGACCAGATAAAATAATTTCAGGATTGTAACCGATGGATTGTGCTTTATAGGTTAAATAATAAGGATCGACACCAATACAATGACCACCGACCAAGCCTGGACGAAAAGGTAAAAAATTCCATTTTGTTCCTGCTGCTAGTAATACTTCTTCAGTATCAATCTCTAAACGATTAAAAATAATAATAGGTTTCAGCGGTCGATTTATTACCTTGTTTAGCACTTTTCAATTCTAACTGGGCTGCAGCTAAATCTCCCTTTTTTAATAGTTCAACACCTTTTTTCAAATGGCTCTCGGCTGCTTCTTCTTCAGTTTCACAAGCAGTTAAAGTTAAGCTCAACAATAATAAAATGCCTGTTTTCACTTTATTACTTTTACGATAATTGCCTACAACCATTTTTAAAGTCCCAATAATTAAAAAAATAACCGCTTTACGTCTTTTTACCCTTTATTTTTAATTTTAGCAAATGTACGCGCCGTCCATCAGCTCTTAACACTTCAAAACGAAACTGATCTTGCTCGACTTTTTCGCCTTTTTTAGGCATATGCTCCAGACGCCCAACAATAAAGCCTCCAACAGTATCAAACTCTTCAGTATCGAAATCTGTTGAGAAGTATTGGTTAAAATCTTCCAGTGGTGTTAAAGCCTGCACAATATACTCTACTTCACTACGTTTACTAATGTATTCCTCATCTGCATAATCATGTTCATCTTCAATCTCACCGACTATCTGCTCTAACACATCTTCAATGGTGACTACACCCGCTACCGCGCCATATTCATCTACGACAATCGCCATATGGCTGCGTTTAGCACGAAACTCCTTTAACAATACATTTAACCGCTTGCTTTCCGGCACAACTGTTGCTACACGCATTAGCTCTTCAACTTTTATATCTTTTTTATCTAAAGCATGTGGCAGCAAATCTTTAGCTAATAATATACCAACGACTTCACTTTTATCCTCACTAATAACTGGAAATCGAGAATGGCCGTATTCGATAACAATAGGATAAATTTCTTTCAATAATGCATCTTTTTTTAAGACAATCATTTTCTTGCGTGGCACCATCACATCACGTGCCCGCTGTTCAGAGACTTGTAATACACCCTCTAGCATCTTTAATGCATATTTATCTAAGAGGTGTTTTTCTTCAGCTTCCCGTAAAATTTCTAGCAAATCTTCTCTATCCTGCGGCTCTCCCCCCATGATTTGTCCAATTCGCTCCATCCAGCTTTTTTGCGAAGGTTTCCTACTATTCGCAACCTCGTCAGCCATTTACTTATCTCTCCTTATAGGGGTTATTAATGTGTAGTTGCTGCAAAATAAATATTTCTTTTGCTTCCATTTCAATAGCATCTTTTTCGTCAACATGATCATAGGCAATGAGATGTAAAATACCATGGATAATTATATGCGCCCAGTGATCTTTTAATGTCTTTTTTTGTGTTTCTGCTTCAAGCGCCAAAACCTCTGCACAAACAACCAGGTCACCCAATAAATTTAACCCTTCTACGCCTTCTGGCATCTCAAACGGAAAACTTAAAATATTAGTAGGTCCATTTTTATGCCTGTATTGTTCGTTTAAGTCAATTATTTCCTGTGTATCAACAATTCTGATTAAAACTTCAGCATCTTTAGGGTAATCATCCAGTGCTTTTTCTACCCAAAGCTGAAAATCATCATCTCTGGGTAACAGTAATGAGTGACTAATACGTTGTACTTCTATATCACGAACAGCCATTAGCTTTGTTTGCGCTCATAATTTTCATAGGCTATGACAATACGTTGCACCATAGGATGACGCACGACATCTTTCGCATTAAAAAATGTAAAACTAATACCTTCAACCTCTTTAAGTACTTCTAAAACATGTTTAAGGCCGGACATTTTCTCGTTAGGTAAATCAATTTGAGTAATATCCCCAGTAATAACCGCCGTCGACCCAAACCCAACGCGCGTTAAAAACATTTTAATCTGTTCAGTAGTGGTATTTTGGGCTTCATCTAAAATAATAAACGAATCATTTAAAGTCCTTCCCCGCATAAATGCAAGTGGAGCCACCTCAATCACTTTTCGTTCAATTAGTTTTTCTGCGCGTTCATAACCTAACATTTCATATAGGGCATCATAAAGTGGTCTCAAATAAGGATCGACTTTTTGCGCCATATCACCAGGTAAAAACCCCAGCTTCTCCCCAGCTTCGACTGCCGGCCTCACCAAAACAATGCGGCGCACCTGTTCTGACTGTAACGCCTCAACCGCACAAGCAACAGCTAAATATGTTTTCCCTGTTCCTGCCGGCCCAACACCAAAATTAATATCATGAGCAAGAATCTTTTTCAGATAATCTCTCTGGTTAGTTCCTCGCCCTTTTAAAACACCACGCTTGGTTTTAATAAAAACATCTGAGTGCTCATCATTCTGAGGGAACTCCTGAACAATATCTTCAATATTTGCCTGTTGCATGGATAAGTGAATTTGTTCGGGCGTGATCTCCTCAATAGCAACATCACTAAACAGCGTTTGTAATATCGCTTTAGTCGCTTTGGTTGCTTGAACTAAGCCAGTTATTTGAAATTGATTACCACGATTGGCTATTTCAACATTTAAGCGACGTTCTATTTGCTTTAAATGCGCGTTAAATTGCCCACATAAATTTGCTAAACGTTGATTATCAAGCGGTTCTAGTGTTAACTCTAAGGTTTCTCTACTCACCCATTAGCCTGCTGTACAATTTTATCAAGAGAGGATTCTACTATTCTGCCACGTAAGGAGTTAGGCAAAGCTTCAGTAATCAACACATCAACAAATTGCCCTGCGAGACGAGGATGACCAATAAAATTCACCACCCGATTATTTTCCGTCCGCCCAGTCACTTGTAATTGATTTTTCTTTGCAACACCTTCGACTAATACTGTTTGTACCGTATCAACCATAGCGTCAGATATAGCCATCGTCATTTCGTCCAGGCGCTTTTGTAATACTTTCAAGCGCTGTTTTTTAGCTTCTGCGCTAGTATCATCTGGTAAATCAGAGGCTGGCGTGCCAGGTCGTGGACTGTAGACAAAACTATAAGAAAAGTCGAAACCGACCTGCTCGATTAAATCCATGGTAGCGGCAAAATCTGCTTCAGTTTCCCCGGGAAATCCAATAATAAAATCAGAGGATAGACTGATACCAGGACGTACCGCTTTAATTTTTTCCATGGTTGCCAAATAATCCGCACGCGTATGCCCACGTTTCATCATCGATAAAATATTATCGCTACCACTTTGTACCGGCAAATGAAGATGATTCACTAATTCAGGGATTTCAGCAAATGCTTCTACCAATTCATCAGTAAATTCTATAGGATGAGAAGTTGTAAATCGGATACGATCAATACCTTCAATCGCAGCTACGAAATGGAGTAATAGGGCAAAATCAGCGAGTTCACCATCTTCCATTCCCCCTCGGTAGGCATTGACATTCTGCCCAAGCAGGTTTACTTCACGCACCCCTTGCTCGGCTAAAACAGTAATCTCATCAAGCACACCTAACACTGGACGACTAATTTCTTCACCACGAGTATAAGGAACTACACAGAATGTACAATATTTACTACAGCCCTCCATCACCGAAACAAAGGCCTTAGGTCCATCTGCTCTCGGCTCAGGCAAAGCATCAAACTTTTCAATTTCTGGAAAGGAGATATCGACAACTCGCTTGGTGCCACTGCGAGACTTGTTTAATAATTCGGGTAAGCGATGTAAAGTCTGAGGACCAAAGACAATGTCAACATAAGGCGCACGTTTTTGAATCGCTTCACCTTCCTGGCTCGCAACACAACCTCCGACCCCTATAATAATATCAGGCCGCTTTTCCTTGATCTTGCGCCAGCGCCCAAGCAAAGAAAAAACTTTTTCCTGTGCTTTCTCCCGAATAGAACAGGTGTTTAATAACAAAACATCTGCTTCTTCAGGTATGTCTGTTACTTCCATTGCATGTGAGGCTTTAAGTACATCGGCCATTTTATCCGAATCGTACTCGTTCATTTGACATCCTGTCGTCAAAATAAATAATTTCTGCGTCATAGACTGCGTGAGGTTCTACCTTATGTTACTTATAACTGCCATATTACATGACAGTAAAAGTTCAGTATTATACTCTTGCCATCGTATTTGACGAAATATTATCCTAGAAAAATGAGTTGAGCGCGAATTTATAGTGCAAGGCATTGTTTTCTCAGTGCTTTAAACAATTCTTAGCATCACCCATAGGTTAAGCAGGCACAATTTGAAGTGCTGTGGAATCAAAAGCTAGCTCTAGAAATCGTGAGCAACAGATTTTTCCAGGATTATGCGTAAATTTAAAAATTTATATTTATTTCTTTGTCTTGGTTAAAAAATGATCCATTTTATGTGCTTTTGTTTGTAAATAAGCACGATTATCGCAATTTGACTCAATTTCAATTGCAATCCGCCCATCTACCTCAATACCAAGCATTTGTAATTGCTGTATTTTATTAGGATTATTAGTGATCAATTGAATTGACTCTATGTTTAAATTTTCCAGCATTAAAGCAGCAATGGTGTATTCACGTTCATCTGCTTTGTGCCCTAGATGAATATTTGCATCGACAGTATCCATGCCTTCATCTTGCAAATTGTAAGCTTGCAGTTTTTTAAGTAAACCAATACCCCGCCCTTCCTGACGAAGATAAATCAACACACCAAAGCCGTGCTCACTGATTAACTGTAGCGCTCTATCTAATTGCTCACCACAGTCACAACGCCGTGACCCGAGTACGTCCCCAGTAAAACATTCTGAGTGAATGCGTACGGGTACTTGAGTTTTGTTTGCTACTTTTCCAAATACAAAAGCGATATGTTCTTTATCATCAATGGTATTAGTAAAGTAGTGCAGTACAAACTCACCATATTCAGTTGGGATTCGAGTTTGAACTAAATTGCTAACTTCTTTCGTCAATGGGTTAAAACCTAATAAATAAATCGTAAATTGAACAAAACCACGCTTATAACTTAACTAAAATCTCAGCTCTACCTTTTTCGGCCATATCTCCGCCATAGCGCTGTACACGATTGAATGCTTGCGTTGCATCAGCAAACCTGGAGTCAAATTTTGCAAACGATTTAAACAAAATCGGCAAAAAAGCCAACGTATGTGAGCCACAATCATTAAAAGTGGCAGATAAGATTGGTTGCTGCCATAACAATAAATTTCCACGCTGCATGGCATAGCCTAAAAATCGGCCTGTCTGCCCCATGACTGCAATCGTCCCTGCAATCATCCGTGAGCCACAATAATCACCAGCATTGCCTTCAATTAGCATTATACCCCGGCGCATATGATCACCTGCCCGTTGCCCAACATTACCTTTAACCAGTACCGTACCACCTTTCATGCCTTGCTTATTACCAGGTAGTGCAGCACCTAGAAAATCTCCGGCATTACCATTAATAGTCAATAAACCATTTTTCATTTCACAGGCTGCATATAGACCAACATTACCATGAACAGTAATAGCCCCTGACTTCATACCCATACCCAAATAAGCACCGGCCTCACCTTCTACTGTGACGCTACCTTCTTGCAACTCTTTAGCAATAAAATCTAACTTGGCAAAACTGTTTTTAATAACAATATTCTGCGTATCTGAACCCTTAATTTCAAAGAGTTCATCGGCACGCATTTTACGCTTTCCATTTTGCAGTTCAATGGCTGCTATCTCGGTAACCGTTAAATCTTTAAGCAACTGGCAAACTAAAGGTGACATATCAACACGTTGAGCGGTTTCTTGCCTGGCAGTAAAAGTTAAAGCACTCATGCCATAATCTCCTGTAAATCAAAATGAAATGGACCTAATTTTCCGCCATAATTACCCGCACTAATACGCTTAATGCCATTTTCAGCTCCTAAATCACAGACCGCCTGAATACCGACGCGCATAGCTTTATCTATATCTTCTTTAGTTAAGCCATCAATCACGATTTCCATCACCGACTCAATTTCCGGTGAAAGGTCTGTTTTAGTAATCCCTTTTAATGTAGGACAGAAAGCATCATTAGTTGATGCACCTAAAGCAGGGTATTTTGAACCTACTTTAGACCCAGAACGAACAACACCCCCAGGAAACGGCATAATCACATTAGGCAATTTTTTCATTTCAACAATCGCAGCTTCACAAGCCGCTAAAGCTTGTGGTTGTGATTCAGCTAATACTAAAAAGTTACCACCACCGACCGCATCAACTCGCCCAGTAGTTGCTTCGGTTAAAAACTCACCATCCATAACCGGCACACGCCAATAGCGCTTACCTTCAATTTTCTTTGCTATTTGAAAACCATCACCAAAATAGCGTAAGTTTTTACCTAAAGGAATTTGCAAACCTTCATCAATTCCAGCAAATAAAGCTGAAGTTGGCGAGGTTAATACACACTGCCCAGCCCGAGTTTCTAATTGCTTGGCCAGGCCTTTGCCACCCATGGCAAAAATCAGTACCGATACCCCGGGGCGACCATCAGGTGTTTCTGAAGGGTCGAGCACTCGCTCTATACCTGCTTCACAACCACAGGCAATCACTGAGGTTGCAAAACCTGTCATCGCCTGAGCAGAAATCATTGCCCACTTTTCATTTTGCGCGGTAATAATTGCGCGGGTTGCCTTCATTGGAAACGCTTCGGCGAAGGTTTCATCAATGCTTACACCATTAATAATCATAATCCGGAACTCTTTTTAAGTAATAATGCAGTTTGCAGCAAAAAACATTATGAAACTGTTCTAATGTTGCATCAACTGACTCTTGCTGTAACTGGGTTAATATTTCCGCTTGCGTTTCAGAAAAACCGGCGTCCTGCAACCTTCTAACAAAGTCATACGTATCAAAAACTAAAGTTGTCATGTGACACCATTTAAACTATGCGTCGTCAAACTACCACGACCATCTTCAGTAATTTCATCATCACTGATTTTGAAATTACCCACTTTCATGGTCATAAAACGATCAAAGTACTTTTGCAAATCTTTTTCGACAGAGTTATCCCAATCAGGACGAACTATATGCGTCGTACCCCATTTAGTATGTACAACTTTACCGTCAACAACCACTAGCTCTCCATCCTTGAAAACATAATCAGGCTTCTCAAACATTTTTTCGCGATCAGCATTTTCTGTATACACAGTAATATCCGCCCACGCCCCTTCAGTTAGGCTACCACGGTCATCCAGACCGACTAATCTAGCAGCACCGGCACGGGTTAAAATCGCGATTTCCTGCAAACTATATTCCCTGTCAATCGAAGCCAGGGTCGTCATTTTCTGAGCTTCAGGATGAATAGTCGCCAGCATATCATTACGGAAACTCTTATCCATCAATAAGCGGATTAAATGCGGATAGGTGGTAAATGGCGCACCATTTGGATGATCCGTGGTTAAGAAAATCCGCCACGGATCATCCACTAATAAGAAAATTTCCAGACCTATCGCCCACTGCAATGCATTGACAAAGTTCTGATCACGATATTTAAATGGCACTACACCACAACCCGCATCACATTCAATATCCATACACACCCATTTATTCGGGCTGGCAAAGCCATGGTTCGCATGCTGACGCATATTATCCCCGGATGCAGTAATCGTCTGGCCAAATAAAATCTGTCCAACATCAGCGGTGATATTCTTGTGTTTATTAATTGCTTCAGCAATCGCCGCACCACCTGAAGAAAATTTAAAATCTCCTTCGCTACCATAGCTATGGAACTGAATATGCGTTAAATGCATCGGCAAACCACCTATGCCTTGCATGGTATCTAAAGTCGTTTCAACATTCCCAGGAACACCCAGGTTACAACCATGGACGTGCAAAGGATGTTTCACGCCAATTTCTTTAACAGCAGTCGCTAAGACCTGAAGAATTTCACGCGGAGTGACTTGATAATGACTATTCTGTTCATCAAGATCTAATTTGCGCTGGTTAAATTTAAATGCATTAATCCCGCCAGGATTAACCACTTTAACTCCAATCGCTTTTGCTGCATTCATGGTCCAGGCAACATAATCATTAATCGCTTTCTGATCTTTTTTAGCGGTTAGCATGCGCAGCAAATAGTCATCACTGCCCAGCATGACATAGCCACCCTTATCTAAAATAGGAATATCGGCCATTTCCATATGTGCCTGGCGTGCATTAACGGGTAATATCGCTGGTTCAAAGCCAGCGGTATAGCCCATTTCTGCGTAACGATAACCCGTAGTAAAAGTGCTAGGCATGGCATGTCCACAACCAGAGCGTGTTATATCAGAGCGATGTACTGGATCTTTACGATGATCTTCCGGAATCAGCATACGCGCAATATTGCCTTTACCGCCACCGATATGTGTATGCATATCAATCGCACCAGCCATTACCACTTTGCCTTTTAAATCATACTCTTTATCAATTTTTACGTCGCTGGCAGGTTGCTTAACAAACTTACCATCTTGAACATATAAGGTTTTCACCTGACCATCAATCCCACTTGCAGGATCATAAACTGTTCCAGCTGTTAATTTCATCAACATGATTATCTTTTCCTACAAAGCTTGTTCAATTGCATGCAAAACATCTGCCGTACTCGGCAAACCTGAATCGCGACATTTCTTAAGGCGTATGGCCACTACATTATCCAGTCTATAGGCATGACCTGCATGATCTATACCCGGCGTACCTACTGGAATAAAGACATCCGGCTCTGTATCAAAGACCATCCCTGATCGCGCTACGACAATCGTAGGCACTGCTACTTTAGGCGGAACAGAAGCGCTATTAAAAGCCTGAACCCAGACCAATGCATCTGCCTCTCCATTGGCTAACATGACATTAGAGTCATATAAAAATGGATCATATTCTGGGAAACCACTGGAAAAACGTGTTCTTGCAGGGTATGCCGAAGTCCAGCCACACACCTGATTTGCAGTCTGGTCGCCTTCTTTCCCTCCTAAAGGAAAGCCTGAACAACGTGTATCCATGGTATTAATATCCTTAACCATTTCAGTCAACATTTGCACAGTCAATTCAGCCTGTTCAAAGCCCAAGGCACCTGCCGCCCAGGTAACTACGCCATATTTTGCTGCCTTTAATTGATCTGCAACGACCTGTAAATCACTGACTGCAATGCCACAGATATTATCAGCAACAATTTTTTTGCCTTTAACTAAAGCGCGTAATACTGCCATCACTTCAGGCAGATCTTCATCCGCACAGGGTAATACTTTCGCTTTGCACCCAGTAGGTGAAGTAGACGCATCTCCCGAAGGTGCTTTGCCAATATAAACAACTTCGCGCTGACTGGTATCGGTGAGAAACATGGACTCTTTATTCCACAAATAGCGCTCAAAAAAGCGAGGCGAAAAACCTTCTAAATCAACTCCGACGACCAGAAAATAATCACAACGGTTTTTAATTTCCGCTAAAGTGGTCGTCATCCAGCCAGTGTCTTGTAAAGCTAAAAAGTTACGTCGCGCAGCTGTAAAATTCATATTATCGACCACAGCACCACTACGATCAGCTAAAGCCATGACTCCACGCATACCATTAACATCCGTCGCACAGCCTCCAATAACAGGCTGATTGCTTGCTCCTAATAATTCTGCTGCTTTAGCAACAGCGACATCCAGACTAACTTCTTTACCATCGACTCGCGCACTGGTATCAGTAATAGCCTGTTCAAAAGCCGGAGTATTTACCGCACAACCATTTTCTATGACTTTTACTGCCAGGTCATTAACTTGAATTGTCAGATCATCGGCGCCAATACCGCAAAAAGGACTGGGCACTTCAGTTATTTCAGTCACTCGCTATTCCTCTTATGTCTCTTTTTTAATATATTTAAAACGTGGATCATCTGGAGTGCCTTCAAAAACACCTTGCGATGTTTCCGCCGCATCCCACATCACAACATCTTCAATTTTTTTAGCTAATAGAAAATCTTTATCGGTAATCCCCTTAGCTGAATGCGTTACTAATTTCACGATGACAAAGGCATAGGATACTGTTAAATCAGGGTGATGCCATGCTTTTTCAGCCAAATGTCCAACCGTAGTAACAACCATCAAGCTTGCTTTCCAGCCACTGGTTTTAATTTTGCGCCGAATCCAGCCCTTTTCATAGTACCAATGAGGCAATTCTGTTGCTAATCGTTTTTCAATCTCTGCTTCTGTATAGGCTTCGGTCATGATGTTCTCCGATTTGTGGCTGCACTCAAAATGGGTTACAAATTTCTGTGTACTGGTAAACATTCAGTCCATATTGTATATCTTCAGAAGAAAGTATTTTTCATTATAATGCCTTACTATCTATAATTGTAAAAACTCAGACAAACCAATTACCTTAATCCCTTGCGTTCTGGCATTGCTTCTATCCAGTTCAGTATTATATCCCCAATCAACTAATTGTAACTCCACAGCACTTAATTTCTCATTACCTAAGACACCTAATAAGGTTGGCAACCTATCCTCTATTAAGCGAATAGTTTTGCCCCCATGTTTCTCCAGTAATTCCTGCAATACTAGCTGTTTATCCATTTTTCGGTCTAAACCATAAATATCAATGGGTAAATCTACCTGATTAGCTTGCAATATTTGCTCTACAAAGCGTTCTTGTTTCGTAGTCACGATATACCAGGACTGACCATTTAAGTTTTGCAATTTTTCGGCAATTCCCGAAAATAAAGGATTCATCGTTATCCACTCATCCCTGGCACGCTCTATCCACTCATCTCTAGTCTGACCAAATAGCTGTTTTAACGGCGCTGCATCTGTACCCAGTTCAGCCATAAAGCTTGCCATATTTGCTTGAATGCTTTCGACTGACTCGCCCTGCTGTAACAGGCGCATAAATAGTATCGCTTCATAACCTGCTTCCAGTTGCGGACGTAAAGCCCGAAACTGCTCGATATGAGATTCTTCAGGAATCGTATTCGCCATATCCGGCCATACAAAAGTAGCCGCTTTCCAGCCAGTAATCGCTGTTTCAACGGCACTATCACAGATTACACCGTCAAAATCCAGTGCATAGATTGGAGCTTGTTTCATCTAATCAATTACCCTGCCAAAACACTGCGAATAACAGCAACAATCTCTTTAACCGACTCATCGCTTAGTTCAGAGCAGATAGGTAAAGACATACAACGAGCTGCAATATCTTCTGTAACGGGTAAACTCACTCCTGCACAATCTTCTTTAAATACATTTTGCTGATGCAAAGGCACCGGATAAAAAACTGAACAGGCAATTTGTTTTGCCTGTAAGGCCTCTAAAATCTCATCACGTCGATCAGACAATAAAGTATATTGATGATAGACATGTACACCTACCCCGTCCTCATAAGGCGTTTCAAGAGGTAGGTCAGCCATTAATTCAGAATATAAATGTGCAGCATGACGACGGCTGTCATTATAACGATCAATACGTTTTAATTTAGCACGTAAAACGACGGCCTGCATTTCATCCAGGCGGCTATTAAAACCCACAACATCATGGTAATAGCGAACTTTAGATCCATGGTTACGTAATTGTCTAACCATTTCAGCCGTTGCATCTGAATTAGTACCGACCAAACCACCATCCCCAAAGGCACCCAGATTTTTACTGGGAAAAAAACTATAACCTGCAGCATTACCAATACTACCTGTTTGTTTGCCATCTATAGAGGCACCAAATGACTGAGCGCAATCTTCTATCAGTTTAAGATTGTGCTTATCACAAACAGCTTTAATAGCCGCCATATCCACAGGCTGACCAAATAAATGCACAGGCATGACAGCCGTTGTTTTATCCGTAATTGCAGCTTCGATTGTTGCTGCAGTAATATTATATGTTTTAGGGTCTACATCAACAAAAACAGGCTTTGCACCGACATAACGAATTGCTTCGGCAGTTGCAATAAAGGTAAATGCAGTGGTAATAACCTCATCACCCGCACCTATGCCTTCAGCCAATAAGGCCAAATGCAGTGCATCGGTACCAGAAGCAACACCAATTGCATGTTTAACCCCTAGATATTCAGCCGCTTCTTTTTCGAAAGCTTGCACATTTGGGCCGAATATAAAAAAACAATTTTCTATTGTTTCCGCCAAACCTTGCTCAACTTCATCTTTTATTTCAGCATACTGGGCTTTCAGGTTTACCATTGGGATCATAATTCACTACCTTTTAAATAAAATTGTACGTATTTGTCACTATTAAATCGACATCATTAATATGGCATTAGCGGACTAAAGTCCGCTCTACAGCCGCCCCACTCTAATGCAGCAACTTGGTAATCTCAATTGCTGTTGCTAAGGCTCGTCGGCCTGCCTCTCCTGACACATCAGGCGTATTTCCTGATTGAATACAGTCAACAAAATGCTTAATTTCCTCTAACAAAGCATCACCGTTTTCAAACACAGATTTATCCGTTTCAATTTTGGGCACACCAGGAAACATTTCTCCTTCTCCCGCATAATGCTTGGTTAAAACACGGTTTTGAAAATCAATTGAAATATACGAATTTGGACGGAACATACGCATTTTACGCTCCATCTTCATGCTGATACGGCTCGCTGTAACATTCGCAACACAGCCATTTTTAAAGGTTAAACGTGCATTGGCAATATCAGTTCCTTTAGTTAAAACCGCCGTACCACTAGCTGCGATATGATCCACTTCAGAATCAACAATCGCCAGAATAATATCGATATCATGAATCATCAAATCCAATACTACACTGACATCATTGGCTCGTGGATTAAAAGGCGACAAACGATGAGATTCGATAAATAATGGCTTATCCTCCAGATCACCTAAGCCCATCACTGCGGGGTTAAAACGCTCAAGATGCCCTACCTGTAAAACAAGATCATTCTGTTTAGCTATGGCGATCAAATCATCAGCTTCTTCAACCGTCACAGTAATCGGTTTTTCAACTAAAACATGCGCACCCGCATTTAAAAAATCTTTGGAAACCTGGTGATGTAAGGTAGTCGGTACCACTATACTGACTGCATCAACCTTACCTAACAATGACTGATAATCGGTTAAAGCTTCAGCGCCATGTTTTTCAGCAACCTCTTTAGCAGCTTGTTCATTAATATCAACGACAGCGACTAATTCACAGTCAGGTAAAGATGCGTATTTTTCCGCATGAAATTTACCCAGATAGCCTGTTCCAATAACAGCACATTTAAGTTTACTCATATCTTTTCTTTTTCGATTTAAAAATTGTTTCTATTGTATATGATTTACGGCTTACACCAAAATCAGGCTAGCTAAAAACCAGCTCCAGCCAACCATAATCTAAGCCTTAGTCCTACTTCTGTTATACTGAAGTTTCCCAATAATTATTTATGGTAAAATTGAAACTATGCTACAACTATATGAAAAAAATATTTCATTCGTTTCAAATGCTATTGCCTAAGGGGAATTAAGTAGGGGTTTGCTATAAACATGGCAAAACCACCTAAAATAAACCTCGATACACCAGCATTGTGTATTTCAGCTACTCAATAATTGGGAAACTTCAGTATTAAAGCTTCTTGCTCTAAGATGAAAGGGGCACATTGCAGGGCTTGCACAAAAATAGTTTATGTGTTCTTCATTTGCACCTATTACCAATTCAAATGATCAAAGTAACAGGGCCAACCCAGCTATTTTTATAGTATTTGACTTTATATTTTTAGCCCATAAAATAAATATTACTTATCACTCAGCAAACCAGCCTATTCAAAATATGCCATTCTATGGACTGCTTATCGTACTTATATTATCCCCTATACCTTTTGGTAGTAATCGCCCATGGTCATGGAGTTTATTGTGCTTATTAATAGGTTTACTTACCATCAGTTGGTGCATTTCTTATTTTCTACAAGATAAAAAAATGCAATTGCACTTTACAAGAATCAAAACCCCCTTTGTATTATTTATCAGCACCCTACTCTGGGCATTCATTCAAACAAGTTCATTCATCCCTGAAAGCTGGGGACATCCACTTTGGCAAATAACGGCTCAGGCACTGGGAACAGAAATACCGACAAAAATTAGCCTGTCGCCTGAGCAAACAGTCACTTCACTTATGAGACTTATATCTTATGGGTTAGTCTTTATTCTTGCGATGTATTACTGCCAAAAATCAGATAATGCAAAAAAACTTTTTAATTGCTTTGCAGTAGTAGGCTTTGTCTACGCAATCTATGGATTAATCATCTATCTAGGCGATTTCAATAAAATACTTTGGTTTGATGAGCCCAATAAAAGCGCTGTCTCCAGTACCTTTATCAACAGAAATTCATATGCGACCTATGCGGGCCTATCCTTGCTTTGCATAATACCCAATATACTGCGCCAATTTAAAAGTAGTGCTACATACGGCCTGAATAGCAATTATGGTAAGCAATTATTTATAGAAACACTCATTACACGCGCATGGCTACCTACCCTGATGTTTTTTTACCATAGGTACCGCGCTATTCCTAACACATTCAAGAGGAGGATTTCTTAGCACTACGCTTGCCATTATCTGCTTGTTTTCTTTATTAACTGAAGTTTCCCAATAATTATTTATGGTAAAATTGAAACTATGCTACAACTATATGAAAAAAATAGTCTTTTCATTCGTTTCAAATGCTATTGCCTAA
>NZ_BDMN01000026.1 GCF_002189065.1 Bathymodiolus platifrons methanotrophic gill symbiont
CACCAAGAGTGCAGAGATTTTTTGTCGTGTCAGAGGGTATTTATCAACGTGCCGTAAACAAGGTCTAAGTGCAACTCAGGCAATGACCCTGGTCTTTGAGGGAAAGTTACCTGAATTTGCTTTATAATTTCATTGGACTACTCAGCTCCGCTGAGTAGTTACGTCTTTTCATTCGTTTCAAATGCTATTGCCTAAGGGGAATTAAGTAGGGGTTTGCTATAAACATCATCAGTGTTTCCATTGAAAGCAACAATAGCTAAGAAACTTAGAGAGTATGCCTTATTTTAGAGGCGGTATGCGATTATCTTGTCCTACTCCCAGATTTTTAATCAATCCTAAAAATTCTTCGCAGGATAAGCACATGGAAAAACAACAAAAAACCTAAAATAAAGCTTGCAATTACGAAAAACATTTTTTTATAATTTTCCGTTTTATAAACCTTATAATCGGAAACTCTCATGTACGAATCCCAGACACTGAATGCCTTTATTTTTGATCACTGCAATAAGAGCATGGACAATGCCGTATCAGCAGAACGTTACCCTTTGTGGAAGCGAGCATGCCCAGGACTAAACGATATTGGCTTTATTCGTCTTGGGATGTTACGTTGCATCAGTTTGGTGGATAGTGGTCGCCATTTTTTACAGGCAGCAGAAGAGGTTCATGAGGAGCAATGCCCTCTTTCAACCTATTTTAAATCACTCAAGTCACCTAGACGAGTGAGAATGCTCGAAGCTGTTGAACAACAAAGCTATGACATTTACAGTGAAACTCTGTCATCGCACGGTATTGATTATCTAAAGTCATTTCCTGAACTGAATGACTATACCGTATTGGCGGCTGATGGGCACTTTATTGATCATGCCTGTCATACAGAAAAAGGAAGGAATGGAAAAGTCTACGCAGCAGGGTTTATCTACACTTTAAATCTCAGAAATGGTTTGCTCAGACCTTTTTCGCTTATTACAAATGGAACCCGGCGGCATCAGGAAATCCCCGTGCTGCGCGACGAACTCAAGAGAGAAAACAGAACAAAAAACAGCACCCAAAAGTGCCTCTACGTCTATGATAAAGCGGTCACTGATTATGCTTTCTGGAATAACCAAATAGAGCATGGGAATTTGATGATTTCAGTTTTAAAGGAGAATTCAGTCGCCACTTTTGTTGAATCAATTCATTTCGATACCAGCCATGAACTTAACACGGGGATTGAAAGTTACAGCACTTATGAAAACAACGGTATCAGGTTTAGCATTGTCAATTATCGCGATCCCGAAACAAAAAAACTTCACCGCTTTATAACGACCTTACCTGGCTCAATCAACCCTGGAACGATTGCCATGCTGTACTTCAAGCGCTGGACGATTGAGAAAGCATTCAATAACAGTAAAAGTAATTTGAAAGAAACAAAAGCATGGTCTTCTGATAATAACTCACTCAAGAACCAGATGCGGCTGACAGCAATGAGCTACAACTTATTACGCACGGTCGAAGAGCTTTCTAAAATACAAGATCCAGAGTTGATTCACCCTTCTGATAAAAAGTACACCGAAGATCTTGAGAAAAGGCAGCAAGCAGCTAAAAAAAGGGGAGGATTTGTGAATCCATTATTTTTTAATGAAAGAATCGCACGTATAAGCTCATATACTATTCGGGCTGTTCAAAACGCAATAATGACAGGAAAGTCGCTGAGTAGCTTTATCAATGCGCTTGTTGCTAAATTAGTTCCGAGGGTGAATCAGATAGGGGAACACTGATGATGTTTATAGCAAACCCCTACTTAATTCCCCTTAGGCAATAGCATTTGAAACGAATGAAAAGACGTAACTACTCAGCGGAGCTGAGTAGTCCAATGAAATTATAAAGCAAATTCAGGTAACTTTCCCTCAAAGACCAGGGTCATTGCCTGAGTTGCACTTAGACCTTGTTTACGGCACGTTGATAAATACCCTCTGACACGACAAATTATTAGATTTTACCTGCTGAATATATTCATTCGTAGATAAAGATTTAAAAGCACCAACCACATCCCCAACGGTTTTTTTAATGTGTTATAAAATCTACCAATGTCCTGTCTTATCTGACCCTGTGCCTAGCTGATGTTTTTAGGTTAAACGCAGTGGTACTTCTAAAAATTGCGTATCCGCTATCTGGTATGCACGTAACTCCAGAACACCTTTGGTATTAAGAGAGATGATGATGTAAAGTGTGTCTGGATAGTTCGCTTGTTCTATGTCAGTACTGGATGGTACGGCGGGAGCGCTAGGGTGAGAATGGTAGATGGCAAAAAGCTGTTCATCTTTCTCACGCATACTTGCCATAGCTTGTATTTGTTGTTGCGGGTCTAGGTTAAAAAATCTTTCAGGCTGGGTCGCTGTGTTTTCAATAGGGTAGCAGTGGTAGGGTGTATTATTCAGGCTGCTGATGAGTCCACAGACTTCCTGTTCGGGTGTTTGCTGGGCGTGATGGAGCAGGCTCTGGACGATTTTCCTCGGAATTGCTATTTCTTTGATTTTATCTGTCATTTTGGTTTGTCTGTAGGTGCTGAGCATTGTGCATAGCTTATGCGCGGTTGGCCGGATAAGTCATGTAGGCAGTGAATATTCTGGTATTGATGCTGTTGTAATATGTCGTGTACGCTCTGTTTTTGATTATAGCCATGTTCTAATATCAGGTAGCCGCCCTTGTTAAGATAGTGCTGGCTATGTTTGCTGATATGCATAATATCTGCCAGTCCCTGCTGCTCGGCAATTAATGCTGATTCGGGTTCAAAGTAAACGTCTCCCTGGTCTAAATGTGGGTCATCTGGTGCTATATAGGGGGGGTTGCTGACTATAAAATCAAAGGATTCATCTGCGAGTTGATCAAACCAGTTACTTTGCAAAAAATGAATGTCAGTGGTCTGGTTCAGCTGGGCATTTTTCTGGGCAATTTTAAGTGCGGTTGCGCTATTGTCTACGGCGGTTACATCTAGTTGAGGGAATTCTGCTGCCAGGGTAATGGCAATAATACCTGAGCCAGTGCCTAAATCAACTAGTCTGGCATTAGGTTTATGCTGGATCAGTTCCAGGCAGAGCTCAATTAATGTTTCGGTATCTGGGCGGGGAATTAAGACGTTGGAGTCTACATAAAAATCCCGTGACCAGAATTCCCGGTTGCCTGTAATATAAGCAATAGGCTGGCCTTGTTGGCGCTGCTCAAGTAATCGATTAAACTGGTCTAGCTGGGTTTTGTTGAGTTCTCTTTCAGGCCAGGTACGCAGATAGCTGCGGTTTTTCTTCAGGACATGACAAAGTAATACTTCTACATCCAGGTCTGCTGAATCTGAAGTGCCCATCAGGGTACTAGCCGAGCTTGTTAGCACAGATTGTATATCATTCATCTTATAATTTTGGCCGCGCTGCCTTGGCTAGAGTCAAAAAATATTTACCACGAAATACACGAAAAGCACGAAAAATATTTTTTGAATATCTCATTTCAGCGTGCCTGAATTCAACTAATTAAGAGTATTATTCAATTTGTGCTGGGCAAATTACTTTACTGGTTTAAACCTGTGACTAAAGCCAATAAATTATTCTCCACATAAATACAGTTACTTTTTAGGTGTTTTTCGTGGTTATATGCCTTTAAACATGACTCATCATGCTTAACCTTCCTCACCTAACTGGGTCAGTAATTCAGCTTGATGCTCACTAATAAGAGGCTGAATAACATGATCCAGGTTGCCCTGCATTATTTCATCTAGTTTATACAAGGTTAGGTTGATACGGTGATCTGTCATTCTCCCTTGCGGATAGTTGTAGGTGCGAATGCGCTCTGAACGATCACCACTACCGACTTGTAGTTTTCTGTTTTCTGAATTTTCAGCGTGCTGTTTATCCTGTTCAGCCGATAATAGTCGAGACTGCAAGACGGCCATAGCCTGAGCTTTGTTTTTGTGTTGTGAGCGCTGGTCCTGACATTCCACTACAGTACCTGTAGGAAGGTGAGTAAGGCGAATTGCTGAATCAGTTTTATTGACATGCTGGCCACCTGAGCCTGAGGCGCGAAAGGTATCTACACGTAAGTCACTAGGGTTAATGTCGATATTATCAATTTCCTGCGCCTCGGGCATAATGGCAACGGTGCAGGCAGAGGTGTGTACGCGACCCTGAGACTCAGTTTCTGGTACACGCTGTACGCGGTGTGCACCCGCTTCAAATTTGAGTTGTGAATAGACATCTTGGCCGGCAATGCGCAATATGACTTCTCTATAACCGCCATGTTCGCCGCGTGTTTCACTGGTTGTTTCTATCTTCCAGCCCTTATTTTCAGCGTAGCGCATATACATGCGGGCTAAATCGCCTGAGAAAATAGCAGCTTCGTCGCCACCAGTCCCTGCACGAATTTCCAGGTAAATGTTGCGATTATCGTTAGGGTCCTGAGGTAATAGCAGGATTTGTAATTCTTGTTCCAGTTGTTCTTGTTGCTGTTCTGCTTCGGCTATTTCTTCTTTGGCCATATCACGGATTTCAGCATCCTCTTCAAGGAGCATTTCCTGGGCACTACTGATAGTTTCCTCGGAGTCTATATATTTCTTATAACAGTCAACCAAAGGAGTGATCTGGGCATATTCCTGGCTTAGGGCGCGAAATTGATTTTGGTCGCTTTGTACTTCAGGTTGTGACAGTAAAGCAGCAATTTCGTCAAATCGTTCACTCAGATTTTCTAATTTCGTCTTTATTGAGTCTTTCATTGCGTGTTTTTATAGTTTGAAAATTTCACGTGCAGCTGCAATAAGATCATGACGTTCATTTTCACTTGCTTTTCTCAGCTGGATGCAGGGCGTGTGGGTTAGCTTGTTAGTTAGTGTATGTGCAAGTTGGCGCATAATCTCATCGGGAGCGCCGCCGTTGCGTAGTGCGGCAAGTGCTTTATTAAGGCTGTCTTGCTGTAATTGAGAAGCTTGCTGGCGATAATCAACGATAGTTGATTGCACTGTCTGGGCTTTCATCCATGCCTGAAAATGTTCGACGTTGGTATCGATGATTTCCTCCGCCTGTTCGGCGGCCTGGCGACGAGAATTCAGGTTGTCTTTGATGATATTTTGTAGGTCATCAACGGTATACAGGTAGACGTCGTTAAGCTTTTCTACTTCTGGCTCAATATCGCGCGGTACGGCTAAATCAACCATGAAAATAGGCTTGTGCTTGCGTTTTTTTATGGCGCTTTCAACCAGACCTTTGCCTAAAATTGGTAACTGGCTTGCTGTGGATGAAACGATAATGTCTGCTTCTGCAATATGCAAGGGTAGCTCGGAGAGTGCAATGGCGTAACCATTGAACTGGCTGGCAAGTGTGTGCGCCTTGTCGTAGGTGCGATTGGCAATAATAATTCGACCGATGCCATTTTGGTGTAAGTGGCGCGCTGTTAGTTCTATCGTCTCGCCTGCGCCAATCAGTAAAGCAGTTTGTTCGCTGAGATTATCAAAAATCTGTTTACTAAGCTGTACTGCAGCGAAGGCGACGGAGACTGAACTAGAGCCAATGGCTGTATCGGTGCGGACTTTTTTTGCAGTAGAAAAAGTGTGCTGGAAAAGCTTGCCAAGGTCTTTGCCCAATGTGCCTGCCTGGCTCGCTGTCTGGTAGGCAGTTTTCATTTGCCCTAGAATCTGAGGCTCACCTAGAACCATGGATTCCATGCCGCATGCAACACGAAAAATATGGCGGATTAATGCATTATCAGTATGTGCATATAAATAGGGTTGAAACTCAGAATGTTTAAGCTTCCTATTGCGAGAAATCCAGTCGATGATAGGCTCTATATTGTTATTCTGAGCAGTGCAGTATATTTCAGTGCGATTGCATGTGGATAGAATAGCTGCCTCAGATATGTGTTGTTGTTGCCATAGCTCGGTCACTGCATCGCGTAATATTTCAGCCGGGAAAGCTAGGCGTTCACGGATTGCAACGGGTGCTGTTATATAGTTGATGCCTAGAGCTAGGAGAGTCATTAATGCCGATTAATTCTTAGTGGTTAGCGGAGAGATTTTAAATCAATAGTTAGTGGCTATTTTAAGGAGTTTTGCCGGTTTAGCAAAATTGAATAGAAAATGATTGTGTTTTTTGTGATGTTAACTCAGTAGTGGCCAGCTATAATAGTCGAAACTTTAGTCTTATATGCATTTTTTAAGTTTTGTTGTTATGCGCCTGTCTGCCAGTCTTTCGCTTTAACCTAGAAATATCAGTTGAATGTAGATTTATAGTGCAAGGCATTGCTTTTACAGTGCTTTAAAAAAATCTTAGCTTCACCATAGGTTAAGTGGACACAATTTGAAGTGCTGTGGAATCAAGAGCTAGCTCTAGAATCTGTAAGTAACTTATTTTTCTAGGATTAATGACGTTGCTACTTCTGTCTAGGCTGAACTCCCCTTAAGTTGGCAACTGTTGCGCAGGGCAGAAATAAGGGGTGTGTTTCTATAATTTATATTTAATGCGTATAATTGAGTTTTTCAAATTCTTTGGTGGGGTCCTTCTTGTGCTTTGAGGGGGTGGGACTTAACAGTACACTGGGTGAACGGTTATATGTCATAACTGTATAGATAAATGCGTGGGTATGTGCGCATGCTCTGGTGCCTATGGTGATTTAAACCTGGCCTTAACAGGCTGGTAATGGGTTAAGGTTATATTTTAAGGGAATTTCATAGATGGTTTTAAAGGTAATGATGCTGTTAGGTTTTATTATGCTAACAGCGTGTGCAACGAAAGGCTCAGAAAGTTCAATTAATCCTGTTGCTGAAGAGCAAAACCCTGAGCTTGTGAGTGAACAAAAAGCTCTTCCGCAGGCAGGAAAAACTGAAATATCACCTGATGTCTTGTTTTTATTGATGACAGCTGAAATTGCCGGGCAGCGTGGCCAGTATGAGTTGGCGCTAGATGGTTATTTGCGTGCGTCTGAACGAGTGAAAGATGTTGAGGTGATTAAGCGCGCAGCCAAGATTGCATTATATGTGCAGGATGATGCTAAATTAAAACAGGCGCTTGATTTATGGTTAGAGGAAGAGCCGGATAGTCTGGATGCGCGATATCTGGTGGCTGTTGCTGCGCTAAAATCGGGTGACCGACAAGGGGCTTTTGATAATATTGAATTTATATCGCTTAAAGATGCGGTTGATTTTGATGCTAAAGCGATTGCCATGGTCAAAAATTTACAAAATCCGCAGAGTGTGGCTTTGGCCTATCAGGTGTTTTCAGATTTAAGTGCTCAGTACCCAGATAATCCGAAACTGTATTTTGTTCTGGCTTTGATGGATGCCCAGGCGCAGAAATTAAGACTGGCGGAAGCAAATGTTTCTAAGGCATTGGAGCTTGATCCGCAATGGGTGAAAGCGTTGATGTTACAAGCGCAGCTCTATATTTCTCGGGGTAAATTAACAGCAGCAATTGGTGTTTTACAGCAGGTGGACGAGCATGAAGAAAGTGTGCAAATTAAAGAGCAAATAGCGCAATTATTAATGCAGCAAGGGCGGTTTTCTGAAGCAGAAGATGTCTTGCAAGGCTTGATTGAAAAACATCCAGAGAATAAGGGGTTAAATTTCAAGTTAGCTTTGGTTTATTTGCAAACAGGGCAAGAAGACTCGGCGCGTAATATTTTACAGGCCTTGGTTATTGATAAAGAGTTTAGAGATAGAGCGTCATTTTATTTAGGGCGTATAGATGCAAAGGCAAAGCGATTTGATGAAGCTTTAATATGGTTTGATGTTATTAGTGCGGGTCCATACCGATATGAGGCGAGCATGAGTTCTGTTTTTATCCTTATAGAGCAGAAGCAGTATGAGTTAGCCTTATTAAGGCTAAAGAGTTTAAAAGCAGATTTTCCAGATAAAGCGAGTGATCTGGTATTGGTCGAATCTGAGCTGTACAGTCAACAGCATTTATATCAGCAAAGTTTTGATGTGCTGACAAGTGAATTATTAAACGCCCCAGATAATAAAAAAATACTTTATGCGCGAGCATTGGAGGCTGAAAAGCTTGATAAGCTACAGGTGCTGGAGGATGATTTAAAATATATTCTGGAAAAAGACCCTAATGATGCTAATGCTTTGAATGCTCTAGGTTATACTCTGGTTGATAAAACAAACCGTTATGCGGAGGCTGAGGAATACCTTGATAAAGCGATAGCTATTAAGCCTAATGAACCTATTATTATGGATAGTTATGGTTGGCTGTTGTTTAAGCTGAACCGGCTTGAAGAGTCGCGGCAGTATTTGCAGCGTGCTTATGATTTGCAGCCGCAGGCTGAAATAGCAGCGCACTTAATTGAAGTTTTATGGGCTTTGCAGCAAACCAGGCAGGCGCAAGCAGTGTTTGCCGAGGCGATAGAAAAAACGCCTGATGATCCGCTGTTATTGGAGCTTAAGGTGCGACTATTTGGTAGTGATTGATGCGCCTGGGTATATTGAGCCTGATGTTTTTGCTGGCTGTAGCAGGATGTAGCTCGGTAAAGACTTATGATGCACAGCAGGGGCGAGTGCTGAGTCAGCAGCAGAGACTGGATATTCAGCAATGGAAGATGCAAGGGCGGCTACTAATTAAAAGTGATGAAGTCCTGACTGCAAATGTTCAATGGCAGCATAATAACGAAAGAGATGTGTTAAGGTTGTCAGGTGCTCTGGGGCTAGGGGCAATGATGATTGAGTTGGATGAGCATGAGGTAGTTTTACAAAATGCACAGGGTGAGAAGCAGGTTTCTCAGGATGTAGATGCATTTATTGCTCGGCAAATAGGTTTCGTCGTACCGATAACAGCTTTACGGCAGTGGGTTTTAGGGGCGTATTTGCAGGATGTGCCAGTGCGTCAGTTTGAAAATGGCTTTCAGCAGTTAGGCTGGCGTATAAGGTATGATGAATATATGCAGACTCCTGTTGGAATTATGCCGCGTCGAATTAAGATAACTAAAGAACAAATAAAATTAAAACTGATAGTCGATCAGTGGGACATGCAATGACTGAGCAAAAAGATTCGGAATTAGGCTGGGGCTTAAGATGGCCGGCGCCGGCTAAATTAAATTTAATGTTAAGAATAGTGGGTCAAAGAGAGGATGGCTATCATCTGTTGCAGACGGTGTTTCAAATAATTGATATAACGGATGGCTTAACTTTTAATAAAACTGAGGATGGCCGGGTTCGATTAAAAGAAGCGATACCAGGAGTAAAGGAATCGGACGATTTAACGGTGCGAGCTGCCAATCTATTGAAACGGGAATCTGGTTATCAGGGCGGAGTCTGCATAGAAATAGAAAAAAATCTGCCCATGGGTGGTGGATTAGGGGGGGGGAGTTCTGATGCAGCAACAGTTTTAGTGGTTTTAAACCAGTTGTGGCAGTTAGGTGTAACTGAGCAGCGTCTGATGGAGCTAGGCGTAGAGTTAGGTGCTGATGTGCCGGTTTTTATAAAAGGAACAAGTACTTGGGCAGAAGGAGTGGGTGAAAAATTAACTGCTATTGACTTACCAGCTGCCTGGTTTGTAGTGGTTAAGCCTCAGTGTCATGTTGATACGGGAAGAATATTTTCAGCAAAAGAATTGACACGCGATAGTAAATCAATCAAAATAGCCGACTTTAACTCAGGGCAAAATCAAAATGATTGTACCGCTGTGGTTAAAGAGTCTCACATTGAAGTGAAGCAGGCTTTGGAAGAGCTTAGTCAATATGGACAAGCTAGATTGACAGGGACGGGAGCATGCGTTTTTGTTCAGTTTGGTGAAAAAGTATCTGCACAGGATGTGTATGAGGAGTTGGCTTCAGGAAGGGAAGCTTATATTGCACAAGGATTGGCTGTTTCACCTCTGCATAAGCAGATGAGTGAAGTCTTTAGTTTCTAAAATTGGGCTGTCGCCAAGCGGTAAGGCACGGGGTTTTGATCTCCGCATACCCAGGTTCGAATCCTGGCAGCCCAGCCATTTTATCTTCCATGAAATCAACTCGGTACTATAGGTTCTCTATTTATGAGTAGTGATACTTCAATGATGGTTTTTTCCGGAAATGCTAATCTTGATCTGTCTAAAGGTATCGTACATCGATTGAGTATGCGTCTTGGGATGGCTTCGGTAGGGCGTTTTAGTGATGGCGAAGTAACGGTAGAAATTGAAGAAAATGTAAGGGATAAAGATGTTTTTGTTATCCAGCCCACATGCCAGCCCACAAATGAGAATTTGATGGAATTGCTGGTGATGATAGATGCTTTAAAAAGAGCGTCAGCATCAAGAATCACGGCGGTTATGCCATATTTTGGTTATGCCCGGCAGGATAGGCGATCTCGCTCAGCTCGAGTGGCAATTAGTGCCAAGCTGGTAGCTAAAATGGTGGGTGTTGCAGGTGCGGACAGGGCGTTGACAGTTGACTTGCATGCTGATCAGATACAGGGGTTTTTTGATATCCCTGTGGATAATGTCTATGCTTCACCATTATTATTGGGTGATGTATGGCGGCAAGATTATAAGAATTTAATCGTTGTTTCTCCGGATGTGGGTGGTGTAGTCAGGGCGAGAGCGCTCGCTAAACGACTGGATGATGCGGATTTAGCAATTATTGATAAGCGTCGACCGATGGCTAATGTGGCTGAGGTGATGCATATCATAGGTGATGTGAGTGGCAAGACTTGCGTTATGATAGATGATTTAGTTGATACAGCTGGCACGCTATGTAGTGCGGCAGTTGCATTGAAAAAGCAAGGTGCTGTTAAGGTGGTTGCTTATTGTACGCATCCAGTATTATCTGGGCGTGCAATTGAGAATTTGCGTAACTCAGTATTGGATGAGTTGATAGTGACAGATACTATTCCGCTAAGTGATGAAGCGGCGGATTTAGGAAAGATACGGCAGTTAAGTGTTGCGGATATGCTGGCTGAGACAATTAGAAGGATTGCTGTGGGTGAGTCAGTTAGCTCGCTATATGTTGATTGATGATTTTAAGTTATTGTTTGTAGGGTGTGGAGATTTAGATGTCTAGCGTTTTTGAATTTGATGCGGTAAGTAGAGCGAATGCAGGTACTGGTAGTGCTAAAGGTATTCGTCGTAATGGTAATATACCGGCTGTAGTCTACGGTGGTTCGGTTGGTCCTGAGTTGATTGGGTTAAGTCATAATGAGGTCACGAAAAAACTGGCTAATGAAGCAGTATATTCTCATGTTTTGAAATTGAGTGTTGATGGTAAGGTGCAAAATGCAATCTTAAAAGATATGCAAAGGCATCCGGCAAAAGATACTGTGATTCATATGGATTTCTTGCGTATTAATATGAATGAAAAGATTAAAGTGCATGTGCCTTTGCATTTTATCAATGAAGAGATTTCGATTGGTGTTAAGGCGGGCGGCGTAGTTACTCACTCAATGGTTGAGTTAGAGGTTGCGTGTCTACCAGCTAATTTGCCTGAATATATAGAGGTGGATTTAGAAAGTGTTGATATAGGTGGTTCTGTGCATTTGTCAGATATCGTGATTCCTGAGGGTATTGAGGTTCTTGCGTTGACGCATGGTGACGAGCACAACTTAACAGTTGCTCAAATCATGAAGACTAGAGGTCCGGCAGAAGATGAAGAGGATGCTGCTGCTGAAGAAGGTGGCGATGAGGAAGCAACTGATTCAGAATAGTGATCAAGCTACTCGTAGGGCTGGGAAATCCCGGTCAGAGATACCAAAAAACCCGGCATAATGCCGGGTTTTTGTTATTAGACGAGCTGGCAAGAGAAAAGGCTGTTACATTTTCTAAAGAGGTGCGCTTCTTTGGTGATTTGGCGGAAGTAAATTTAAGCGTAGGTAAGTTGTATTTATTAAAGCCTGCTACCTTTATGAATCGAAGTGGGCAGTCGGTTTCATCATTTATGAAGTATTACAAAATTAATCCGGAAGAAGTGCTTGTTGTGCATGATGAGCTGGATTTTGAGGTGGGTACTTTGAAGTTGAAATCTGGCGGTGGACATGGCGGGCATAACGGACTTCGGGATATTATTGCCAGTTTAGGCGTTAAAGATTTTAAGCGTTTGCGTGTGGGAATAGGTAGGCCTAAACCTGGGATGCAGGTAGCGGACTATGTTTTATCAGATTTCTCTAAAACTGACGTGCAGCATGTAAAAGAATTATTTTACAATTTTTTTAATTATCTATCCTTATTGCAAGGTGGGGATTATGAGTTGGCAATGCAGGAGCTGCATTCTCGTATAAAATAATTTCATAAAATAATTGACAAAATAATTGACAAAATAATTGATTCCAATCATAATAGTTTTTCTAAACGGAGGGGTTCCCGAGCGGCCAAAGGGATCAGACTGTAAATCTGACGGCTCAGCCTTCGGAGGTTCGAATCCTCCCCCCTCCACCATTTAGATATTAAGAGTTCTGCGGGTGTAGTTTAATGGTAGAACTCCAGCCTTCCAAGCTGATCACGTGGGTTCGATTCCCATCACCCGCTCCAAATAGATTTAAGCCCATATAGCTCAGCGGTAGAGCACTTCCTTGGTAAGGAAGAGGTTACCGGTTCAAGTCCAGTTATGGGCTCCAATTACACTGATTGTTGCAAACAATATTAATTTAAGGTCTTTGAAAAAAATGGCTAAAGAAAAATTTGAACGTAATAAACCACACGTAAACGTAGGTACAATTGGCCACGTTGATCACGGTAAAACAACTCTAACGGCTGCATTAACTAAGGTAATGGCTGAAAAGTTAGGTGGCGAAGTTAAAGCATTTGATCAAATTGATAATGCGCCGGAAGAGCGTGAACGTGGTATTACTATTGCAACATCGCATGTTGAGTATGAGTCAGAAACTCGTCATTACGCGCACGTAGATTGCCCGGGTCACGCGGATTATGTGAAAAACATGATTACTGGCGCGGCGCAAATGGATGGTGCTATTTTAGTCTGTGGTGCGACTGATGGCCCTATGCCACAAACAAGAGAGCATATCCTATTGTCAAGACAAGTAGGCGTGCCTTATATCGTAGTATTTCTGAATAAAGCTGACCTACTTGCTGAAGATTGTGGTGGTGTTGGTACTGAAGAATACAGCGAAATGCTTGAGTTAGTAGAAATGGAAATTCGTGAGATTCTAGATCAATACGATTTTCCTGGTGATGATACTCCTATTATTGTTGGTTCGGCGCTAAAAGGGCTGGAAGGTGATGATAGTGATCTAGGTGTGCCATCTATCTTAAAGTTAGTTGATGCGCTAGATGCCTATATCCCTGAGCCAGAGAGAGCAACAGAAGGTGCTTTCCTGATGCCAATTGAAGATGTGTTTTCAATTTCAGGGCGTGGAACAGTGGTGACAGGGCGTATTGAGCGTGGTGTTATTAACGTTGGCGAAGAAATCGAAATCGTCGGCATTAAAGAGACCACAAAAACAACTTGTACTGGTGTTGAGATGTTTCGTAAGCTGCTTGATCAAGGTGAAGCAGGCGATAACGTAGGTATCCTGTTAAGAGGTACTAAGCGTGAAGAGGTTGAGCGTGGACAGGTGTTAGCACATGTTGGTTCAATCACTCCGCACACAAGATTTACATCAGAAATTTACGTATTGGCAAAAGATGAAGGTGGTCGTCATACGCCATTCTTTAATGGTTATCGTCCGCAGTTCTATTTTAGAACAACAGATGTAACAGGTGCTGTTGACTTGCCAGAAGGTGTTGAAATGGTGATGCCTGGTGATAACGTATCAGTTGAAGTGACTTTGATTGCTCCAATTGCGATGGAAGACGGTCTGCGTTTTGCTATTCGTGAGGGTGGTCGTACGGTTGGTGCTGGTGTTGTTGCAAAAATCATTGAGTAATTGTTTTAAGTAAAGTACAATTGCTCGTTGTTAGAAGGTTTATGCGTGTAGGTCAGTGGCTCAATTGGTAGAGCAGCGGTCTCCAAAACCGCAGGTTGTGGGTTCGAGTCCCTCCTGGCCTGCCAACTCGCATTAAACATTAATTAAATTCAAGAAGTTCTCAAATAAAATCCGTCAAATGAATACTCAGACAAAGGAAGTTTCATCTAATGTAGATGTGCTTAAATATATTTTGTCTCTTGTGCTAATAAGCGCAGGTGTGGTTGCTTTTTATCAATTCTCAGACTACTCACAACTATATAGAGTGTTGGGTATAGTTGCTATTGTGGTTGTTTCTTTGGCAATTATGCTGACAACAGCAGTAGGTCGTCACTCATGGTTGTTTGCTCAAGAAGCTAGGCAAGAAGTAAGAAAGGTTGTCTGGCCATCACGTTCAGAAACAATGCAAACAACGCTAATGGTGTTTGCCATGGTTGTCATTGTTGGTTTTCTTCTATGGCTTCTGGATATGTTTTTGTTCTGGGCAATAGCGTCACTAACAACTTAGAGGAATTCAGGGATGGCAATTCGTTGGTATGTTGTTCATGCGTATTCAAATTATGAAAAGAAAGTAAAACAGTCGCTAGAAGAAAAGATTGAAAGACTGGGTTTAGGCGAATACTTCGGAAAAATTCTTGTGCCAACAGAAGAAGTTGTTGAAATGAGAATGGGTCAGCAAAGAAAAAGCGAGCGAAAATTCTTTCCGGGTTATGTGTTGGTACAAATGGAATTGACCGATGAAACATGGCACTTGGTAAGAGACGAGCCAAGAGTGTTAGGTTTTATAGGCGGGACCTCAGAGCGTCCGGCACCAATTTCTGAACAAGAAGCAGAGCGCATTCTAAACCGGGTTGAAGAGGGTGTTAATAAGCCTAGGCCGAAAGTATTATTTGAAGTGGGCGAAGTCGTGCGTGTCAATGATGGGCCATTTAAAGATTTTAATGGTGAAATTGAAGCAATTAATTACGAAAAAAACAAATTACGTATCTCTGTATTAATTTTTGGAAGATCAACTTCAGTAGAACTAGGATTTAATGAAGTAGAAAAAAGTTAGACAGTTTAGTAAGCGCGGAATTATAGCGGTCCTCATCAATTGATGGGGATTTTTTATCTATGGGGAGCTGAAAAGCGTTAGAACCCAACCAGGAGTATAAAATGGCTAAAGAAGTCACAGCATATATCAAACTGCAAGTTAAAGCAGGTGAAGCAAATCCTAGTCCACCAGTAGGTCCAGCATTGGGTCAGCATGGTGTTAATATTATGGAGTTTTGTAAAGCTTTTAATGCAAAAACTTCCGATGTGGAAAAGGGTTTGCCAATTCCAGTTGTTATTTCTGTTTATAGTGATAGAAGTTTTACTTTTATTACTAAAACGCCGCCTGCTTCAATTTTATTGAAAAAAGCGGCAGGCATTGCTTCAGGTAGTAGTAATCCTAATGCCATTAAAGTGGGTACGGTAACACGTGCACAGCTAGAAGAAATTGCGACGACTAAAATGGAAGATCTGAATGCAACCAATATGGATTCAGCAGTGAAAATTATTGCAGGCAGTGCGCGTAGCATGGGCCTAGATGTGGAAGGTTAATAATGGCTAAGTTATCTAAAAGAGCAAAACTCGCTAGCGAGAAAGTGGATGCTGAGCGTCAGTATTCTTTTACAGACGCGGTAGCAGTATTAAAAGAACTTGCTACTAGTAAATTTTCAGAATCTGTAGATGTCAGTATCAATTTAGGCATTGATGCTAGAAAATCAGATCAAAATGTCAGAGGGGCAACTTTATTACCTAAAGGTTCTGGTAAAACAGTTAGAGTTGCTGTTTTTACTCAGGGACCCAATGCAGATGCTGCGAAAGAAGCCGGTGCTGATATCGTGGGTATGGATGATCTTGCTGCCGATGTGAAAAAAGGCAAGATGGACTTTGATGTTGTGATTGCATCACCTGATGCGATGCGCGTTGTCGGTCAATTAGGTCAAGTGCTAGGGCCAAGAGGATTAATGCCTAACCCTAAAGTTGGCACAGTGACACCTGATGTTGCAACTGCAGTGAGAAATGCAAAAGCAGGTCAGGCGCGTTACCGTACTGATAAAGCTGGTATTGTTCATAGTTCAATTGGCAAGATTGACTTTAGTGCGGAAGATATTAAAGAAAACCTGGAAGCATTAGTTGCAGATATAGTAAAAGCTAAACCTAGTGCGGCTAAAGGTATTTATTTAAAGAAAATCAGCTTAACGACTACGATGGGTCCAGGTATTACTTTAGATCAATCTAGTATTTCTGTTTAGACAAGAACTTAGCTTCGTGTGGTTGTCGCTGCACGAAGTTGTATGAATTTTTGGTTGCCAGTTCAATTGGTAACCATCAAAGACCGTAGGTGCTTAAAGCTTAAAATATCAACCTACGTAGATGGGAATTGATGCTGGGAAACTGGTGAAAGACCCGTTGGGTGCATCTCGTAAGAGGTGTGGTGTGTATAGCTGATGAAGATCAGTAAAAACGGAGAAAATTGTGGCCTTAGCATTAGATGGCAAAAAAGCTGTCGTAGAGGAGTTAGCTCCCTACGCCGCTAAAGCGCATTCTGCTGTTGCAGCTGAATACCGTGGACTTACAGTCACGGAATTAACTGAGTTACGTAAAGTTGCTAGAGATACGGGCGTTTATTTGCGTGTTGTGAAAAACACATTAGCAAAACGTGCAGTTGCAGGAACTCCTTTTGAGTGTATGCAGGATAAAATGGTTGGTCCATTAATTCTTGCATTTTCAATGGAAGATCCTGGTTCGGCTGGTCGTTTAATCAATGATTTTGCAAAAACAAACGATAAGTTAATTGCAAAAATTGTTTCGATAGACGGCGAAGCGTATGACGGTTCAGAGCTAGCTCGTTTAGCTAGTCTACCAACACGCGATCAAGGTATTAGCCTGGTTATGGCATTGATGTTAGCTCCTGTAGAGAAGTTGGCACGTACTTTACTTGCTTTAAAAGAGCAGCGTGATGATGGTGAAGCAAGTACAGAAAGCGAAGCTGAAGCAGTAGCAGTAGCAGAGTAAACTTTTAAAAACAGTTTAAAAACCAATTATTTTAGAGGAACAAACAATGGCAATCTCACAAGAAGATATCCTGGAAGCAGTATCGAACATGACTGTTATGGAAATCGTTGATTTAATTTCAGCAATGGAAGAAAAATTTGGCGTATCTGCAGCAGCAGTTGCAGCAGCTCCAGCAGCAGCTGGTGGTGATGCAGGTGCAGCAGAAGAGCAAACTGAATTTGATGTAGTTATGGAGTCATTCGGTGCAAATAAAGTTTCAGCAATTAAAGCCGTTCGTGGTATTACTGGACTAGGCTTGAAAGAAGCGAAAGGCGCTGTTGAAAGCTGTCCTGTAACATTAAAAGAAGGTGTGAGCAAAGCAGAAGCTGAAGAAGTAAAAGCTACTTTAGAAGCTGCTGGTGCGACTGTCGAAATTAAATAATTTTGACGAAAAACTCATAGGCAGTGCCTAGAAGATGGGCTGGTGATTACTTGAGTAGTCGCCGGCCTTTTACTGTTTATAACGCTACGAATTCAGAAACCTACTCTTTACAAAGGATAAGGAATTAATATGGCTTACTCTTTTACTGAAAAAAAACGCCTCAGAAATAATTTTGGAAAAGCAAATGAAGTACTAGAAGTGCCTTATTTGCTGGCAACGCAAATCCATTCTTATGCTGGATTTTTACAAACTGGTATCAAACCCGCTAAAAGAAAAGATCGTGGCCTGCATGCAGCATTTTCCAGTGTATTTCCAATTGAGAGCCACTCAGGCTATGCAGTTCTGGAGTATGTAAAGTATCGTTTAAGTGATCCTGTTTTCGATGTGCGTGAATGCCAGCAGCGTGGTGCAACCTATGCAGCGTCATTACGTGTTATTGCACGTTTAGTCATCTATGATAAAGATGCGCCTGGTAGTACAAAAGTAGTTAAGGATATAAGAGAGCAAGAAGTCTATATGGGTGAATTGCCTTTGATGACAGATAATGGAACATTTGTTATTAACGGTACAGAGCGAGTCATTGTTTCTCAATTACATCGTAGCCCTGGTGTGTTTTTTGATCATGATAAAGGAAAAACGCATTCTTCAGGAAAGTTACTATTAAACGCGCGTGTCATTCCGTATCGTGGCTCATGGCTAGATTTTGAGTTTGATCATAAAGACTGTGTTTTTGTCAGAATTGATCGTCGCCGGAAAATCCCTGCAACCATTTTGTTGCGTGCATTGGGATATGATAATGAAGAAATGTTAGATATTTTCTTCGAAACAAATAAATTTGCTATTAGTGCCGATAAAATTTCGTTGAATCTCATTCCAGAAAGATTAAAGGGTGAGATTGCAAGCTTCGATATAAAATTCGATGGCAAGGTATTAGTAGAAGAAGGAAGACGTGTCACTGCTAAACATATTAGGCAGATGCAAAAAGACAAAATTAAGGAAATGGAAGTTCCTAGAGAGTATTTATATGAAAATATATTAGCTAATAACATTATAGATGAAGCAACGGGTGAGTTAGTTGCTAATGTTAATGATGAAATTACTGAAGAACTCTTAGAAAAACTAATTAGTGAAGGTGTTACAGAGATTAATACCTTGTATGTAAATGATCTGGATAGAGGTCCATACTTATCTGGAGCGATGCGCGTCGATACCACTACCAATCGCTTAGAGGCGTTGATAGAAATTTATCGTATGATGCGCCCAGGAGAGCCGCCAACAGCAGATTCGGCAGAAAATTTATTTAAAAATCTATTTTTTACCGAAGACAGGTATGATTTATCGGCGGTAGGACGAATGAAATTTAATCGTCGTCTAGGTATACCTGATTCTGAAGGGGAAGGTACATTAAGTAAAGAAGATATTATTAATGTCTTAAAAGAATTGATTAATATTAGAAATGATCGTGGTATCGTTGATGATATCGATCATCTAGGTAACCGTCGAGTAAGATCAGTCGGCGAAATGATTGAAAATCAGTTCAGAGTTGGTTTGGTCAGAGTTGAGCGTGCTGTAAGAGAGCGTTTAACACTGGCTGATTCTGAAGGCTTGATGCCTCAGGAAATTATTAACGCTAAACCAGTTTCTGCAGCAGTTAAGGAATTTTTTGGTTCTAGTCAGTTATCGCAATTTATGGATCAAAATAATCCATTATCGCAAGTAACACATAAGCGTCGTGTTTCAGCGTTAGGGCCTGGTGGTCTAGCTAGAGAGCGAGCTGGTTTTGAAGTTCGAGATGTACATACGACTCACTATGGTCGTGTTTGTCCGATTGAAACGCCTGAGGGGCCCAATATTGGGCTGATTAACTCATTAGCTGTTTATGCGCGTACTAATGAATACGGTTTTCTGGAAACACCTTACCGTAAAGTTCAAAAGGGCATTGTTACCGATAAGGTTGATTATCTTTCAGCAATAGGCGAGGGTAATTTTGTTATTGCCCAGGCAAGTGTGCCCGTGGATGAAAAGGGCAAGTTAGTTGAAGGCCTGGTATCTTGTCGTTACAAAGATGAGTTTACTCTTGTGTCTTCTGCAGATGTTGATTATATGGATGTATCAGCTAAGCAAATTGTTTCTGTTGCGGCTTCGATTGTGCCATTTTTAGAGCATGATGATGCTAACAGGGCCTTGATGGGGTCGAATATGCAGCGTCAGGCTGTGCCAGTTCTGAAGGCTGAAAAGCCACTCGTAGGAACAGGGATGGAGCGTACGGTCGCCAAGGATTCAGGGGTAACCGTTGTTGCTAAACGAGGTGGAGAAGTTGCCAGTGTTGATGCAAGTAGAATCGTGGTTCGTGTTAATGATAGCGAGACAGAGTCTGCGGAAACAGGGGTAGATATTTATAATTTGATTAAGTATGTACGCTCAAATCAAAATACTTGTATTAATCAGAAACCATTAGTTAAGCCGGGAGATTTTGTTGCTGCCGGTGATATTATGGCGGATGGTCCTTCTACAGATATGGGTGAGTTGGCATTGGGTCAGAATATGCTAATTGCCTTTATGCCGTGGAATGGCTACAACTTTGAAGATTCTATTTTAGTTTCTGAGCGAGTAGTTAAAGAAGATCGCTTTACTTCGGTTCATATTGAAGAAAAAACCTGTATTGCTCGAGATACTAAACACAGCCCGGAAGAAATTACTGCTGATATTCCAAATGTCAGTGAAGAGGCACTTTCCAAGCTTGATGATTCAGGTATTGTCTATGTTGGTGCTGAAGTTAAGGGTGGTGATATTCTTGTGGGTAAAGTAACGCCCAAAGGTGAGTCTCAGCTTACACCTGAGGAAAAGCTACTTAGAGCAATTTTTGGAGAAAAAGCTGCTGATGTAAAAGATACTTCGTTAAGAGTGCCAGGTAGTATTCGCGCAACCGTTATTGATGTGCAAATATTTACCCGTGATGGCGTAGAAAAAGATAAGCGTGCACTTGCTAATGAAGACGCAGCAATTAAAAGCTATAGAAAAGATTTGAATGACCAGCTAGCGATTGTAGAAAAGGATGTCTATCAGCGTACTGCAAATATTATTATTGGTGAAAAAGCACTTTCTGGTCCAAACAGTTTGAAATCGTCTACATTAATTACTCAGGATTATCTGGATGCTATTAAGCGTTCTGAATGGTCTAGTATTAAAATGGAAAACGAAGAGCTAAATGTGCAGCTTGAAGGTCTTGAAGCACAGATTGTCAAATTACGTAAGGAATTTGATGAGCGCTTTGAGGTAAAGCATAAGAAAATCACTATGGGTGATGACTTGGCTCCAGGCGTTTTGAAAATGGTTAAGGTTTATTTAGCTGTTAGAAAACGTATTCAGCCAGGCGATAAAATGGCTGGACGACATGGTAATAAAGGGGTTATTTCTCGAATTAATCCAATTGAAGACATGCCGTACCTGGCGGATGGAACGCCGATTGATATAGTCTTAAATCCACTAGGTGTACCGTCACGGATGAATGTTGGGCAGGTACTAGAGACTCACCTGGGCTGGGCTGCAAAAGGGCTAGGTGCAAAAATTGGTAAAATGCTTGAAGCAAATGCGGCAGTAACAGAAATAAAAGGCTATTTAGATAAAATCTATAATAGCAGTGGTCAGGCGGAAGATCTGGATGCCTTTTCTGATGCAGAAATTATTGAAATGGCGAAAAATCTAGTGGCCGGTGTGCCTATGGCTTCTCCAGTATTCGATGGTGCAAGTGAAAGTGAAATTCGTTATATGTTATCTTTAGCCGAGCTTCCTGAAAGCGGCCAGACTACCTTATATGATGGTTTGACGGGGGAGGCATTTGAACGTGATATCACTGTTGGGTATATGCATATGCTGAAATTGAATCATTTGGTTGATGACAAAATGCATGCGCGTTCAACGGGGCCATATAGTCTGGTAACGCAGCAGCCATTAGGCGGTAAAGCACAGTTTGGTGGGCAGCGTTTTGGAGAAATGGAGGTTTGGGCGCTGGAAGCTTATGGTGCAGCTTATACCTTGCAAGAAATGTTAACGGTTAAATCTGATGATGTAACGGGTCGTACGCGTATGTATAAAAATATTGTCGATGGAAATCACCAGATGGAAGCAGGTATGCCAGAGTCATTTAATGTACTGCTTAAAGAAATTCGCTCGCTAGCTATTAATATAGAAGTGCAATAAATACTTTTATAAATAGTTTTTAGCTGATGAGTTCTGGTTCTGCCAGATAACAAATACAAAGGGGATAAGCTCTTGAAAGATTTATTAAATTTCTTAAAACGCCAAAATAGAACAGTTGATTTTGATGAAATCAGCATCGGCTTGGCATCACCTAATCAGATCAGATCCTGGTCTTATGGAGAGGTTAAGAAGCCGGAAACCATTAATTACCGTACTTTTAAACCTGAGCGTGATGGTCTTTTCTGTGCCAAAATTTTTGGTCCGGTAAGTGATTATGAATGTTTGTGTGGTAAATATAAGCGTTTAAAACATCGTGGCGTGATTTGCGAAAAATGTGGCGTTGAAGTGACTTTGTCTAAAGTGCGTCGTGAACGTATGGGGCATATTGAACTTGCAAGTCCGGTAGCGCATATCTGGTTTTTAAAATCATTACCTTCGCGTATTGCGCTGTTATTAGATATGACGTTGCGTGAAATTGAGCGTGTTTTATATTTCGAGTCATTTGTAGTGCTTGAAGAAGGCTTAACACCTTTGGAAAGAAAGAAGCTATTAACTGATGATGAATATTTAGATGCTTTTGAAAAGTACGGTGATGAATTCGTTGCAAAAATGGGTGCTGAAGCTATCTATGCGTTGCTAAAAACGATTGATATTAAAGCCGAGGTTGATCAGTTAAGAGAAGAGATCAATACGACAAACTCGGAAACCAAGATTAAAAAGTTTTCCAAGCGCTTAAAAGTTCTTGAGTCACTGTTAGGTTCATCTAACCGTCCTGAATGGATGGTGATGAATGTATTACCAGTGCTGCCGCCTGAGCTAAGACCTTTAGTGCCGCTGGATGGTGGGCGTTTTGCGACATCAGATTTAAATGATTTATATAGACGTGTTATTAATAGAAATAACCGTTTACATCGTCTACTGGACTTAAGTGCACCTGATATCATTATTCGTAATGAAAAAAGAATGTTACAAGAGTCGGTTGATGCCTTATTGGATAATGGTCGCCGTGGCCGAGCAATTACTGGTACTAATAGACGTCCATTAAAATCACTTGCTGATATGATTAAAGGCAAGCAGGGACGTTTCAGACAAAACTTATTAGGTAAGCGAGTCGATTATTCAGGGCGTTCGGTTATTGTAGTAGGACCAACACTAAAATTGCATCAATGTGGACTACCTAAAAAAATGGCACTTGAATTATTCAAGCCATTTATTTTTAGTAAGTTACAGTTGCGTGGTCTAGCAACAACAATTAAAGCGGCCAAGAAATTAGTGGAAAGCGAAGGCGCTGAAGTCTGGGACATTCTTGAAGAGGTTATTCATGAGCACCCAATTCTATTAAACCGCGCTCCAACATTGCACAGACTGGGTATACAGGCTTTTGAGCCAACCCTGATTGAAGGTAAAGCGATTAATCTTCATCCATTGGTATGTAGTGCTTTCAATGCTGATTTTGATGGTGATCAGATGGCGGTGCATATTCCATTATCGATTGAGGCACAAATAGAATCAAGAACCTTGATGATGGCGACAAATAATATTTTGTCACCCGCTAATGGTGAGCCAATTATTAACCCATCTCAGGATGTAGTTTTAGGGCTTTACTATATTAGCCGTGAAAAACTTAAAGCTAAAGGTGATGGTGCTGCTTTTTTTAATGTTAATGAAGTTAAAAGAGCGTTAGATGCAAAAGTTGTTGAATTACAATCTAAAATTCTAGTTAGGATTACTGAAAGGGTAATCAATAAGGATACTGAAGTTGAGCCTGAGACAGAGCCTAAGTATAGAACAGTGCGTTATGAGACGACTGTTGGGCGAGCTTTGATCTGGGAAATTGTACCTGAAGGCATGCCGTTTGAGCTTGTTAACTGTGATATGACCAAGAAGAATATCTCACGCTTACTTGATTTCAGTTATCGCTATCTAGGTAATAAAGATACCGTTATTCTTGCTGACCAGATTATGTATCTTGGTTTTAAATACGCGACACGCTCTGGAATCTCTTTTGGTATCAATGATATGGAAATACCAAAAGAGAAGGCGGGTATTTTGGCTGACTCTGAGAAAGAAGTGATCGAGATACAGGATCAATATTCTGCTGGTCTGGTAACTGATGGAGAGCGATATAACAAGGTCGTTGATATCTGGTCTCATGCCAATGAGAAGTTAGCTAAAGTAATGATGGATAATTTAGGAACTGATGAGGTAGTAGATGATGGTACTATATTAAAGCAAAAATCATTTAACTCTATTTTTATGATGGCTGAATCTGGTGCGCGGGGATCTGCTGCGCAGATTCGTCAGCTTGCGGGTATGCGTGGTTTGATGGCTAAACCAGACGGTTCCATTATTGAAACACCGATTACAGCAAATTTCCGTGAAGGCCTGGATGTACTGCAATACTTTATTTCCACACATGGAGCTAGAAAAGGATTGGCCGATACTGCTCTTAAAACAGCTAACTCTGGATATTTAACACGTAGATTGGTTGATGTGGCTCAAGATCTGGTTATTAATGGCGTTGATTGTGGTACTAGCAATGGAGTGTTAATGGCTCCGATTATTGAGGGTGGAGATGTTGTTGAGCCTCTGGCGGAGCGTGTTCTAGGTCGGGTAGTGATTGGTGATGTGATAAGTGCAGCTTCAGGAGAAGTGCTGATAGATGACGGAACAATGCTGGATGAGCATTTTGTCTCGGTGCTAGAGAAGCATAGTATTGATGATGTCTTTGTGCGCTCGATTATTACTTGTGATAATCGGCATGGGGTTTGTGCTAAATGTTATGGGCGTGACTTGGGTCGTGGGCATATGGTCAATAGTGGAGAAGCCGTTGGTGTAATTGCTGCACAATCCATTGGAGAGCCCGGAACGCAGCTAACCATGCGTACTTTCCATATTGGTGGGGCTGCTTCACGGCAGGTTGCTATTAGTAACGTTCAAGTTAAATCTAATGGAGTTATTAAACTACACAACTTAAAAACTGTAGAAAATAAGGCAGGTCACCTGGTTGCGGTATCAAGATCGGGTGAAGTAGGTGTGATGGATGAATTTGGTCGTGAAAAGGAAAAATACAAGATTCCTTATGGTGCTGAGTTAACTTGTAAAGAAGGAAGTGCTGTACAGTCTGGTGATATCGTTGTTACCTGGGATCCGCACGTACATCCAGTGGTAACTGAGGTTGCGGGTAGAGTTGAACTGGTAGATTTTGAGCCGGGATTGTCAGTACAGGAAGTGTCTGATGAGGTGACTGGTGTAAGTTCAACGACAGTAATTGATCCAAAGAAACGCATAAGTGCTGGTAAGGATTTACGTCCTTTAGTTAAGCTGGTTACTGAGGATGGCGAAGATGTCATATTGCCAAAAACTGATTTAGTGGCGCAGTATGTATTACCGGCCGGATCAATTGTTGCGGTAAAGAATGGTGCTGAAATTCATGTCGGTGATGTTCTGGGAAGAATCCCTCAGGAATCAAGTAAAACTCGTGATATAACAGGGGGTTTGCCACGTGTGGCTGATTTGTTCGAAGCCAGAAAAACAAAAGATCCTGCTATTTTAGCTGAAGCAACAGGGGTTATTGGTTTTGGTAAAGAAACTAAAGGCAAGCAGCGTATTGTTATTACCGATTCTGAAGGTGAGCAATATGAAACCCTGGTTCCTAAGTGGCGTCATATTACCGTGTTTGAGGGTGAGTTTGTAGATAAGGGTGAAACCATTGCTGAAGGTGAGCTAACTCCACATGATATTTTGCGCCTACGAGGTGTGACGGAGCTTACTACTTATCTGGTTAAAGAGATTCAGGATGTTTATCGCCTCCAGGGGGTAAAGATTAATGATAAGCATATTGAAGCAATCATTCGTCAGATGTTACGTAAAGTAGAAATTACGGCATCGGGTGATAGCTCATATACAAAAGGTGAGCAGGTTGAAAAAGTAGCTGTTAAAGAGATTAATGACAAACTTGAAGCGGAAGGAAAAATTCCAGCAAGTTATGATCCTATGTTGTTAGGTATTACTAAAGCATCTCTCGCAACTGAATCATTTGTCTCGGCAGCCTCTTTTCAGGAAACAACGAGAGTTTTGACTGATGCAGCAGTTCGCGGCTTGAAAGATCAGTTATATGGATTGAAAGAAAATGTAATTGTGGGGCGTTTAATTCCTGCAGGAACAGGTCTGGCATTTCATGAAGCGAGAAGAAAACGTCAGGAAGCAAAATTAGAATCAATTAAAACGCCTGAAGAATTGAAATCTTTGGAAGTTATTGATGCTGAAGCGGCATTAAAGCAAGCGTTAAATGCGGAATGATAAGAAATAGTTGACTTTACCAAGGCAGGATAATAAAATGTCCTGCTCAATAGAGTTATTGTAATTAATTAAGTGTATTTTTAGTGCACTAAGCAGAAAATGCAAGACGGAGTAATTTAACTTATGGCTACTATAAACCAGTTGGTTCGTAAGCCGCGCACAAGAAAAATTGAAAAAAGTAATGTGCCAGCGCTTGAGGCTTGTCCTCAGCGACGTGGGGTGTGTACACGTGTTTATACAACTACACCAAAAAAACCAAACTCAGCATTACGTAAAGTAGCGCGGGTAAGACTAACTAGCGGTTCAGAAGTTAGTAGTTATATTGGTGGTGAGGGACATAACCTGCAAGAACACTCAGTTGTTCTGATTCGTGGGGGAAGGGTAAAAGATTTACCTGGTGTTCGTTATCACGTTGTTCGCGGAAGCCTGGATACTTCAGGTGTGGACAGTCGTAGATGTGGCCGTTCTAAATACGGTACAAAAAAGCCTAAGAGCTAAAATTTAAAGACCTAATGTTGGTGATATAAATGTCAAGAAGAAGAGCGGCGATAAAACGAACAGTTTTACCAGACCCACGATATAGTAGCGTTACTTTAACCAAATTTATGAATATGGTTATGGTTGACGGGAAGAAATCAGTAGCAGAAAAAATAGTTTATGGCGCACTTGAAGCGGTTGAAGCTAAAGGTAACGCAGAGCCATTGGAGGCTTTTTCTAAAGCTTTAGAAAATATTCAGCCAAGGGTTGAAGTTAAATCTAGACGGGTCGGTGGTGCAACTTACCAGGTGCCTGTTGAAGTTAGACCTAGTCGTCGGATAGCGCTTGCTATGCGTTGGTTGATTGAGGCTTCTCGTAAACGAAATGAAAAAAACATGCCTTTAAAATTAGCTGGTGAAATTATGGATGCGGTCGAAGGGCGCGGATCTGCAGCTAAAAAGCGTGAAGATACACATAGAATGGCTGAAGCGAATAAAGCGTTCTCGCATTATCGCTGGTAATAAAGTAGGTATCTGGAGTGGCACGTGTAACGCCGATTGAAAAATATCGAAATATAGGTATTATGGCTCACATCGATGCGGGTAAAACCACAACGACAGAGCGGATTCTGTATTATACGGGTGTCTCTCATAAGATAGGTGAAGTTCATGATGGTTCGGCTGTTATGGACTGGATGGAGCAAGAGCAGGAAAGAGGTATTACCATTACTTCGGCGGCAACAACTTGCTTTTGGTCTGGCATGGAAGGTCGATACGACAAGCATCGTATCAATATTATAGATACCCCTGGGCATGTTGACTTCACAATTGAAGTTGAGCGCTCACTTAGGGTTCTTGATGGCGCCTGTGCAGTCTTTTGTGCTGTTGGGGGGGTTGAGCCGCAGTCGGAAACAGTCTGGCGGCAAGCAAATAAATATGAAGTGCCTAGAATTGTCTTTATCAATAAGATGGATCGTTCGGGTGCTGACTATTTCAGGGTATTAGAGCAAATCTCTGATAGGCTGGCTGGTAACCCGGTAGCCATGCAAATACCAGTAGGCTCTGAAGATGAGTTTTCTGGTGTTATTGATTTGATAAAAATGAAAGCCATATATTGGGAAGATGCCAATATGGGCATGAAATTTTTTGAGCAGGAAATACCTGAAGAATTACAGAGTAGCGCTGAGGAATGGCGTGAGAATTTAGTGGAAGCGGCGGCTGAAGCTAATGATGACTTAATGGAGAAATATCTGGAAAGCGGTGAATTATCATCGGCAGATATTAAAACAGGTATCAGGCTAAGAACCATTGCAAATGATATTTCGCCTGTCTATTGTGGGTCAGCTTTTAAAAATAAAGGCGTGCAAAGCATACTGGATGGAGTGATTGATTTTTTGCCATCCCCGCTAGATGTTAAATCTATTTCGGGTGAGTTAGTCGACGGGGGGTATGCAGAAAGGCATGCTTCAGACGATGAACCTTTTTCTGCTTTAGCATTTAAAATAGCAACAGACCCCTTCGTAGGCTCGTTAACCTTTTTTAGGGTTTATTCGGGCGTGCTTGAATCGGGTAGTGTTGTCTATAACGTTATTAAAGGTAAGCGTGAGCGTGTCGGTCGGTTATTGCAAATGCACGCTAATAGCAGGGAAGAGATTAGTGAAGTTAGGGCCGGCGATATTGCTGCTGCAGTAGGTTTTAAGGATGTAACGACAGGTGAGACGCTATGTGCTGAAAAGGCACAGATAATATTGGAAAATATTGATTTTCCTGAGCCGGTTATATCAATAGCGGTTGAGGCAAAGACCAAGGCAGATCAGGATAAAATGGCTGCGGCACTGCAAAGACTAATGAAAGAAGATCCGTCTTTTCATGTGATGACAGATGAAGAGTCGGGGCAGGTCATTATCTCAGGGATGGGTGAGTTGCATCTTGAGATTCTTGTTGATCGTATGCGTAGAGAGTTTGCGGTTGATTTGAATGTAGGTGCTCCTCAGGTATCTTATCGTGAAACTATTAAAAAGGTAGTTGAGCAGGAAGGGAAGTTTATCCGTCAGAGTGGCGGGAAAGGCCAGTATGGACATGTTGTTATTAAGCTAGAACCCATGGAGTTGGGGTCTGGTTATTCCTTTATTAGTGAGGTATCGGGCGGTACGGTTCCAAAAGAATTTATCCCGGCCGTTGATAAGGGTATACAGGAACAAATGAAAAATGGAGTTCTGGCGGGTTATCCGGTTGTTGATGTTAAGGCAACTCTGCTTGATGGCTCGTATCATGATGTGGACTCAAATGAAATGGCTTTTTCGATTGCGGGGTCAATGGCATTTCGAGATGGTACGGGGCTGGCTAAGCCAATCCTGCTTGAGCCGGTCATGAAAGTAGAAATCGTAACCCCTGAGGATTATATGGGGGATGTTGTAGGAGATGTAAATAGGCGTAGAGGTATTGTTCTAGGGATGGAGGATACGCCAACAGGTAAGACAATTAACTGCGAAGTGCCGTTAGCTGAAATGTTTGGTTACGCAACTGACCTTCGTTCAGCAACTCAAGGGCGTGCTACTTACAGTATGCAATTTGAAAAATATAATGAGACGCCTGCAAAAGTCGCAAGTGCAATTATTCAAAAAACTTCATAAGAATTGATATTTAAAAAAGGTATGGGCTAATGGCTAAAGAAAAATTTGAACGTAATAAACCACACGTAAACGTCGGCACAATTGGTCACGTTGATCACGGTAAAACAACTCTAACAGCTGCGTTAACGAAAGTTATGGCAGAGAAGCTGGGTGGCGAAGTTAAGGCATTTGATCAAATTGATAATGCACCTGAAGAGCGTGAGCGTGGTATTACAATTGCAACATCACACGTAGAATACGAGTCAGGCGCACGTCATTACGCACACGTTGACTGTCCGGGTCACGCGGATTATGTGAAAAACATGATTACTGGCGCGGCGCAAATGGATGGTGCTATTTTAGTCTGTGGTGCGACTGATGGACCTATGCCGCAAACAAGAGAGCATATCCTATTGTCAAGACAAGTAGGTGTGCCTTATATCGTAGTATTCCTGAACAAAGCTGATCTACTTGCAGAAGATTGCGGTGGTGTTGGTACTGACGAATACAACGAAATGCTTGAATTGGTAGAAATGGAAATTCGTGAGATTCTAGATCAATACGAATTCCCTGGTGATGATACACCAATTATCGTTGGCTCAGCTTTAAAAGGGCTAGAAGGTGATACCAGTGATCTAGGTGTGCCGTCTATCTTAAAATTAGTTGATGCGCTAGATACTTATATCCCAGAGCCAGAGAGAGCAACAGAAGGTGCTTTCCTGATGCCGATTGAAGATGTATTCTCAATTTCAGGTCGTGGAACAGTGGTAACTGGGCGTATTGAGCGTGGTATTATCAAGGTTGGCGAAGAAATTGAAATCGTTGGTATCAAAGATACTACAAAAACAACTTGTACTGGTGTTGAAATGTTTCGCAAGTTGCTTGATGAAGGTCAGGCCGGCGATAACGTAGGTATTTTGTTAAGAGGAACCAAGCGTGAAGAAGTTGAGCGTGGTCAGGTATTGGCGCATGTTGGTTCAATCACTCCACATACCAAATTTACATCAGAAATCTACATTTTATCAAAAGATGAAGGTGGTCGTCATACACCATTCTTTGACGGTTATCGCCCGCAGTTCTACTTCAGAACAACAGATGTAACTGGAGCGGTTAAATTACCAGAAGGAACAGAAATGGTAATGCCTGGTGATAACGTATCAGTTGAAGTGACTTTGATTGCCCCGATTGCGATGGAATACGGTTTGCGTTTTGCGATTCGCGAAGGTGGACGTACGGTTGGTGCGGGTGTTGTTGCTAAAATTATTGAGTAAGAAATATGTCAAGTCAAACAATTAGAATAAGCCTGAAAGCATTTGATCATAAATTAATTGATCAATCTGCAGGTGAAATTGTTGAAACAGCAAAAAGAACAGGCGCGCAAGTAAAAGGGCCTATTCCGCTACCAACAAAACATGAACGTTTTACAATTCTGACTTCACCGCATGTAAATAAAGATGCGCGTGATCAGTATGAATTGAGAACATATAAGCGTCTGCTTGATATAGTCGAGCCGACCGATAAGACTGTTGATACGCTAATGAGGTTAGATTTAGCAGCTGGTGTCGACGTTAAAATAAAGCTTATTTAAGCTTGAGTAGTAAGAGGGTTTAATTATGGCATTAGGTCTAATTGGTCGTAAATGTGGAATGACACGTGTTTTTACAGAAGATGGCGTGTCTGTACCAGTTTCGGTTGTACAAATAGATTCAAATAGGGTATCTCAAGTCAAAGGGCTGGATACGGATGGTTATCGTGCGGTGCAGGTTGCTGCAGGCGAAAAGAAATCATCAAAAGTTAATAAGGCATTGGCAGGTCATTATGCAGCAGCAAATATGACTGCTGGTCGTGGTTTGTGGGAATTTAGACTAGGCGAAGATGAAGGTGCCGATTTAGAGATCGGATCTGAGCTAACTGTGGGTCTTTTTTCTGATGGCCAGATTATCGATGTTAAAGGGACTAGCATTGGTAAGGGTTTTCAGGGTGGTGTAAAGCGGCATAACTTCCAGATGCAAGATGCAACACACGGTAACTCAATTTCGCATAGATCGAATGGATCTATCGGAATGTGTCAAACGCCGGGTCGTGTATTCAAAGGTAAGAAAATGTCTGGTCATATGGGGGCGGAATCCGTTACCACGCAAAACCTGACGATTCATTCAATTGATGCTGAAAGAAACCTTATATTAGTTAAGGGTGCGATTCCTGGTGCTAAAGGTGGTGATGTAATATTAACGCCAGCAATCAAGCAAAAAAATAAAGGATAGGTCATGAGTGTCAAAATACCAGCACTTAATAGTGCAGACTCTGCGGGTGAAGTAGAGGTTAGCGAAGATGTTTTTGGGCGAGAATATAATGAAGCTCTGGTTCATCAGCTAGCTACAAAGGCCTTGGCTGGCTTGCGTTCAGGAACGAAAGCACAAAAAAATAGAGCCGCTGTCAGTGGTGGTGGAGCAAAGCCTTGGAAACAAAAAGGATCAGGTCGTGCAAGATCTGGTACAATACGCAGTCCACTTTGGAGAAGTGGTGGAGTGACGTTTGCAGCACAGCCAAGATCTTTTGATCAGAAACTGAATAAAAAGATGTACCGTGCTGGAATACGTTCTATTTTATCTGAGTTACTGCGCCAAAATAGACTGGTAGCAAGTTCTGATATTATGCCTACGACTCCAAAAACAAAAGAGTTGGTTGCAAAATTGAAAGGCTTAAGTAAAAAACGGGTTTTGATTATTGCAGATGAGTTAACTGAAAATATTTACTTATCTTCAAGAAATGTTGTGAACCTGGAAGTTACTACTGCAAACGAACTTGATCCGGTTATGTTAATTGCTGCAGATAATGTTATTGCTACACCTGCAGCGTTGAAAGCAATTGAGGCGCAGTTATCATGAGTGTAGAGTTTAATCTTTCGAATGCTATAAAAGCACCAGTTGTATCTGAGAAGAGTACTGTTGCAGCAGAAAATGACAATAGATTTGTATTTAAAGTGGCTAATCAGGCTACTAAATTACAAGTGAAAAAATCGGTAGAATTAATGTTTAATGTTGAAGTTGAAAAAGTTCAGCTATTAAATGTTAAAGGAAAAACAAAAAGATTTGGTCGTTTTATGGGTAAAAGATCTGACTGGAAAAAAGCATACGTTAAGCTTAAGCCGGGGCATGATATAGATTTTTCTGCAGCATAATTGAAAGTATAAGTATATAAACGGTAAGATAAATGGCTATTGTAAAATCAAAACCGACATCGCCAGGATCTAGGTTTGTCGTAAGAGTGAAGCATGAGGATTTACATAAAGGTAAACCTTATAGTCCTTTACTAAGCAAAAAAAGTAAGAGTGGTGGGCGTAATAATAATGGACGTATTACAACTCGTCATATCGGTGGTGGACATAAGCAAAGCTACCGAATTATAGATTTCAAACGTAATAAGCTTGATATTCCAGGCGTTGTTGAGCGCTTAGAATATGATCCTAATAGAACAGCAAATATTGCTCTTGTCTTGTATAAAGATGGAGAGCGTAAGTATATTATTGCACCGAAAGGTGTAAAGGCTGGGCAGGAAATAGTGTCTTCAGAGAATGCGCCTATTAAGCCAGGTAATTGCATGTCTCTACGTAATATGCCGCTGGGTTCAGTGATTCACTGTGTTGAGCTTAAGCCTGGAAAGGGTGCTCAAATGGCACGTAGCGCGGGAATATCAGCGCAACTAGTTGCTAAAGAAGGAACTCATGTTACGTTAAGATTGCGCTCAGGCGAAATGCGTAAAGTACTAGCTGATTGTAAAGCTGTGATCGGTGAGGTGTCGAACTCAGAGCATAATCTAAGATCACTGGGTAAAGCCGGTGCTTCAAGATGGCGCGGTGTTCGTCCAACTGTTCGTGGTGTAGTGATGAATCCAGTGGATCATCCACACGGTGGTGGTGAAGGTAGAACGTCGGGTGGTAGACATCCTGTTTCTCCTTGGGGTATGCCTACCAAAGGGTATAAAACCAGAAAAAACAAGCGTACTGACAAAATGATTGTTAGGCGTCGTAACAAGCGTTAGAGAGGAATTAATAAAGTGCCACGTTCAATTAAAAAAGGTCCTTTTATTGATCATCATTTACAGAAAAAAGTTGATGATGCGGTCAGTAGCAATAGTAGGAAACCGATTAAGACTTGGTCTAGACGATCAATGATAACACCTGAAATGCTAGGTCTAACCATAGCTGTGCATAATGGCCGCCAACATGTTCCCGTGCTAGTCTCGGAAAACATGGTAGGCCATAAATTAGGTGAATTTGCACCGACTCGAACATATAAAGGCCATTTGGCTGATAAAAAGTCAAGGTAAGGGTGGGTAATGGAAATTTCAGCTAAATTAAGTAATGCGCCACTATCAGCTCAAAAAGCAAGATTGGTTGCGGATCAAATCAGAGGACTAGAGGTCGAAGAAGCTTTAAATGTATTGAAATTCAGTACTAAAAAAGCAGCTGCGATTATGAAGAAAGTACTTGAGTCAGCTATTGCTAATGCAGAGCATAACGAAAGTGCAGATATTGACGAGTTAAAAGTTTCAACTGTATTTGTAGATGAAGCTCCTACACTAAAGAGATTTAGAGCTAGAGCTAAAGGTCGTGCAAATCATATTTTGAAGCGTACCTGTCATATTACAGTTAAAGTCGCAGAGTTCGAGTAGGGGCATAAAAATGGGTCAAAAGGTACATCCAACCGGAATTAGACTTGGAATAGTCAAAGATTTCACATCTAGATGGTATGCAAATAGCAAAGATTTTCCTGTTTTTTTGAATCAGGATTTAACAGTGCGTGATTATATTGCTAAGAAATTGGCACGTGCATCTGTAAGTCGTATTCAAATAAACCGTCCTGCTAACAATGCACACATAACTGTTCACACAGCGCGTCCAGGTATTGTGATTGGTAAAAAAGGCGAAGATATTGATTTGCTACGTAAGGAAGTCTCCAAAATGATGGGCATTCCTGTGCAAATTAATGTTGAAGAGATTAGAAAGCCTGAATTAGATGCAAAATTAGTTGCTGAGAGTATTGCGCAGCAATTAGAAAAAAGAATTATGTATCGTCGTGCTATGAAGCGTGCGGTTACCAATTCAATGCGTTTAGGTGCTGAAGGTATCAAAATCAATCTTGGTGGTCGTTTAAACGGTGCTGAAATCGCTCGTAGCGAGTGGTATAGAGAAGGACGTGTTCCTCTTCATACATTAAGAGCTGATATTGATTACGGTGTCGCTGAAGCCAATACTACTTACGGTATTATTGGTATTAAAGTCTGGATTTTTAAAGGAGAGGTTTTCAACATAGACCCTGCTTTAGCAAATTCAGAAAAAACTAAATCTAAAAAATAGGTGAAGGGAAAATAACATGCTTCAACCTAAAAGAACAAAATTTCGTAAACAGCATAAATTAAGAAACACTGGTATTGCTGTTCGTGGTTCATCAGTTAGCTTTGGTGAATATGGGCTTAAATCAGTTGCTCGTGGCAGAATTACTGCACGTCAGATTGAAGCGGCTCGTAGAACTATCACTCGTCATTGTAAGCGTGACGGTAAACTGTGGATCAGAATCTTTCCTGACAAGCCTATTACCAAGAAGCCTCTTGAGGTGAGAATGGGTAAAGGTAAAGGAAGTGTAGAATATTGGATAGCTCAAATTAAGCCAGGTACTATGCTGTATGAATTACAGGGTGTGCCAGAAGAAATAGCTCGTGAAGCTTTTGCTTTGGCTGCTGCTAAGCTACCTGTAAAAACTAAGTTTATAGTTAGGACGGTACTGTAATGAAAGTAAGTGAATTACGTCAGAAAAGTGCAGAAGAGCTTAATACAGCATTAGTTGAATTAGGTCGTGAACAGTTTAATTTACGTATGCAAAAAAATACTGGCCAATTAAGCAAGCCTGACCAGGTAAAAAAGGTCAGGCGCGATATTGCACGTGTTAAAACAGTCGTAAATGAAATGGCGAGACAATCATCATGAGTGATAATACAGAGCAAGTACGTACCATCACTGGGCGTGTCGTAAGTAATAAAATGGATAAAACCATTACTGTTTTGGTTGAGCGCTTAGTTAAGCATCGCATGTACGGTAAGTACATTAGACGTTCAACTAAAATGTTTGCTCACGATGAAAACAATGTTTGTAATGAAGGTGATGTTGTAACAATTACATCGTGTCGCCCTTATTCAAAAAATAAAAGTTTTAAATTAGTTGAAGTTGTAAAGTAATTCACTTTACTAGGCAACTTAATTTAAATAACAAGTATTAAAGTAACAGGTAATAAATAATGATTCAGATGCAAACTAACCTTGATGTCGCTGACAACAGCGGCGCAAAAAAGGTCATGTGTATCAAAGTTCTCGGCGGGTCGCATAGACGCTACGCTGCGATTGGGGATATTATTAAGGTCAGTATTAAAGACGCAATCCCACGCGGCAGAGTGAAAAAAGGCGAAGTTTATAACGCATTAGTGGTACGTACAAGAAAAGGTGTACGTAGACCTGATGGCTCGTCTATAAGATTTGATGGCAATGCTGCAGTAATATTAAACGCTCAACTTCAACCGCTAGGCACACGTATTTTTGGTCCAGTGACACGTGAATTGAGAAATGAGAAATTTATGAAAATAGTTTCTCTAGCGCCAGAAGTATTGTAAGGGTCTTAAATATGCAAAAACTTAAACAAGGTGACGAAGTCATCGTCCTTATTGGTAAAGATAAGGGCAAACGAGGACGAATCAGTAAATTCTTAGATGAGAAGATATTGGTTGAAGGTGTTAATCGAGTTAAAAAGCATCAAAAACCAAATCCAAATGCTGGTGTTCAAGGTGGGATAATTGAAAAAGAAATGCCCATTCATAAATCAAATGTTGCGCTCTACAATGCTGCAAGTAAAAAAGCAGATAAAGTAGGTTTTAAAGCATTGGAAGATGGCAAGAAAGTCCGCTATTTTAAATCTAATAATGAAATTATTGATGTGTAGGTATAATCATGGCTAGATTACAAGAAGATTATAAAAAGAAAGTACTGCCTGCATTGATGGAAGAGTTTAAATACACATCAGTAATGCAAGCTCCAAAAATAACTAAAATCACACTCAACATGGGTTTGGGTGAAGCAGTTGCAGACAAGAAAGTTGTCCAGGCTGCGCTAAGTGATATGGAAAAAATAAGCGGTCAAAAACCCGTTGTTACAATGTCGCGTAAATCCATTGCGGGTTTTAAAATACGTGATGATATGGCAATTGGTTGTAAAGTAACGCTTAGATCAGATAAAATGTATGAATTTCTAGATCGTTTAATTAGTATAGCGATCCCTAGAATTCGCGATTTTAGAGGCTTAAGTCCTAAAAGTTTTGATGGTCGTGGTAACTACTCTATGGGTGTTACCGAGCAAATTATCTTTCCTGAGATTGATTATGACAAGATTGATACCTTAAGAGGTATGGATATTTGTATCACTACAAGCGCGAGTAATAACGAAGAAGGATTAGCGTTATTGAAGCAGTTTAACTTTCCATTTAAGAGCTAAAGTTATGGCTAAAAAATCAATGATAGCTCGTGAAAATAAACGAGTTAAGCTGGTAAAGCAGTATGAAGCTAAAAGAGCTTCTTTAAAAGAAATTATTAGAGATCCAAATGCTTCTTTTGAAGAGAAAGATCAAGCTAGTCTAGCATTACAAAAACTGCCAAGAGACTCTAGTGCGGCAAGATTGCGCAATAGATGTAGCATTACGGGGCGCCCTCATGGTTTCTATCGCAAGTTTGGTTTAAGTAGAAATAAGCTTAGAGAAGCGACTATGCGTGGGGATGTACCAGGCTTAACTAAAGCCAGTTGGTAATCGACTAGTTAGATATTTGGAGAATAAAATATGAGCATGACAGATCCAGTTGCAGACATGCTTACACGCATCAGAAATGGGCAGTCTGCAGGAAAAATGAACGTTAATATGCCATCATCTAAACTTAAGGTTGCAATAGCTAAAGTTTTGAAAGATGAAGGGTATATCAGCAATTTTTTAACTGAAACTAATGGAGCGCACGCTTCCATAACAGTTGAATTAAAATATTATAATGGTAAGCCGGTAATTGATAAGGTAAAGCGTATCAGTCGTCCTGGTTTACGAGTTTATAAATCAAAAGATGAATTACCAAAAGTACTTGGTGGTTTGGGTGTAGCTATTGTATCTACTTCGAAAGGTGTTATGACTGATCGCGCAGCACGTGCAATTGGTCATGGCGGCGAAGTATTATGCACTGTCTGTTAATAGTAGGGGGAATTTATGTCTAGAATAGCAAAAAATCCTATTACTTTACCAGCGGGTGTTGAAGTAAAGGTTGATGGTTCAACTGTTACTGTTAAAGGATCTAAAGGTCTTTTAAGTATGAGATTGAATAGCCTGGTACAGGTTGATCTATCTGATTCAACAGTTAATATGAAGTGGGATCAGAACAATAAAAAAGCGGTAGCCCAGGCGGGAACTGCACGTGCTAATATTGCCAATATGGTAACCGGTGTTACTGGCGGCTTTGAAAAGAAACTTAACTTGGTTGGCGTAGGTTACAGAGCGCAGGTTAAAGGCAAAGTTCTTAATTTAAGCCTTGGTTTCTCGCATCCTGTTGAATATAGAATGCCAGAAGAGATTGTTATTGAAGCGGCAAGCCAGACTGAATTGGTTGTTAAAGGTATTGATAAGCAACTTGTTGGTGCAGTATCTGCTGATATTAGAGCGTTTAGGCCACCTGAACCTTACAAAGGTAAAGGGGTTAAGTATGCTGATGAGCATATTGTTAGAAAAGACGCTAAGAAAAAATAGGCTAACGAAATGAATAAAAAAGCATCTCGAATGAAAAGGGCATTAAAGATTAGATCTAGTATCAAAAGACTTGGAGCTAATCGTTTATCAGTGCATAAAACATCGAAACATATATACGCTCAGATAATTACTGAGAATGGAACTGTTACAGTAGCTAGTGCCTCTACTACTCAAGCTGATATTAAGTCAGCAGTTAAGAGTGCTGGTAATGTTGAATCAGCGGTTTTAGTAGGTAAGGCTGTAGCGGATAAAGCAATCGCTGCTGGAATTACTGAAGTAACTTTTGATCGTTCTGGTTTTAAATATCACGGTCGTGTAAAAGCATTAGCTGATGCTGCTCGCGAAGCTGGCTTGAAGTTCTAGGGGATAAAAATGGCAAATGCATCTCAACAAGCGAATTCTGATGGACTACAAGAAAAATTAGTTTCTGTCCGTAGAGTCGCAAAAGTTGTTAAAGGCGGTAGAGTTTTTGGTTTTACTGCGCTTACAGTGGTAGGCGATGGTGATGGAAATGTAGGTTATGGGGTAAGTAAAGCAAAAGAGGTACCCATAGCAATACAGAAGTCACTAGAGCAAGCAAGAAAAAATATGCATAAAGTTGCTCTTAAGGGTGATACATTGCAATATTCAATTATGTCAGAAGTAGGGGCGGCTAAAGTATTTATGCAGCCAGCTACTGAAGGTACAGGTATTATCGCTGGTGGACCTATGCGTGCTGTTTTTGAGGCGGTAGGTGTACACAATGTACTAGCAAAATGTATCGGAACCAATAATCCGATCAATGTTGTGCGAGCTACTATAGATGGCCTGGCTCATATGAATAATGCTGAACAAATCGCTGCTAAGCGTGGTTTGTCAGTTGAAGAGATTACAGGGTAATTGACATGGCTGATAAAAAATTACGCGTTACAATGACAAAGAGCAGTATTGGCCGTCTGAAAAATCATAAAGCCTGTTTACAGGGTTTAGGTTTACGACGTATCAATCATACGGTTGAAGTAATCGATACTGTTGAAAATAGAGGCATGATTAATAAAGTCTCTTATATGGTTACAGTAGAGGAAGTCTAATGTATTTAAATACAATTAAGCCTGCTGAGGGTTCAAAAAAAGATCGCAAAAGAGTAGGTCGAGGAATCGGATCAACTCTTGGTAAAACTTGCGGACGTGGGCATAAAGGTCAAAAATCACGTAGTGGTGGTATGCCTAAAGTAGGTTTTGAAGGTGGTCAAATGCCACTGCAAAAACGTTTACCTAAAGTAGGTTTTAGATCAAGAAAAGCTAAATTTACTTCTGAAGTCAGATTGTGCGAAATAGCTAAACTAGGTCAGGAAGTGGTAACACTTGATGATTTAATTAAAGCGAACATCGTTCCTGCTTTTACTAAAGTAGCTAAACTGATTAAATCTGGTGAAATAACAACGGCAGTTACCCTAAAGGGTATTAAAGCAACTACGGGTGCTAAGGCATCTGTTGAAGCAGCTGGTGGAAAAGTAGAGGAATAAAAGTGAGTAGATCAAGCGCACAAATGAAAGAGCAATTAGAAAAAACTTCTGAATTGCGTTCAAGACTATTATTCGTTCTCGGCGCTTTTTTTGTTTACCGCGTTGGTGCGCATATTCCGGTACCAGGAATTGATCCTGATGCTTTGGCGGCGATGTTCAAGCAGCAAGAAGGCTCTATCTTTGACATGTTCAACATGTTTTCTGGTGGTGCATTAAAGCGATTAAGTCTTTTTGCTCTGGGAATTATGCCGTATATTTCTGCCTCTATTATTATGCAGTTGATGGCTATTGTTATTCCTCAGCTAGAGCAAATAAAGAAAGAAGGTGAGTCAGGGCGACGTAAAATTTCACAGTACACAAGGTATGGTACTGTTTTATTGGCGTCATTCCAGGCTGTTGGAGTATCGGTTGCATTGCAAAACCAAACAGCTGGTGGTTTATCTGTAGTGATAAATCCAGGTATGCAATTTATAGTTATTACTGCTATTACCCTGGTTGCCGGAACTGTTTTTCTTATGTGGTTGGGTGAGCAAATCACCGAGCGTGGTCTGGGTAATGGTATTTCACTGATTATTTTTGCTGGTATCGTTTCTGGATTACCTTCTGCAATTGGTGGAACTTTGGAATTAGCAAGAACAGGTGAGCTTAATGGCGCATTTATTGTCTTGTTATTTTTATTGGCTATTGCGGTCACTGCTCTAGTTGTATTTGTAGAGCGCGGGCAAAGACGTATTGTTATCAACTATCCTAAGCGTCAGCAAGGAAAAAGAATGTATGCTGGGCAAAGTAGTTTTTTGCCACTTAAGCTAAATATGGCTGGAGTTATTCCACCAATTTTTGCTTCTAGTATTATTTTGTTTCCTGCTACAATCGCAGGTTGGTTTGGTAGCGCTGAAGGAATGGGTTGGTTACAAGATATTGCCACATCGATCTCTCCGGGGCAGCCGTTATATGTAATGCTATATACAATTGCGATTGTATTCTTCTGTTTCTTTTATACTGCGTTGGTATTTAATTCAACAGAGACAGCAGATAATTTAAAAAAATCAGGTGCATTTTTACCTGGAATTAGACCTGGTGAGCAAACAGCCATTTATATTGATAAGGTCATGACACGTTTAACGTTGATTGGTGCCTTTTACATAACGGCAGTATGTTTGTTACCTGAGTTTTTAATTGTTTATTGGAATGTGCCCTTTTACTTTGGTGGTACATCTCTTTTGATTATTGTAGTCGTGGTTATGGATTTTGTTTCGCAAATGCAAACTCATCTAATGTCACAGCAGTATGATGGACTGATGAACAAAGCAAATTTAAAGAAAAGATAAATTAATTTAATTAAGGGGTGAGCTGTGAAAGTACGAGCTTCTGTAAAAAAAATGTGCCGTAACTGTAAAGTTGTTAAAAGAGCTGGAGTAGTTAGGGTGATTTGTAAAGATGGGCGTCATAAACAACGTCAGGGATAATTTTTTATTGCTTTATAAAGTGCAAGTGCTATAATTGAGCGCTTGACTTTAGAGTACCGTATTAGGAGTATCTAGATGGCACGAATTGCCGGAATTAATGTACCAGATCATAAACATGCAGAAATTGGTTTGACTGCTATTTATGGCGTTGGTAAGCCAACTGCAATTAATATCTGTAAAGAAGTTGGTATAGAACGGACAATTAAAATTAAAGAGCTAAGCGAAGAGCAGTTAGACGCTATTCGTGGAGTAATCGCAAAAATTGTCGTTGAGGGTGATCTACGACGCGAAGTGTCAATGAACATTAAGCGTTTGATGGATCTTGGTTGTTACCGTGGTATTCGTCATAGACGTGGACTACCATTGCGTGGTCAAAGAACGAGAACAAATGCTCGTACTAGAAAAGGCCCACGTAAACCTATTAGAAAATAAGATAAGTTATAAATATGGCTAGTTCAAATCGTACAAAGAAAAAAATAAAAAAGGAAATTGCTGATGGCATTGCCCATATCCATGCAACTTTCAATAACACAATAGTTACAATTACTGATCGTAAAGGAAATGCCTTAGCATGGGCAACCTCTGGTGGTTCTGGTTTTAGAGGATCTAGAAAAAGCACTCCTTTTGCAGCTCAGGTTGCAGCAGAAAACGTTGGCAAAGTAGCTCAAGAATTCGGCATGAAGAATCTTGATGTCATGATCAAAGGCCCAGGCCCAGGTCGTGAATCTGCAGTAAGATCTTTTAACAACTTAGGGTTTAAAATTGGCAGCATCGTTGATGTTACGCCTATTCCTCATAATGGTTGTCGTCCACCGAAAAAGCGTAGGGTATAGTTAGGAGTTTATTATGGCTAGATATGTAGGACCCACTTGTAAATTAAGTCGTCGCGAAGGTACTGACCTGTTTTTAAAAAGCAGAGGTAAGTCGCTCGAAGGTAAATGTAAATTAGACCAGCGTCCTGGTCAGCATGGTACTAAGCGTGCTCGTGACTCTAACTACGCAACTCAGTTAAGAGCTAAGCAGCGTATCAGACGTATATATGGTGTTCTTGAAAAGCAATTTAGAAATTACTATAAATCAGCAGATTTACAAAAAGGCGCAACAGGTTTAAACCTATTAAACCTTTTAGAGTCTAGACTGGATAACGTAGTTTATAGAATGGGCTTTGCTGCAACTCGTGCAGAAGCAAGACAGTTAGTTAGTCACAAATCCATTTTGGTGAATGACAATATTAATAATATCCCTTCTGCTCAAGTTTCTGTTGGCGATAAAGTCTCTATTAGAGAAAAATCTAAAAAACAAGTGCGTATTGGTGATGCACTAACAGTTGCTGATCAGTATGGTTTCCCTGCATGGCTTGAAGTAAATCCTAAGGATTTTTCTGGTTCATTTAATTCTTTACCTGATCGTGCTGATTTAGGTAGTGATATTAATGAGCAGCTAGTAGTTGAGCTATATTCTAAATAAATTCTGGGGTTTTAAATGCATAGTGCTGTTACTGGTTTATTAAAACCTCAACTTGTTGAGGTTGTAAGTAAATCAACTAATCATTCAAGAATTGTTATTGAACCTTTAGAGAGAGGTTTTGGCCACTCACTGGGAAATGCTTTAAGAAGAGTACTTCTTTCTTCAATTCCTGGTTGTGCTGTCGTTAGTGCCGAGATTGAAAATGCCGAGCATGAATATTCAGTAATCAATGGCGTCCAGGAAGATGTTATTGATGTGCTGTTGAATTTAAAGCAATTGGCTATTATCTTACACTCTGCAAACGAAGTAACATTAACATTAAGTAAAAGCGGTTCAGGGCCTGTTACAGCTGCTGATATACAAACTACTCATGATGTTGAGATCATTAACCCTGATCTGGTTATTGCTAATTTAACCGAAGAAGGTAAATTATCAATGAAAATCAACATTCAGTGTGGTCGTGGATATGAGCCTTCTAACACAAGAACTGAGGGTTTAGGTGTTGGTGTGGTGGGTGCGTTGCAAGTTGATGCTTCCTATAGCCCTGTTTCTACAGTAGCCTATACTGTTGAGACAACCAGGGTTGAGCAGCGGACTAATCTGGATAGATTGATTATCGAATTAGATACCAATGGAACTATTGATCCTGAGGAGACAATTAAACTTGCTGCAACTATATTACATGACCAATTATCAGTATTTGTTGACTTTGAGAAAGTAAAAGAGCAAATACCTGAAGAAGTCGATGAGCCAGTTGAACAGATAGACCCTAATCTTCTACGTCCAGTTGATGATTTAGAGTTAACTGTCAGGTCTGCAAATTGTCTGAAAGCTGAAAATATTTATTATATCGGTGATTTGATTCAGCGTACTGAATTTGAATTATTGAAAACACCGAATTTAGGTAGAAAGTCGTTAACTGAGATTAAAGATGTGTTAGCACTAAAAGGACTTTCTTTAGGAATGCGACTAGAGAACTGGCCGCCTGAAAATCTGCTTGAGCAAGCTCAAGCGGTTTTATAACAATACAAGGTTTAACCGTATGAGACATCGTAAGTCTGGTAGACAATTAAATAGAAATAGTAGTCATAGAAAAGCTATGTTTAGTAATATGGCAACTTCTTTATTTGATAAAGAATTAATTAGAACTACTTTGCCTAAGGCTAAGGAATTGCGTTCAATTGCTGAGCCTCTTCTAACATTATCTAAGAATGATTCAGTTGCTAATCGTCGTTTAGCGTTCGCTAAATTACGTGACCGTGAAATAGTCACTAAATTATTTAATGAACTTGGTCCTCGTTACCAGGATCGTCCTGGTGGTTATTTGCGCATTATGAAATGCGGATTCCGCACTGGTGATAAAGCTCCTATGGCATACGTAGAGTTAGTTGATCGACCTGAATTAGAAGAAGCAGAAGATTAATTTCTCTTTATTTCTAATAAAAAAAAACCAGCTTAGGCTGGTTTTTTTATGTCATGAAGAAAGTGACTGGCTTTGCATATCAGGTTGATTTTGGCTATCAAGAAATTTAACTATTGTAAGTTCCCCAGAGTAACTTAACTAAAGTAAGGCATCAATGTAGAGCGGACTTTAGTCCGCTAATGTAGAAAACTGATATATTGGCGGACTATAAAATCCGTTCTACGTGCCTATTAATATTACCAGGATATTTTCTAAAAAAAGTTAATTCAATTTTGCCGAGTTACTTATTCATGCTTTCTACCCTGTTTTGAAGTACTCACTAAACACAGGTGCATTTTAAATGGCGATCGCCATAAGCTTCATCTATACGGCCAACAGGTGGCCAATACTTATCGACATACTGAGCTTTATCCGGAAAATATGCTTGTTGCTTGCTATAAGGGTGCGACCAGTTTTCATTTAGCAGGCTTAACTGAGTATGTGGGGCATTAACTAATAAGTTGTCTTGCCTATCTGCTGTTCCGTTTTCTATAGCCGTTATTTCCTTACGTATGCTGATCATTGCGGCACAAAATCTATCCAGTTCTGGTTTGTTCTCGCTTTCCGTGGGTTCTATCATCAATGTTTCATGTACTGGAAAAGATACGGTAGGAGCGTGGTGTCCATAATCAACTAGGTGTTTTGCGATATCATTTACTGCTATTCCGCAACTTTTTTTAAACGACCTGCAATCCAGGATGCATTCATGAGCAATCCAGCCATTTTTTCCCTTGTATAAGATTGGGTAGTAGGGGGCTAGATTTCTGGCTATATAGTTGGCATTTAGAATGGCAGTTAAAGTGCTTCTTTTAAGGCCTGCTGCCCCCATCATGGCAATATATGCCCATGGAATACTAAGTGTATTTGCTGAACCCCAAGGGGCTGCTGCAATTGTTCCTATGCTTGAATGTTTGCTTGCTGCAGGGTTGACTCCTGGTACTACTGGGTGAGTTGGCAAGTGTTCGCCGACCTATGGGTCCAACTCCGCCATGCGGAATGCTAAAGGTTTTATGGAGATTAAGATGGGCGACATCAGCTCCAATTTTTCCAGGGCGACTGATACCAATCAATGCATTGAAATTAGCGCCATCTAAATATACCTGGCCTCCATGCTCATGGATAATCTGACATATCTGGCAAAATGACTCTTCAAATACACCGTGAGTGGATGGGTAGGTAATCATAATGCAGCGATAAAACTGGAATGCAGGGAAGCGATTTCTTTTAATTTCTCAACGTTAATATTGCCAGGTTGTCGCAGGGTACTTCAATAATTGTATAGCCTGCCAGAGCTGCACTAGCTGGATTTGTGCCGTGGGCTGATTCTGGAATCAAACAAATATTGCGTTATTCCTGGTTGCATGCCTGATGATATTTTTGAATAACTAATAAACCGCTATATTCGCCTTGTGATCCAGCATTCGGTTGCAACGAAAATGCTGAGAACCCCGTTAAATCACAGAGCATATTTTCCAGTTCTTCAATCAATTGCTGGTAGCCCTGAGCCTGATGCGTTGGCACAAAAGGGTGCAAGCAATTAAATTCGTACTGTGAAATGGCTTGCAGTGAAGTTGCCCAGTTTAACTTCATAGTACACGAGCCAAGGGGGATCATTGAGCGATCTAAGGCAATGTCCTTGCTCGCTAACAAACGCATATAACGCATCATTTCAGTTTCTGAGTGATATCGGTTAAATACGGGGTGTTGTAAAATTTTATCTTTCCTTAGTAAATTGGCAGGAATGCAAGTGGGGCATATTTTATCAATTTCTATTAAATCCGGGATACTCTGCGTAGGTAATGCAAAGATTTTCCAGAGTTGTCTAATCAAGCTTCGAGAACTACTCTCATCCATTGAAATACCCAGTGTATCTTTATCGATAATGCGTAGATTGATTTTTCTCTCCTCAGCTCTAGCGGCAATACGATGGGCTTTGTAAGGGGTATGGATGATAATGGTATCAAAATAGGGTCTTGTGTTGATTTGATAGCCTAATTGCTTTAATCCCTGAGCCAGAACCTGGCTGTAACGGTGTACGCGTTGAGCAATCATGCGTAGACCAGATTCGCCATGATAAACAGCATAAAACCCGGATAATACCGCTAATAACACTTGTGCCGTGCAAATATTACTGGTCGCTTTTGCTCGTCTGATATGTTGTTCCCGGGTTTGCAAGCTCATGCGATAAGCTGTATTGCCATGAATATCCCGGGATACGCCTATTAATCTGCCTGGCATGGAGCGCTTATAGCTATCCTTGCAGGCAAAAAAGGCCGCGTGGGGGGGGGCATAACCCATTGGCACACCAAAGCGTTGCGCATTGCCAATGACTATGTCTGCACCGAAATCAGCGGGTGCTTTGAGTAATAACAGGCTGAGCAAGTCAGTGGCAATGGTAATTAATGCTGATTTTTCCTGGGCTAGGCTGGCAAGCAAGCTGAAATCATTAATCTCGCCTAAAGTATTTGGGTACTGGACAAGTACGCCGAAGCATTGCTGTTGAGCAAAATCTTTTAAGGGATCTCCTAATACTATATTCAGACCTAGTGGTGTTGCATGAGTCTCTAATACGGCAATAGTTTGTGGGTGACAAAGCTTATCGACAAAATAATTATTAGAGCTGCTTTTGCTGATGCGTTGACTCATATTCATCGCTTCAGCAGCGGCTGTTGCTTCATCTAATAAAGAGGCATTTGCAATATCCATTGCTGTTAAATCTATAATGACTTGCTGAAAATTAAGCAATGCTTCTAGTCGTCCCTGTCCCTGGCTTACTTCCGCTTGATAGGGGGTGTAGGCAGTATACCAGGATGGGTTTTCCAGGACATTGCGTTTTATGACTGCAGGCATAACCGTATCGTAATAACCCATGCCGATGAGGGAGGTAAAAGTTTTGTTGCGTGCGCGGATCTTACGTAAGTAAATGATTGCAGCGCGTTCACTGATGGCATCAACAAGCTCTAAAGGCTCGTGGTCGACGATATTGTCAGGAAAAGCGGCAGCAATTATATCTTCGAGTGAATCTAGTCCCAGTTCATCTAACATTTCTTGAATTTGTTGTTTATTGGAGCCTATATGACGTTGCACGAAATTACCGCGCATTTCTAGTTCAGATAAAGGTATGTTTTTAGTCGGCATTAATAAGCACCCTAGATAGTAGTGGTTAGCTCTTGGTTTCGCGGTAATAACGATGTTTTACAAAGGGGAGAGGGGTGAGTGAGACAGGGATATCATGCCCGCGTTGTTGACAAAAAAAGGTGGTGCCGGGTGCAATAACTTCTGCAATTACATAGGCCATGGCAACCGGTTTTTGTAGGCTTGCACCAAAACTACCACTGCTGATTTTTCCGACTTTATTGCCCTGCGAATCGTATAAATCTGTTCCTGATCTGAGTATGCTTTTTCCGCTGGTCTGGATGCCCACTCGATAGTGCTGTGCCCCTTCACGAAATTGATAAAGTGTTCTTTTTGCGCCTAAATAATCAGTTCGCTCTTTTGCAACTAGCCATGATAAGTTTGCTTCTACTGCAGTGATTTCTGTTGAAAGCTCATGGCCATATAAACAAAACCCAGCTTCTAAACGTAGGCTATCACGCGCACCCAGGCCGATAGGTAATACTTCTGTATGAGAGAGGAGGCGTTGCGCGAGATTGTTGGCGAAAATATTAGCAACGGAAATTTCAAATCCATCTTCGCCTGTATAGCCACTGCGGCTAATAGTGCATGGGATATTGTTAATTTCTGTTTGCCTGATGCTCATATAAGGCATTTTGCTAAGCTGCTTTTCATTCTGTTGAAGTACGGTAACGGCTTGTGGCCCTTGAAGTGCCAATAAAGCCTGCTCTGTCAGTAATTCTATCTGGCAATGATGTGGTAAGTGAATCTGCAAGTGCTGTACAACGGCGTCCTTACGTGATGCATTAACTATAAGTAACAAATATTTATCAAGGTTAGCAATGATCAAGTCATCAATAATTCCGCCTGATTTATTGGTCAATGCTGTGTAGCGTTGCTGACCAGGCTGTAGAGTTTGTATATTGCTAGGGACTAGTTTTTCTAGTTCAGCAGCAGATTGATCTCCTGTTAAACGAATTTGCCCCATATGAGAAATGTCAAACAGGCCCGCCTTGGTGCGGGTATGTAGGTGTTCTTTAATAATTCCAGGAGGATAATGTAATGGCATTGCATATCCGGCAAAAGGCGTGATTTTTGCTTTTAATTCAGTATGCAATGAATGTAATGCTGTTTTTTCAATAATATGCATAAAAATCGTTATCTGATTTCAGGTGAAAATAAGGTGCCAGTTACTTTTTATTTTTATTATTGTTATAACTATAGAACTGAAGTTTCCCAATTATTGAGTAGCTGAAATACACAATGCTGGTGTATCGAGGTTTATTTTAGGTGGTTTTGCCATGTTTATAGCAAACCCCTACTTAATTCCCCTTAGGCAATAGCATTTGAAACGAATGAAAAGACTATTTTTTTCATATAGTTGTAGCATAGTTTCAATTTTACCATAAATAATTATTGGGAAACTTCAGCTATAGAAGATATGAGACGTTTGCGTGCATTTTTTAAGAATTAACTGCTCGAGCAAGAAAAACACAGATAAATATGCTAATAAGCAGCATAAAAAAGGTACAATGTTAGGCGTTATGGAAAATGGAAATCAGGACAATTAGTGACTCAACGAATTATTAAAATTGCAACAAGACAGAGCCCTTTAGCTTTATGGCAAGCTGAATACGTAGCGGATAGATTACAGCAAGCTCACCCTGGGATAAAAACCGAATTAGTTAAAATGGTGACCAAGGGCGATAAAATCCTAGATGCTCCTTTGGCTAAAATTGGTGGCAAAGGTTTATTTGTTAAAGAGCTAGAGCAAGGGATGCTGGAAGGTACGGCTGATATAGCGGTACATTCCATGAAAGATGTTCCTGTTGAATTTCCTGAGGGCTTACATTTGGCAGTTGTATTGCCGCGTGAAGACCCTACTGATGCCTTTGTATCTAACAAGTATCAATCGATTGAAGATTTACCTGCTGATGCCAGGATTGGCACCTCCAGTTTACGTCGGCAATGCCAAATTGCTGAGAACAAGCCGAATGCAAAGATATTATCCTTAAGAGGAAATGTCAATACACGCTTAGCTAAACTGGATGCGGGTGATTATGATGCGATTATCCTGGCAAGTGCAGGTCTCAAACGCTTAGGCTTTGCCAATAGAATTACTCAGCAACTGGATAGTACTGTAAGCCTACCAGCGATAGGGCAAGGCACGGTCGGGATTGAGTGTCGAGTGGATGATCTAGAGGTGAACCAGTTGCTAGCTCCCTTACAGGATGAAGAAAGTACCATTAGAATTAGAGCAGAACGTGCTATGAATGAACGTTTGAATGGTGGCTGTCAAGTGCCTATTGCGGGCTTTGCTGAGTTGCAGGGTGGTCACATATATATGCGTGGATTAGTAGGTAAACCTGATGGTAGTGTTATTTATCGGGCTGAGAAAACAGGCCCCATAGCAGATGCTGAAGCAATTGGTCGGGCAGTGGCTGATGAGTTACTGGCAAGTGGTGCTGCTGAGGTATTAAAAGAATTGTATGATTAGAGTTTAAGGGCGTCTGGCAGGGAAAATGATGCAGACAGGAAAAAATATATTGGTCACACGGCCGGATCATCAATCTAAAAACTTGTGTAAGTTGATTGAGCAGCAAGGCTGGCATGCTATTCGTTTTCCAGTAATCGACATTCAGGCTAAGCCGTTATCCACGAAAGATATACAGCGAATACAAAATATAGAACAATATCGAAAGGTCATTTTTGTCAGTGTTAATGCAGTAAATTTTGCACTACAGCTAATTAATGGCAAAATAGATCGTTTGCAAAAATTAACGTGTATTGCTGTAGGTAAAGCTAGCTATCATGCTTTATCCGCTTCTGGGCTTAGCCACGTGTTAATGCCAGAGCAAGGTTTTAATAGTGAAGCAATCTTGGCAATGCCGGAAATGCAGGTGTTGTCTGGACAGTCCTGCCTGATAATTCGAGGTGAAGGGGGGCGTGAATTATTAGCGGATAGCTTACGTGAACGCGGCGCTAGGGTAGATTATTTGGAAGTCTATAAGCGGGTATTACCAATAACCGATAATAAAATCATAGACGCCTATCTGCTGCAAAAAACGCTTAGCGCTATCCTTATATATAGTGGAGATGCACTAAAAAATCTGGTAAAAGTGCTTGTTAAAGAAGACTTTAACAAGCACTTGTTAAATATACCTTTAATTGTTATTAGTCAGCGAGTACAGATAATGGCTAAAACAATAGGGTTTAAGAATATTATTATTGCTGATGAAGCATCCGATGCAGCAATGATAAACGCATTATTGAATGGGGAAGAATGTGGCTGAAATTATAGAAGAACAAAATCAAGCTGAGGTAACGCCAACACCAACACCGGTATCGGTACCTACGGAAAAAAAATCTGGAAATGGTGCCTGGTTTGGGCTGGTTATTATATTGGTTGTTTTAGGTTTGGCTGGGGCAGGCTTTCTATTATTACAACAGTTACGTGACAAACAGCAGGATTTAGGTGGTGAACTGAGTAAAGATACTCAGCAGATGCAAGAATTAACCAAACAAATTTCTGGTTATCAGGAACAGTTAGTTGCGATTCAGAGTCAATTGACCAATTTAAGTGCGGAAGTGAATAGTAAAGAAACTAACTATGAGCACAAACTAAATGAGCATAGTGATATACATAATGAGCGCCTAGATAACACAGCAGAGCGATTAAAAGAATCTATACAGCGTATTCAAAGACAGTTGGGCAAGACTCGTGGTGACTGGTTAGTTGCCGATGCAGAATACCTATTAAGTGTTGCTAACCGTCGTTTGCACTTAATGGGAGATGTCTCGACTACTATTGAAGCATTAAAAGCAGCCGATAATCGCTTGCGAGAGAGTGGTGATACTGCTGAATTCAAAGTCAGGGGGCAAATCACTAAAGAAATTGCATTAGTAAATAAAGTACAAGTCGCGGATGTTGTCGGTATTTATTCGACCTTGGAAATGCTGGAAGAAGATGTTATTAAATTAAACGTTTTTTTACCCTACTCAGGTAAGGGAAAAGATCAAGAAAATGCTCGTGACGCTTCATCAGGTCAGACTGCTGATGATTTAAATGATGCGCTAGATAATGCTTTAATTGAAATTGAAGGTATTATTACTATTAGACGTTTAGATAACCCGGTTACAGAGATAATTACCCCGGAACAGAAAGCATTTATAAATGAGCAGCTAAGTACCAAACTGGTTATTGTTAAGCTTGCCCTGGTACAGCATGATGATGCACTTTATCAGGCTGGTATTAAAGATGTTGTCCAGTGGTTAAATAAGAATTTTACGAAAGATGCAGAATATAAGCATTTCATGAGTGAATTAGACAGGTTAAAGCTTATACAGATTCGGAGTAATTTTCCGGATATTAGTCAGTCACTTAAAATGTTAAGAAATATTACCAAATTAAGACTGGAAACGGATAAAGCTCTACGACCTGCAGCAGAGATTAAGTCCTCAACAAAACCTGAGACTAAAGTAGAGAGCTTAACACAGCCCACTACTCAGAAAACTCAATAACAGGAGAGTTGAGTTATGAAAAATATTCTATTTTTTCTAGGAACCTTAATTGCCGCAGTCGGGTTTGCCTTTATTGTCCATGAGTGGATGCTGCAATATGATGATCCGGGCTATGTCTTAATTGGTATCGGTCATTGGGCTTTGGAAACATCGCTAATTGTTTTTGCTGTTGGGCTTATTATCAGTTTCTTTATTTTCTATGTTTTGTTCAGGGTCCTGGGTTGGCTAATTCGTCTGCCGGGAAAAATAAAAATGCGTGGTAAATCGGTTAAATTTAACCGTTCACAAGATGCATTGATATCAGGATTGGTAGATTCGGCTGAAGGTAACTGGGAGAGAGCTGAAAATACATTAATAAAACATGCGTCTAATAGCGGAGCCCCGTTAATACACTACTTGACGGCTGCACGAGCAGCGCATTCGCGTGGAGCAATGGAAAAGCGTGATGAATATCTACAGCGTGCCACGAAAGATGCGCCAGGTTCTGAGGTTGCAGTAGGTTTAACTCAAGCTGAGTTACACCTGTCGCAAAAACAATTTGATCAGGCTCTGGAAACGCTGACAAAATTACATTCCATTGACTCTTCGCATGCCAGTGTTCTAAAGATGATGCACCAGACTTACCAGCAGTTAGGTGACTGGAAAGCGATACGTGCGTTGTTACCTGCCTTTCATGAAAATAAAGTTTTTATGGAGGCCGAGGTCAAGCTATTAGAAGTAGAAACATATAGCGTGTTGTTAAAAGAAACTGCTGAACATGCGGATGCTCGTGAAATTCAGGAGCTTTGGGACGGTGTTCCAGAGCATGTTAAAACCATGCCAGGCGTTCCGGCTATTTATTATGCTGCAATGATTGAAGCGGGTGCAGGAGCGAAAATTGAAAAAGACCTGGTTAAGTCTTTAAATAATAAATGGGATATGACCCAGCTAGTTTTATTTGGCAGTGTTCAGTCTATAGATTTTCGTGGACAGTTAGAAATAGCTGAAAAATGGTTGTTACAGCACGGTAATGACCCTATCTTATTGCGTGTTCTGGGGAAAATCTCCATTAAATGTGAGTTTGCTGACAAAGCTAAGAAATATCTAGCTAAAAGCATTGGTGTCGAGCCGACTGTCGAAGCCTATCGTATTTTAGGCAACTTTCTGGCAGAGGAAGATGATCAGGAGCGTGCAAGTGAATGTTATAAGCTTGGCCTTGAACTGGCATCGACTCAAGTCATCAGTCACGCGAGTGCAATGTAAAATAGTATTTCTCTGTGCTCGAGTAGAGTGTGGCTTTAGCCCGCCAATAACTTCTTGATACTACTATACTATGTGATTTTATTAGGGTTGTGAGCCAACCAGGCTCACAGTAAAAGGGGCTTTAGAAGCGAATGTATCGCACGACTTCTTTATTCGAAGTGAAGATTTTTCTCAATCCAGAAAACTATGACTGATATTGATACTCAATTCCTGGAGCGTTGCATACAGGCCTTAGGGAGAGCGTTGACGTTTCTACAAGATAGTGAACCTGACAGTATCGAGTATGAAATGTATCGTTCGGCCTGTATCAAGGAATTTGAGATTATTCTTGAGCAATCGGGTAAATTACTTAAAAAAACCTTGAAACCCTACTTCCATAGTAATAAAGCTGCTGATAAATTAATCTTTAAAGATATTTTTCGTCAGGCAGCCTTGCATAGCATTATTAGCCTGGAAGAAACGGAAAGGTGGCTAAACTATCGTGACAATAGAAATACTACGGCACATGATTATGGATTAGGTTTTGCCGAAGATACGCTAAAAGTGTTACCTCAGTTTATTATGGATGCAAAGTCGCTGGTTATAGCCATTGATAAGCAAAATCAGCATGATTGATTTAAGAGAAAATGACCAGAAGCGGATTTGTGAACTGATAGAAAGAAATTTTAATGAGCCACTTGAGGTCTGGGCATACGGTAGCCGGATAAATGGGACTAATCATGACGCGAGTGACTTGGACCTGGTGATGAGAGGCGCTAATTCTAGACGCTTAGATTGGGAACAAGTAATGAACTTCTGCGAGCAGTTAAAGGATAGTAATATTCCCATCATTGTAGAAGCGCGTGATTGGGCGAGGCTCCCCACTAGTTTTCATCAGCAAATTCTAAAAAAATACGAAGTTTTGTATACAAGCCTCTCAGGTTAGGGAGGACTTCAGTTCGCCCTTCTAGATTCCGCCTTTGGAGTAAACCCGACCTACGGAGAAAATGTGGTTTTTCCTTTTTCCTATGCAGGAACAGGGGAACTAGAAAAGTTAATCAATCGTGGCAATAATAGTTGCACGCCTCGGGGCCGGATGCCCTTCAATGGTCAAATCTGGATTGTCAGGGTCTAAAAAATCTTCTAGCGAGTTAAAGGTCATCCACGGGGTTGATCGTTGTTCCTGCATACTCGTTTGATTAACGTCGACAACACGTATATTTTTAAAACCGCAGCGTTTCATCCAGCCCACCAGAGTATCGCAAGTAGGTAAAAACCAGACATTACGCATACGCGCATAACGGCCCTCGGGTACTAAAACTTCGCCTTGCTTACCTTCGATGACCAGTGTTTCTAAAACCAGTTCGCCACCACTGCGTAAACAATCGCGTAAATCTGTTAAATGATCAATGGGCGAGCGGCGGTGGTAAAGTACTCCCATGGAAAACACAGTATCAAAAATTTTAGTTTTTTCAGGTATCTCTTCCAGAGTTAAGGGCAGGACATACGCCGGAGCTTCACCATATAAGCGACGTATTGCTTGAAACTGTAATACATGTAACTGCACAGGGTCAACTCCAACGACCATTTGCGCACCTGCTCCAAGCATGCGCCAGCAGTGATAGCCATTACCACAGCCAACATCTAGAACTAGGCGCTTATCTAATGAGGTGATATGGTCTTTAATACGATCCCATTTCCAGTCTGAACGCCACTCGGTATCCAGATGTAAACCAAATAAATCATAAGGTCCTTTACGCCAGGGGAACAGGTTTTTTAAGCCGGCATCCAGTTGTTGCCATGCAGCTGCTGATAATTCTTTAGTCTGACCAATTTTAAACCCCTCATCATTAAGCTGGATACTCGGGTTAATGGGTACTGGTAATTGCTCAACGGCAGCATTCCATTTGGTGAAATTACCATGTGCTTGCGGATTTAGTTTTTGCTGAATTTGTTTTGCTAAAATGGAGCTCCAATGCACGGCGCCTCTTTCAGTTAGTAGTTCGTAAAGCGGTTGGTAGTCAATCATTTCAGAGCACACATGGAAGCAAAGTTAAAATATTGAAACCAGACTTCAGCACTATCAAAGCCTGAATGCAGAAGGCGGTTTTTATGTTCAGCGAATGACTCAGAAATTAAAACATTTTCCAGTGAGGCACGTTTCTGGCTTACTTCCATATCGCTATAGCCATTGGCTTTTTTAAAGGCATGGTGCATTTCTGTTTGTAAGGCTTGTTGTCTTGTGTCTTTAAACAAAAGCTTTTCAGAGAGAATTAATAAACCACCAGGCAGCAGCCCCGCATATATCTTTTTAATAAAGGCATCACGATCAACTAAAGGAATAAATTGTAGAGTAAAATTCAATACAACCACAGATGCATTCTGTATATTAATGTCTTGAATATCACTACAAATTAACTCAACGGGAATTGCTGCAGTGTCTCGATCTATGATTTTCTGGCAGCGTGATAGCATGGCAGTGGAATTATCCACAGCTATAATTTTACAGTTTGGTGCCGCTATTTTATGACGCATGGAAAGAGTGGCAGCACCCAATGAGCAACCTAGGTCATAACAAAGACTATTCGGCTGTGCAAAGCGGCTGGCAAGTAAACCAATAGCTGAAATAATAGCGCTGTATCCAGGTACAGAACGCTGTATCATGTCAGGGAAAACATCAACCACACTGTTATCGAATTTAAAACCATCGACATTCCCTAGTGGGCTTGCGTATAAAGTATCTTTTTGTGAATTCATTTTAATTATCATAAAACCAGAGTGTTAATTTTACTTAATAATTGCCACTTTGTACGTAGAAATAAACTTTAAGGAGAAAATGAATAGTGGCACACATTAGTCAAAATGAAATTGAGCAGGTAAAAGCTTTCCTATTAGGCTTGCAAGATAGTATTTGTGCAGGACTACAAAAAGAAGATGGCGGAGCAGTCTTTGTTGAGGATGCCTGGGACAGAGCAGAAGGAGGCGGTGGCCGTTCGCGAGTATTAACAAACGGTAAAACCTTTGAGCAGGCAGGGGTGAATTTTTCTCATGTATTTGGCCATAAACTTCCGCCTTCAGCAACGGCAAAGCGTCCGGAACTAGAAGGTCGTGATTTTCAGGCGATGGGAGTATCACTGGTCATTCATCCACATAATCCTTATATACCTACTTCACATGCTAATGTACGTTTTTTTATTGCAGAAAAAGAAGGTGAAGAGCCTATCTGGTGGTTTGGTGGGGGCTTTGATTTAACCCCATTTTACCCCTTTAAAGAAGATGCTATTAGCTGGCATGAAACGGCTAAAGCAGCTTGTGACCCTTTTGGCGCAGAGGTGTATGCACAATACAAAAAATGGTGTGATGAATATTTTTATCTCAAGCACAGGGATGAAACTCGAGGGGTAGGTGGGTTATTTTTTGATGATTTAAATGAGCCAGGGTTTGAGCAAAGTTTTGCTTTTATGCAAAGTGTGGGGGAGCATTACTTAAAAGCTTATTTACCCATTGTGCAAAAACGCAAAGCAACAGAATATGGTGAACGTGAACGTGATTTTCAGTTATATCGTCGTGGGCGCTATGTGGAATTTAACCTGGTTTATGATCGTGGGACCTTGTTTGGTTTGCAATCGGGCGGACGTACCGAATCTATTTTAATGTCTATGCCTCCGGTAGTGCATTGGAAATATGACTGGAGCCCGGAAGAAGGTAGCCCAGAAGCAGTATTGTATAAAGATTATTTGCATGCGCGAGACTGGGTTGGCAGACTAATTTTTTAAAGTGTCACACCAAGCTATGAAAGATATTTAGGTGGTTTAGGTTGCTAGGGTAAAAAATGCGCCCCTTTTTACGTCAGCTGAAGAAGGAGCTATGCACCACAAGGAATTGACAAATATTAAAAATGAATATAAAGTCTAGTCTGACTAGTTTTTATGATAAGGAGTTAGACGCAATGAAAAATAATACATGGCAACTTCAAGATGCAAAAAGCAAATTTAGCCAATTGGTTGAAAATGCTATGTCAAGTGAACCCCAGTTTGTTACAAAACATGGAAATAATGCTGTGGTTATTCTTTCATTTGAAGATTATAAAAAAATCACAAAACCTAAAACGGACTTAGGAATAAGCACGAAACAACTTCCCGATATTAATTATTCTTGAGGAATTGCACGGTAATTCCATTTTGGTAAATGTGTATCAAATACAATCGGCATTATTTCTTTGAAGTCAGCGGCATATTTTCGTCCTGTCTCGTATATTTTGTCGAGTATGTGAACAATTGTTGTTAGTCCTTTTGACGTTGATGTTCTAGAAATCAATGTTTTAACTGTTTCAACCGAGTCAAATACAACACCTTCACAAGCACGAGTCACATGAGGAAAAAAACGATGTTCAATGGGATTATACTTGGAGGTATAAGGAGGATAGTGGGCAATCCTAATTTCCAATCCAAGTGCATTCGCAGTCTTTTGTAAATCTTCTTTAAAAATGTAGTGCCGTGAGCTGTTACTCCCTCCACCATCGCAAAGGATCAACAATGATTTTGCTTTAGGATAATGAATAATACCCTCGTTTACCCACCATTGAAATAAGCTATCACAGGCAAATTCACTGGTATCATGACTCGTTCCAAGCGTGATATATCCTGTGTTTCGTTTGAGGTCATAAAACCCATGAGGAATAACACT
>NZ_BDMN01000027.1 GCF_002189065.1 Bathymodiolus platifrons methanotrophic gill symbiont
CCTGCTGTGTACACCACAACAGGAGGGAGCTATAGGCCGCATGATGCAATCCTTGGGTCGGAGCTATGTGCGATATTTCAATTATCAGTATCAGCGGACTGGAACACTCTGGGAAGGACGCTATAAATCATGTTTGGTACAGGCAGAGCAGTACCTGCTGGAAGTCTATCGATACATAGAGCTTAACCCTGTGAGAGCCAGCATGGTGACTGATCCTGCTGAATACTCTTGGTCAAGTTACCAGATTAATGCATTGGGGAAGTCCTCTGATTTATGCACACCACACTCAGAGTATTTGAGCTTAGGCAAGACAGAGTATGATCGGCTGAAAAGCTACCGAGCATTGTTTTCTCATCATGTGGATGATATTCTTCTGGAGGAGATTAGATCAAATACAAACAAAGGGATGGCAATTGGTAGTGATTACTTTAAGCAGCAAATGACTACGCTTACAGGAAGGAGGTTAGTACCTGAGAAAGGCGGTCGACCCATTGGTTGGCGAAAGGCTAAGAATGGGAGTTAACTTTACTCTGACCCCAGTTATAGTGGGCTTCTGTAGGCTGGGATGAAGCTTGCGTAATCCCAGCTTTTAATTTGCTGGGTTTCGTACCTCAACCACAGCCTACATTGAATGCTTTCACAAGCTCTTAAGAACCGCCCCTAGAATTGTGCTCATTTCAAATTTAGAGGACAAAGTGTTCAATTGTGATTATCCTGTTACTTGATGATATTTAAGTGAGCATTAAACCGCCCGTTTCTTTCGGTACCAGAAAACACCCAGTAAAATAAACGCCATCGCAAAAAACAGAATATTTGCTTGTTTTATGTAGTTGATTACGCTTTCTCCAAAGTGAAAATACAAAGTAAAGAAGCTAAACGTTGAGATTGTACAGGCCAGCAAATCAGACAAGGCGAATTTTATAAAACTCATCTTTCCAAGACCCGCAGTTAAAAACAGGGCATTTCTAACGCCAAATGGAATGAACCTGCCTAAGATTAAAGTTATTACCCCATATTTTTCATAGTAGGTCGATATTTTAGTGATTCTTTCGGGTGGTACCATGTTGGCAAAAAAGCGTATTTTAAATAACTTAGGTCCCAAAAACCTGCCTAAGCTATAACAGATTAAATCGGAAAAATAAGCACCCAGATAGACGCCAATAAATAAATGGGGTAAATAATCAGGGTGCTTGCTTGCTAAAAGAGCGGAAATAAAAATCATGGCATCCTCTGATACCGGGATGTTGAGACCTGCTAATAGTAAGGCTGCAAAAATAATATAATGGGCATATTGAATGTTTGCTTGAATAATTTGTATCAGTTCTTCCATTGTTTTTGTGCGTTCCTAAAAGTGAGTAGGGATAAAACTATAGCTTATTATTTTTTGCCTCCAGCTCTGCAATTACATTGTCTAAAGAACCTGAATTTTTGATCAGTTGACTAAACGTTTCACGGTTACTAATAACCAGGCTGATTCCCTCTACTTTAAGGTCATAGATTTTCCACTGATCATGGCGGAGTACCATGGAATAATCAATCTTTGCATCGGCTTTGCCTGACTGGGAAACAATTGTTTTGACGGTGGTAGTTTTATCACTGGCTTTTAGTTTTAATGGTAAATAAGTAATAGTCCAGTCATTAAACTGTTCAGTAAATGTTGTGGAATAGGTATTAACCAACAGGTCTTTAAAGGCCGCGATAAATTGTTTTTTCTGCTGTTTGCTTGCCTTGCGCCAATGTTTGCCTAAAACCAGTGCAGACATTCGAACCGTATCAACATTTGGAAAAATGGCTTTATCGACGAAAGTATGAATTTCGACTTTATTACTGGCAAAAGCCGGGTCTTTTAGTTTACCGAGTAAGGCGCGTGAAGTGTTGTCGATCACTAATTGTGGCGCGAGTAATTTCTCGGTAGCAGCTGTTGCGGTGGTGCTTAGTAATAAGAAAAATCCAAGCAGTAAAGTGCGGGGTAATAATTGCGTAGTCATAGTGGTCAGGGTTTCAGTATAGAATGTGTTTTCTGTACAATGTATCAAATTGTAAGCGATCTTTATATTTTATAAATAAACGGTATGAATAATAGCATTAATTTTCCTACAACACGTATGCGCCGGATGCGCTATCATGATTTTTCCCGGCGGTTAATGTCGGAAAACCGGCTTTCATGTGATGATTTAATCTACCCTTTGTTTGTTATTGAAGGCGAAAATAAAAAAGAAGCCATTGCTTCTATGCCAGGTGTAGAGCGGTTATCGATTGATTTATTGGTGCAGGAAGCTAAACAATGCTTTGCTTTGGGTATACCCATGCTGGCTTTATTTCCGGTGACACCTGCTAGTGTGAAATCGGACGATGCTGCTGAAGCTTATAATCCAGACGGTCTGGCGCAACGTGCTGTACGAGCAATAAAAGCAGCTTGCCCGGGATTAGGAGTTATGACGGATGTTGCTCTAGACCCTTTTACTTCGCATGGTCAGGATGGGCTAATTAATGAACAGGGTTATGTGATCAATGATGAAACCGTAGAGGTCTTGGTTAAACAGGCACTCTCACATGCCGCAGCAGGTGCAGATGTAGTAGCCCCTTCGGATATGATGGACGGGCGAATTGGTGCAATTCGTGAGGCACTGGAATCTGCAGGGCATATCAATACCCAGATTCTCGCTTATTCGGCTAAATATGCTTCTAGCTTTTATGGACCTTTCCGGGATGCGGTAGGGTCAGCAGGGAACTTAGGTAAAGGTAATAAATTTAGCTATCAAATGGATCCGGCTAATTCGGATGAGGCTATACGCGAAGTGCAGCTAGACTTGCAAGAAGGTGCTGATATGGTGATGGTTAAGCCCGGCATGCCTTATCTGGATATTATTCGTCGGGTAAAAGATGAATTTTCTGTGCCAGTATTTGCTTACCAAGTCAGTGGTGAATATGCCATGCTTAAAGCAGCAAGCCTTAATGGCTGGTTAGATGAACGACAGGTGGTTTTAGAATCTTTGTTATCTTTTAAACGGGCAGGTAGTGATGCTGTGTTGACTTATTATGCTAAAACAGTTGCTCAGTGGTTGAAGGAGCAGCAGGGATGAGTGAGATAGATCAATATGCTGTTTTTGGTTCACCGATCAAACATAGTAAATCACCGCGCATTCATCAGTTATTTGCCGAGCAAACGCAGCAAGTTATGCAATATACCGCGCAGTTAGTTCCGGCCGATAAGTTTGACCTGGAACTTAAAGATTTTTTTGCCAAGGGTGGGCGCGGCTTAAATTGTACGGTGCCTCTTAAAGAGCTAGCCTGGGAAGCAGCAGAGATAAGAACTGAGCGAGCCGAGCTAGCTAAAGCTGTTAATACCTTGCTAGTACAAGAAGATGGTCGTATTTTAGGAGATAATACCGACGGTATCGGTTTAGTTACAGACTTGCAAGATAATCACGGCATTGAATTAAAGCAAAAATGGGTTCTTATCCTGGGTGCGGGCGGTGCAAGTCGGGGGATAATCTTGCCTATTCTGGAAGAGTCTCCAGCGTCCATTACTATTGCCAACCGTACTGTTGAAAAAGCACTAACTCTAGCTGATGAGTTTAGCCATAAAGGGGCCATCAGCGGTAGTTCTTATGCGGATTTGGCCGGACAAAACTTTGATCTGATTTTAAATGCTACCTCAGCAAGCTTGAGTGATGAGTTGCCGCCTTTAGTGTCAGGGATATTAGCAGAGCAGGGCAGTTGCTATGACCTTGCTTATGCGAATAAGCCTACTGCCTTTGTGCGTTGGGCGCGTGAGCAACAAGCAAGTAAAAGTCTTGATGGCTTAGGCATGCTGGTTGAACAGGCTGCAGAAGCATTTTATCTGTGGCGAAATGTACGTCCTGATACAACACCCGTTATTCAAATGCTGGAGGCTGAGCGAAATAATAGACAAAGAGTATCCGTGTGACAGGTTTTTTTAATACTAGTCTTAGCCAACAGCAGTTTTTACAGGAATACTGGCAGAAAAAACCATTATTGATTCGGCAAGCATTTCCTGGGTTTCAGTCACCTATCTCACCAGAAGAATTAGCTGGCTTGGCCTGTGAGCCTGAGATTGAGTCTCGTTTGATTGAGCAGTATGGAGAGAATGACAGCGCCTGGCAGGTTACAGCGGGGCCTCTATCGGAAAGTGATTTCGATCGCTTGCCTGAAACTCACTGGACCATGCTGGTGCAGGATGTTGATAAGCATTTGCCTGAATTACAAACCTTACTTGATCCGTTACGTTTTATACCCGACTGGCGTCGTGATGATCTGATGATTAGTTATGCGACAGAGTCTGGTAGTGTCGGGCCGCATACTGATGCTTATGATGTGTTTCTGTTACAGGCAATGGGAACGCGACGTTGGCAGCTTGGTGATCAGCCTATACATGAAGCTAAATTAATTGATGGTTTAGAATTACAGATTCTGGCAGAATTTACCCCCGATCAAAGCTGGGATCTAGAACCAGGAGATATGTTATATTTGCCGCCACATTTTGCGCATCATGGTGTTGCGCTGGATGAGTGTATGACCTTTTCTTTTGGTTTTCGTGCGCCAGCTAGTGTGGATATGCTGGATGCGGTAGTGAATACTTTACTGGAGCAGGAACTGGGCAAACACAGGTATCAAGATCCAGATCTATTACTGACTCCGCATGGCGCTGAAATTGATAGTCTTGCGCTGGCAAGGTTAAAGCAAATGTTACACCAGGCTATAGATGAAGCCGAACCTGTTCTGGCAACAGTACTTGGGAAATTCGTTAGCGAGACCAAGCCAAGCTTGTCGGCTTTAGCGGCAGAAGCTAGAGCTGAGTTGCCGAGTATTGATGAGCTGAATGCTTATTTTGAGCGGGGACAGCTGTTACAAAGAAACTTGTATTGCCGCTTTGCCTGGAGTGCCAATGAAATGGGCGGACAACTTTTTATGGCGGGTGAAAGTTATGCGGTCGGTATGGCTGGGGTTGGTAATTTACCATTGCTAACCGAACAAAGTACTTTGACGGTCATTGATTGGCAAGGCATTGTGCAAGACGAAACCTCAGCCAATCTATTGTGTCAGTTAATTGCCGAGGGTGGCTGGTTCTGGCAGAATGATATGGACTCAACTGGATAAGCTACTTTTGGTGCAATCTTAAAGCCAAAGTTCAGAGCACCAGACCTCTACCTTTACATAAATCCCCCCAGTTAAGTATTAAATTACATTAAAATCAACGAATAACAAACTTTTTGCCCATGAAATTCAAGTAACTCTTTTCATATCCCTCTGATTTTGTAATGATACCCTTTTTACATTATTCGTAGACTAACCGAGACTACACTTGCCGGAAAAAACTAATGGCTCAGCGACAACTTCCTATGTTTCCAGAGGGTTCGACAGAAGTAACCCATGATTAACTAGGCTCTTTGACGCGTTATGGTGCGGTAAGTCGTAATGGCAAAGGTGAGGCGGTAGAAGGTCTGGTGCTTAGTTTGCGCGGAGCAAATGCAGGTCAGACTGTTACTGATATCGAGAAAAAGCTTGAGCAAATCAATAGTAGTCTGCCGGATGGGGTTAGGCTTGAGGTGTTTTATAATCGAGGTAATCTGGTTAATTCTGCACTGTCATCGGTTACTAATGCTTTGTTGCAAGCGATTGGTCTGGTGATGATTTTACTGGTTTTATTTTTAGGTAATTTACGTGCATCTTTAGTCGTTGCCTTGGTATTACCTTTGGCTGCCCTGATCACTTTTTATTGTTATTTACTACCTTTGGCTCTGTCAGGCAGGCAGTTCTGGTTTTTTCGAATATTCCTCTGGCTATGATAGGCGGAGTTTTTGCCCTTTGGTTGTCGGGAGAATACCTGTCGGTACCTGCATCCATAGGCTTTATTGCTCTATTGGAATTGCTGTCCCTAATAGCGTGGTATTACTGAGCTATTTTAATCAACTAAGAGCAACCGGAATGAGTATGGCTGAAGTCATTATTGTCGGAACTGAGCGTCGATTGCGCCCAGTATTAATGGCTGCAAGTTTAACCGCATTTGGTTTGTTGCCGATGCTGTTTGCTACGGGGCCTGGATCAGAAATACAGCGGCCCCTGGCTATTGTTGTGATTGGAGGATTAGTATCATCAACTTTTTTAACGCTGATCTTGTTGCCCATATTATATGAGATTTTTGGTGAAGCAAAGCAGGAGCAAGTATGAACGGACAAGAGTATCTGGTAACCCTTAATGTGCCTCCTTTATTAGAAGAGGCCGTTGTTGATTGCCTGCTTTCAATAGAGGCGGCTGATGGCTTTAGTAGTCTGGTTGTCAATGCTCATACTAGTGGGCATGAAGGTTTATCTTTGGCTGAACAGGTGGCAGGCAGAAGCAAATACGTTTTCAGATGTATTTGCCTGAACAGCAATTAGCTGTCTTGAAGCAGCAATTAACACACTGTTTTTCTGGGGCGGGGATACATTACTGGGTGCTGCCTGTATTAGAAAGTGGTTATATATAAAGGGCTTGGGAGGGATGGGGAGCTTAAAAACACTGCTGTAACTTTTAGCTTATGCTAGTATACATTGTTGTAGAAATTTAATGCCT
>NZ_BDMN01000028.1 GCF_002189065.1 Bathymodiolus platifrons methanotrophic gill symbiont
TTGTGCTCAGTCGGTGGCGGACGCAGGGCGGCTGGAGCATCTCCTATTCGCTGCGTAGGTGAACGAATTACGGCGACAGGAGTCCCGGAATTTCGTGAGGTAGCATGGCGCGCCTAAGATATTCGTATTGAAGGGATAGCTGCCAGGGATATTCAAAAGGCTGCAATGAACCTGGCTCGTGGTGGTGTCGGCTATTATCCGCGTTCAAACTTTGTCCATATCGATACTGGGCGCGTAAGATCCTGGTAAATTTTTAGCTCATAATCTGGAATCGGGATTTTTAGTTTCGTAGAGTAACAATCCAGAATCCTACACTATACTTTCCGTATTTATTAAATCCTCACTTCTGATTACAGAACCTAAAAATTAAAAGGCAGCAACCATGGATGTATGTAGTGTTGTGAAAAGTTCACTGCGCTGGGCTAAGGATGATTTTAAAGTGCTGTCGTGATTATATATATCAGGGTAAAAGGCCAGACCTGCCTGAGTTACTAAAGCCGTGCTATAAAAAATAAGCACGGGGATTTTTTGTGCTACATCAACAATGCTGGGCTTTTCTGCCTGCATTGCTTCCTGGATTTTTTGTGCATCCCATTCTGGCTGCTTTCTTAAAACAAATTGTGCTAATTTATTGGGATTTTCAACGCGAATACAACCATGACTAAAGTCACGCTTATTGCGCTTAAATAAAGACAGTGCTGGTGTATCGTGCAAATAGATGGCGTAATTATTGGGGAAAATAAACTTGATATTCCCTAAAGCATTCTTACGTCCGGGGCGTTGGCGTAAGTTTAACTGGTCACTGTATAGGCGACTTATGCTGTTTTCATTGATAGCGTATACCGGAGCATCATGTGTAAACCGGGATACGATTTCCATATTATTTTTCTGTAAATAGTCGGGATCTTTCTCAAGCAAAGGCAGAATTTCTTCAGTCAGGATGCTCTTAGGAATGTTCCAGTAAGGACTAAAAACCAGATAGCTTAATTCAGCAGTAAAAATGGGTGTTTGCAGTTTGTCCTCATTTTTATTCTTGCCTTGGACTTTATTTTTAGCTTTGCCTACGATGACTTTCATACTGAGTACATCGTCATGGCTTTGTTTGGTGTCATAAGCCCATAACTGAAATGCTGGAATATTAACCAGAATAAAAGGACCTTGTTGCTGCTCAGGTATCCAGCGCATCCGTTCCATAGCCAATTCAATCTGTTCCACGCGCTGGCTGAAAGGCGTATTTAATATCGCAAGTGTTTGTTTTCCTATAATGCCATCGTTGATGAGTCCATGTCTTGTCTGTAGATTTTGAACCTTGATCACGATATCATCAGTATAAGTATTACTAGTGATGGTATGGGTTTTGATAGGGAGCTCGAAGGGCGTATTAAGTGCTTCAAAAAAAAGGTGTAATTTACTGACCTCGGTAGACCACTCGCCTGGTCGTAAACTGCGTTCAAGTTTGAAATGTAATGGTTTTTTAAAATACTGATCTAATCGCCTATATTTAGCCAGAGCTACTTTAAGTTGCTGATAGGGTTTTAATTTTGGCTCCAGATCCTCAATAAGTGAACTGATTGCATTGATTTGTAATGCGCCAAATATGGCACTTGTGATATCAATGATTTTTTTTTGCTGTAGGCGAAAACCCAGGAGTTGAGGAGGAACGCGCCCATAGTGTAAGTCATTTAAATAACGTAAAAAAGTTAGGCTAAATGCGGTGTCAAAGACTGCAAATTGATAAAAATCAGGGTTACTGTGCTGAATGTTTTGCCATTGTGTTTTGAGGTGCTGCTCAGCGTAGTCGCTACTAATTAAGCCCTGTGTGGGAGCATCGGTATAGAGCGCTAGTAGCTGATTGATAGCCTGAACAGGGTGTTTACTACTAAACCAGAACAGCTGATTTTGATTTAACTTATAAAGTTTTTTGAGTTTTGTTTTTTCAGTGCTGCTATACGTTTCGTTAAAGTAAGGGTGACTGTTTGAGCTTAGAATAACCTTGAATATAGCGTCATGCGTGGTATCTGCATGTACCTTGAATGAACATAGCAGTACCCATGCCAGAAGGATAGTTGCTTTATGACTCCGCTTCGTCTTCATTATTATCTTCATCCTTATCATGACCTAAATCAGAAATCTCTTTTAGTCTGGAGATTGCTTTGAAGTTTAGGCTATCTTCAGGGTATTCGCCATTATTATCTTTCTTGCCGACACTTTCACCTGTTAGTAGTTCTAGTGCTTCATTAACATTGGCAACAGCATAAATAGCAAATTCATTATTGGCAACCGCATCAATAATTTCCTGTTTTAGCATTAAATTACGGATATTAGCCTGTGGGATGATGCAGCCTTGCTCGCCAGTTAAGCCGCGGCCTTTGCAGAGTTTGAAAAAGCCTTCAATTTTTTCATTAACTCCCCCTATGGTCTGTACTTCACCATATTGGTTGATTGAACCCGTGACGGCAAAACTTTGTTTGATTGGCGTGAGTGTTAAGGCAGAGATAAGACAGCATAGCTCAGCAAGTGATGCGCTATCGCCATCGATATGTCCATAAGACTGTTCCAGAGCAATACTGGCTGAAATGGCCAGAGGAAATTCTTGCGCATAACAGCTGCCTAGATACCCTGTTAAGATCATCACCCCTTTGGAATGGATGGACAGGCCAAGTTCAGCTTCACGTTCTATATCAACAATGCCGCGTGAGCCAGGATAAACTGTTACAGTAATGCGCGATGGTGCACCAAAACTGCTACCGCCGACTTCCAGTACCGTCAGGCCATTAATTTGACCTATCACACTATCGGAAGTGTTGATTAATATAGTACCATCCAGCATTTCTTCCAGAATGCTTTGGGCAATTCTGCCATTACGATATTCGCGTGCACTCAGTGCCTGCTCTATATCTAAACTATCAATTTCTGTAGACTTACATAGGAAGTTAGCTTCGCCAATAATTTCCAGGGCATCATTGATATGGGCTGATAAGCGTTGCTGATGTTCAGCCAGGCGGCAACTATGTTCCATCAGGCTGATAACCGCAGACTCAGCTAACGGTTTAGCTCCTGAATCATGAGCTTGCTGTTTCATAAGTTGCGCAAAAGCCTGCATATTATCTGCATTGCGCGGGATGTCGTAATCAAAGTCTGCCAGAATGCGAAACATTTCATTAAACTCATCATCCAGATCTTGCAATAAGTAATAGATCTCTGTTGAACCGACCAGAATAACTTTAATATTGAGTGGAATAACTTCTGGCTTAAGGGTGACTGTATTAATGCCCAGCTCTGAGTATGGCTCCTCAATTTCAATACGCCCTGATTTTAACGCGCGCTTGAGGCCTTCCCAGACAAAGGGAGAGTTTAATAGCTTGTCAGCATCTAAAATTAAATAACCTCCATTTGCCCGATGTAATGAGCCGGGACAAATACGCTGATAATTGGTTGTTAATGCACCTTGATCACTACTATATTCTATGCGGCCAAACAGGTTCTGATAGGTTGGGTTGGGTTCATAGATAACAGGAGAGCCTGTATTTTCTTTATAATTAATCAGTATGTTAGGTTGATACTGGTCTTTTAATAGCTGTTTTTTTGTGCTGTCACTAATCCCTTCTAATGACTGCGTTTGCACAAACAGGTCTTTAATGGTTTCGCCCAGGTCTTTTTTAATTTCGCTAAGATAGGTAATGACGTTATCAATATTTTGATAACGATCAGTGAGTTCTTTGAATAACGGCGAAATAGCCATGCGGATAGTGACATTATCCAGCTGTCGGTTTTTTTCAACCAGAGCACGTCGCCATTGAGGAAGTTCTATTAACTCATCACCCAGAGAGTCTTCCAGTGCTTCCGTGTCTTTATGAAAAGTATCTCGCTCTTCTTGAGAAAGTTGATTGAATTGTTCTTCATCCAGAACCTTGTTATCGCGTATTGGCGCGAAAGTAATGGATTCGGTATCACGAAACAGCGCAATATTTTTTTCTTTAGAGCGCTGTTCAATTATGTCAATAGCGCTATTATAGAGTTGGTTAAAGGTGCGCTCTATAGCAGTCTTTTTTTGCAGGTAGCTGGGGCTTTCAAAAGCCTCTGGAAAAGTTGCAATTAAATTATCAATCAGGCGATTAATATCTTTGCAAAATACCTGGGCCTGCCCAGCAGGAAGTTCAATAGCAACCGGCTCCCTGTTATTTTCAAAATTTTCAACATAAGCATAGGAAGGCGGCGTTTCCTGGCTGTGAGAAATAGGCGTTAAATGATTGGTGATCATGGATAAGCGCCCTGTACCCGGCTCGCCCATAACATAGATATTGTAGCCCGGGTTTTGCATGGCTACCCCAAATCCAAGGGCTGACTGCGCGCGCTCCTGACCAAGAATATTAGTCGCCCGGGTATTCTTGTTATCACTAAGAATAGAGTAATCTGTCTGGCTAATTTGTAGTTTTAATGAAGATACAGGAAGTTTCAACAAGTCAGTCATATCCTAAAGTAAATGGCGTAATTGAGACTGTCGATTTTAGCACTGATGTCGTGTAAAGGGGACAATTATAGTTATTTCAGTGCCCTGTGTAGGGTGGAATAGCGCAGCGTTTACCACCAAAAGACAAGCTCCGGTGCTAAAAAGTAGAGCTTTCGCAATTCGGGATTCATGCGCTGTTTATCAATCGACTTCAAGGTTGAAATTTACAAAAAAAGCAGGGTTTTCTGATAGATATGATGGTGGGCTCATGGCCAGGATAAATTTCTGCCTCCTACATATTCTTAATTACCACCTAATTGCTGTAATACTCTTATTCAGCCAGAGAAAGTGTTTAGCGGGAGAGCAGTTGCAGGATTATTGCTTTATTATGTAGTATGATTCACTGGTTTCGAACGAAAATTTACTAAATTCCTGAGTTTATCGGTTCTCGTTTGATTATTCTTGATTCGTGAGCGTTAATATTTCAATCCATTATGCAGCTAAAAAACAAGAAAACCATTCGGGTATTGATTGCTGAAGACCATGAAGTTGTTCGTCATGGGTTGAGAAGTATAATGGATCAAGAGCATGATTTAACAGTGATTGGAGAAGCTGCAAGTTGTAAAGAGATTTTAATGCTAGCATCAACTCTTAACCCTTGTGTTATTTTACTCAATGTAACCTTGAATGATGGCGAGAGTCTTGGCTGTATTGCCAGATTAAAAGAGCATTGTCCAAACTGTAAGATACTGCTATTTACAGCCTCTAAAGATAAAGAAACTCACTTACTTGCTTTGCGTTATGGAGTCGTAGGTATTGTACTTAAAAGCGAGACAGCAGAGCTGCTTTGTAAAGCCATTCGCAATGTTCATTTACACAACATTATATGGGTTGATAAAGCATTAATGGCTGAAATGTGGCAACAGAATACACAAGAGACTAAAAACATATCAACTACTTCTACTGATAAAGAAAATTCGCCAGATTCCAGTTTGCCCCTTAACACGCTCACTCCCCGTGAAAGCCAGATAGCCTGTTTATCATCTAAAGGCTTAACAGCAAAGAAGATTGGTGCGAAATTATTTATTAGTGAAAAAACAGTGCGTAATCAATTGACCGTTATTTACAGTAAACTGGGCGTAAAAAACCAACTGGAATTAAGTACTGAAGTTTCCCAATTATTGAGTAGCTGAAATACACAATGCTGGTGTATCGAGGTTTATTTTAGGTGGTTTTGCCATGTTTATAGCAAACCCCTACTTAATTCCCCTTAGGCAATAGCATTTGAAACGAATGAAAAGACTATTTTTTTCATATAGTTGTAGCATAGTTTCAATTTTACCATAAATAATTATTGGGAAACTTCAGTT
>NZ_BDMN01000029.1 GCF_002189065.1 Bathymodiolus platifrons methanotrophic gill symbiont
AATAACTATTCTGGTTGTTAGGTAAGCAAAGAAAAAACTCGGTAATCTCAATTCAGGACAGTTGTCCCTGCACTACCACTAAAAGTCGGGACAATAGCCTCATGTACAGCATACGCTGAAAATCCTGGAAACGGAGCTTAAGCGAAGTGAAGATTTTTAGTCCGTGATAGCGATAGGGCCGGGTGTTTTCTCGAAGCGTCTTTTTTGCGTAGATAAAATACAAGGCATTCCGACATCGCGTCAAGCCATTTGAGGTAACTAAATAAAAAACCCTCTAGGGTTTTTATAAGTGGACGCAGGGCGAATCAGGGCATCGCAGATTTTAATCAGTCCCGTTAAGCTTTTGCCACGAACTTGGGCTTGGACGCCCAAAATGAGCTTTCGCAAAAGTAGGGACTCCCCGAACTAATCCTAGTATTCTACAGCCAACATTGGTGATAAAAGAGATTAAAAACCAATGGAATACGAACTTATAAAATATAAAGAGGATTACCATGAAAAAAACAAATAAATTCAATAGTAATATCGATACTTACTGTATTAGTGTACTCAGTGACTACTCCGGTAGTTGCAGAGGGAACGCCTGATGGTGATACTCCTGCCGTTGAAAGTCAATGTGATATTCTACAAGAGGATGGAATCACCAAAGGACTTTATGGTCTTTGTGTCGCATTTTGTGAAGCTCACGATGCATCTGAAGAATTTTTAACAGAAGAGGGTTTTACAAATTTGTCAATACCGAATTTAAAAATCTTGGAGCACTATAATAAAAAAAGAGACGAACTTGCTGGAGACGCTGAAATGCCATGTGCGCGTACCATATCGCCGGTTGACTGTCCGGCATTCAACCAAGAGGTGACTGATAGTATGCACGCGCTGATTCCGGAACAATCAACCGTTATCCAGATGGTTAGTTATTCTAATGATAGACTGAATACATACGAGAATGGAGGTAATACACACCATCCCTATACAGATTATGTGGGTTACGTCACATCATGGTCCCCTTTTTCGTACGTCTCAGTCTTTCTAGAGTATAAAGAGTTTGATTTTGGAACAAACGGACCGGGAATTGATGCCTTAATTGCTAAATACATAGTTCGAGTTATGGTGCTATCACTGATAGCAATTCTGTTTGGGTTAGTCTTACCAGCTCTAACACAACACAACAAGACATTGATGACATAGAAAGCTGCAAGCAGTTAATAGATGACAATATATTTCCTAACTATTGATAGTGTGCTTGAGTTACTAGGGAGCAAAATAAGGGGCAGTGTTGTTGATTTGTTCATCAGAAGCTAGGTTATTGATGTAGAAGCTTTATTCGTTGAGCCAATGATTCTCTTGTATTCATAAATAAAGGGTGATCTTCGGATTGTCCTTTTTCATGCCTGAAGCAGAATAAAGAGGCTAACTATTTCGTTGTGGGCATTAGCTGCTAATTACTGATTGCGGCTAATGTCTCCCCCCTGTTTAATAAATACGCTGCAGAGAAAAGCGTACAAGTATTTCTAGAGCGAAATAAAGGGTCAAGTCTTGTGTTTTGCGTTATAGTCCTGCCTTTATCCTTACTGAAAAATAAAATCACCCCCTTTTTTAGTTTGAGAATACGCCCAACAAACCAAATCAAATCCAAAGGGTCGATTCCCAGATAATTCATGATCTCTATAATTCACATCAAGTAACTGTTTACCTCCTCCAATGGGAAAATAGGGGTTGAAAAGAGTTTTTCTAATAAAACCTCTCCTAACCCCTCTTTGCCTGGAGGGGGACTGAACAATGACCACATTAAGCTTAGCTTACTGTTCTAAAATAGAAGTCATATCGAATATAATCTTCAAATTAGGCAGTGGTGTAAATTTCTTGCTTTTAAAATCCTTGTTAAACGTCATCCCTTAGGTGTGGGAACGCTCTGAATTTCGTGAGGCAGAGCACCGCGAACTGAACTTCCACGCTGGAGCATGGGAATGAGAAGAAAATGATTTGTTACGATACATGAATTATTCAAAAGGTTTCAATATGAAACCTTCGGTATACTATACTAAGGTTTATTGGATGAGGATTGAATCAATGTTAAAAGCAATTAAGTTATCAGAAAGCCTGATTAATGATGCGGTCATTAATGGCAAAGCACAGCACCGTAGTGCTCCGAAACAAATCGAATATTGGGCCAGGATTGGAAAAATAGCGGATGAAAACCCTGATTTACCTTTAGGGTTTATTAAAGGTATTTTAATCGGTATAGAAGAAAGTAAAGCGGGTGATGTCTCTGATTATCAATTCGGATGATAGTCAAGCAAACCAGTAGTTTTAAGCGCCGAGTTAAAAAGATGCACAGTGTCGAAAAGAAAGCGCTTGATAAGGTGGTCAAAGAAATCATATCCATCTATTGGTGAAATGAAAATAGGGGATCTAAGCGGTGTTCAAGTGTATAAATACAAGCTAAATACCCAGCAATACCTTGTTGCTTATCAACTGAAGTTTCCCAATTATTGAGTAGCTGAAATACACAATACTGGTGTATCGAGGTTTATTTTAGGTGGTTTTGCCATGTTTATAGCAGGCAGGTAACTAGTTAACTGAAGTTTCCCAATTATTGAGTAGCTGAAATACACAATGCTGGTGTATCGAGGTTTATTTTAGGTGGTTTTGCCATGTTTATAGCAAACCCCTACTTAATTCCCCTTAGGCAATAGCATTTGAAACGAATGAAAAGACTATTTTTTTCATATAGTTGTAGCATAGTTTCAATTTTACCATAAATAATTATTGGGAAACTTCAGTCGATAATAATAGTCATATTTTCTATTCTTTGCCGTAAAACATGTCATTGATCTCTGCCAGTTCGTCATCAAAATCATCAGGGATATTTAATGTGCCTTGTAATTGTCCAAAGACTCTTTTCTTTAGTTCTTCTTTATAAGGAACTAGCATGGCAACTTTTTTATGTTTTTTGCCAAATTCAATAATGAAGGTTTCTCCTTCGTTTTGAACCTTTTCCAGTACGGAAGAAAACTCGGATTTTAATTGGCCTACTTGAATGGTTTGCATGGATCTTCATGTGTTTTGAATGAGAACTACACAATAGTATCTATCTGGTCAAGTTGTCAAGTTTCTGATTGGTGAGGGAAAGTGCAGGGACCTCGAATTGCGAATTCTGGTGTAATGAAAAAGTCTTTTAATTGGGAAGGTTAAGGGAGATGGAAACAAATAATCATCCAAAACTGCTGGTCTTTTTGTCCGTTTTCTGCGTTGTAGTAACAGTTGCGTAGCCTGCTATGCGCCTGTTACTACAACGCAGAAAACGGACAAAAATCCTGCCCAATACTGGACAATTATTTTATTTCCAGATTCCTAAGTCTGTACTAAGATTTATTGGGTGATGATTAAATTAATGTCAAAAGCAATTAAGTTATCAGAAAGCCTGATTAATGATGGGTCATTAACGGCAAAGCACAGCATCGTCGTGCTCCGAAAAAAATTGAATATTGATCTGAAGGATTATTTTTTGTAGAGCGGACTTTAGTCCGCTATAGGCGGCGAGAGGCGCGGACTAAAGTCCGCTCTACACGCCCATCAAGCTTTATAGATGATCTGGAAAGGTAAAAGTAAAACTAGATCCACTGAGCGAAGAGAATCACATTAGAATTGGCGAGATTAAAGATTTAGAAGAACGAGTAAATACAGCGATTAATAGTGGAGCTGTTGCTTATGTGCCATTCTTAATGGCACCAAAAGGAAAATAGGGTCTTGCATTATGCATGCATGTAAAACTTTATGATGTACAACTCAAGGCCTAAGCCCATTATTTCTTTCAGTATTTCAGAACTTTATAGCATTAGCGAGCTTCAGGACTCTTTTTTTAGATTCTTCATCAATCAAGCTATCATCTGCGTAACCCTCAAGAATCCCGTTAATTTCTTTTAAATGAGGTATCAAAAGCTCTTTGTCTTTTGCTTTAATGTCATAGTGGTTTATCGTTCTTAGTAATGCTACCGAAGCACTGTTTAAACTTTTATTTTGCCTTGGGGTCGGATTGTCGTGGGGAGTTGCTAACCCTAATTTCTGGATGACTTCTTGTACTACATCACCTTGGTATTTAAATGCTGAAACGTTGTTTTTACCAAACAGTGTTTGGCATTCGGTGACGAAGCCTTGATAGTTTAAATGTTGAGAAAACCATTCGATATCTAACATTTCAGCAAAAGATAAGTTTTTGCCATAACATGGGTTATTTTTAATTTGTGGGTTGCGAATACATTGTTTGTAATAGCTTTCAATAAAAACGAGCGGTTCACGAAACCATACCCAGATTTCAATGTCGAAGAGTTTACCCAGCTCACATAAAATATCTTTTGATTCGTCAGGAAAGTCCCACCAGTAATTATAGATACCTTCAGATGACAGGATGATGGTGTGGGTGTCTTTTTTAGCTTGCGAGATTATGTTCTTAAAGTTTTCCAGGAAGTTTTCCAGGTGTGTTGTGACTAAGTTTTTTTCAAACCATTGGTGTTTTGGTGCGCTGGGATTTTGTAAGCTTTCAAGGTTATGTGGGTAAAGAATCCCTTTGCCTCTTAGCTTCCGTTGCCTTTTATCAAGGTAGGTTTGTAAGCTCGTTGTGCCAGTTTTTGGTGTGCCCGCATGGATAATTAACTTTAGTGGCTGTTTCTTTAGCTGCTCTAGTGATTGCTCAAATGGTTTTAATAATTCAGCCAGTTCGTTGGTAAAATGAATACTTGGTTTTTCCATAGCGGTAAATAAAAAACCTCTTAAAAGTATGGGGGGAAATCAAAGGGTGACTTTATTCTAAGCTGATCTTTATTAAAGATTATTTCTACTGGAATCTCAACGTCTTCATTTATTCCATATGCCAACAAATTGGTTACGGTGTTGTTCAAGATAGTGATACGCTTGGAGGTTTCGAAGCCTCAGTGCGAAGAATACTACTTTAGCGCTTATTTATCAATTTACTTTGTGTTGCATTGACTTCAATAATATCGTTTATACCATAATAACTATGGTAATTGAATGCAACCTAGGAGAACCTAAACGGTCTCAAAGGGAATTGAGTCTGTCGGACGAGTGATAATAAAGCGAGAAAGACAAAAACCAGTAGGTAGTCGGGTAATGGTATAGTAGCGATGACGGCGGGTAATGCTGCTGGAGGAAGGGGCATTACATTAGAGGCAGCGTTATGAAAATTTTTACCGGGATCTGAAGCAGCAATAAACCTCAGCTTCAGAAATAATGATCTGAATTTATACGAGTTGCGGACTAAAATCCGCTCTACAGGCCGACCAAACTTTACCAATATGAATAAAAATACTTTTTATGACGCAATCTTTTTTAAATTAAAAGGGAAAATTTTAATGGGCTTTATAGAAAGCAAAGGATTATTCGCACAAGACATTTAATTCACTATCAATTACATATGAAAATAATTAATCTGATTTTTCTCAGTCTTCTTAGTTTGTGTTTGTCATTCCATCTTGGAGCAGCAGAGCAGCCTGGTTTGTTGGCCTCTGATCTTAGGGAAGCGCTTAAAAATGAATTTACAGGCGCTTACCCTGAAGCGCGGCAGCCAACAGGGACAATTAAATCTTTTGAGCTAGTTGCTGCTTGAAGATAATGTCGGGATCATTCCTCCTTATCAAACGTCAGTCTGGGCCTATAACGGAATGGTTCCTGGCCCGGTTATCCGAATAAAACTAGGCGAAACACTGCAGCTTAAATTAACTAATAATTTGCCTCAGGCAACGACAATCCATTGGCATGGAGTGCGTGTGCCTAATGCTATGGATGGTGTGCCCGGAGTCACCCAGCCCCCTGTTCAGCCGGGTGAAAGTTTTACTTATCAGTTTACGCCAAAAGATGCGGGTACATTCTGGTTTCATCCTCATGTTAAGGCTGCAGAACAGATTGAGCGAGGACTGCATGGTGTTCTGATTGTTGAAGATGCAGAGGAGCCAGAATATTCTCAGGAATTCGTCTGGGTCCTGGATGACTGGCTATTAACAAAAGACAGGCAAGTCGCTACAAATTTTGTATCCAGGCACGACCTTGCGCATGATGGTCGATGGGGAAATGTATTAACAATTAATGGGAGGTACCAGCCTGCATTTCAGGTTAAAGCTGGAGAAAGAATTCGGATTAGAATGGTAAATGTTGCTAATGGCAGAGTTTTCTCGCCTTCGTTTGCTAAATTAGTGCCTTATGTTATAGCGGTGGACGGAATGTTGGCGGAGGCCCCTTTTCCGCTACGGGAGTTTTATCTTGCCCCTGGAAATCGAATTGATCTTGATATTATTATCCCTAAAGCATTTGCAGGAAAATCCCTGTCAGTGCAGAATCTTTATGGCAGAAAAAAGAGTGCTTTAGCCTTTTTACAAGTTGCTGCTGAAGAAGCGGTAGAAACACCAGGATTTGATTCGCCACGTGCCAGGCAATTTCCGCGCTGGGCTGACGCTATAAAACTTCCCATTGAGCATGAATATATACTAAATGCCAAGCGGGGAGGTGTTTATGGTATTTCCTGGACAATTGATAATAAGACCTGGCCTGATAATGCTACGCATGAATTGACCTCGGGGCAGTTTTACAGGTTGCGTTTTACCAATAAATCGTCACGTTTGCACCCCATGCATCTTCATGGGCAGTTTTTTAAAGTCATTGCTAAAAATGGCAGGGCTGTACAGGAAAATTTCTGGCGTGATACGGTTTTAATTGGACCTAAACAGTCAATAGATATAGGCCTTATTCCATTAGATAAAGGATTATGGCTTAACCACTGTCATATTCTTGAACATGCTGAGGCAGGTATGATGACAGTGATTAATGTAAACTAATTCAAATGTGCAGGTAGAGGAGTTCTCGTTTCTTAGTAGTTGCGCTGTACAGAAAAGCGCGCAAGCACTTCCAGTGCATTTTTGAATTCAGAGTCCGGTAGGTTGCTTAGGGCGTCAATGGCTTGTTGTGCCTCATCATCTGCGCGCTGCTCGGTATAGGTAATGGCGTTGGTCGCCTTAACAATAGCATAGACTTCATTAAATGAATCTCTATTACCGGTTTTAATCGCATCGATAATGATGTTTGCTTGTTCTTCAGTGCCATTTTCTATGGCGTAAATAAGCGGCAAGGTGGGTTTGCCTTCTGCTAGATCATCACCCAGGTTTTTACCCAGCTTATCTTTGCTAGATGTGTAATCGAGTGCATCATCGATAAGCTGGAAGGCAATGCCTAGATGTTGGCCATAATCGGCAAGGTTTTGTTCAATTTCCGGGCTAGCATCAGCTAATACCGCTCCTAATCTCGTGGCGGCACTGAATAGAATGGCAGTTTTGCGTGAGATGACTTCCAGGTATTTTGCTTCGGTTGTTGCGGGGCTATTGCAATTTAATAGTTGTAAAACTTCACCTTCAGCAATAGCGGTCGTGGTTTTGGATAAAATTTCCATGACGCGCATATTGTTCGTGCGTACCATCATTTCAAAGGCACTGGAATAAAGGTAGTCGCCGACTAAGACGCTTGCAGCATTACCCCAGACTGCGTTGGCGGTTTCTTTGCCGCGGCGCAAGTCGGACTCATCTACAACATCGTCATGCAGTAAGGTGGCGGTATGAATAAATTCAATAACAGCAGCTAATACCAAATGATTGTCTTGTTGGTAGTTTAAGGCTTTTGCTGTCAGTAGTAATAGCATAGGGCGTAAACGTTTGCCGCCACTATTAATAATGTAATGCCCGATTTGATTGATAAGAACCACGTCTGAAGTTAATTCTTCAAGAATTAACTGATCAACTGCTTTGGCTTCATTTTCAGTTAATGATTGAATTGAAGCAAAATCAATTGGCGTGTGAGCTTTGTTAGAGTTTTGCGAAACTGTCATTGATTCGTATTCTTAAAATTTATAGAATTAAGGCTTAAAAAGCTTCTGTAGCAATTTATTATTTCGCTTATATTAACAGAACATGACGTTTAAAAATACCTTATGGTGTTAAATGTTGTCGTGTGTTATTTTGTAGGGCATTACTTTTTTCTGTTTATTTAGGTTGACGAGAGTTTCTTTTGTGATTATAATCCTCTGTTCACTTTTAATAGATATTGCTTGATGGAGCTGACGCAAATGTATGCGGTAATTCAAACTGGCGGTAAACAATACCGTGTTGAAGAAGGTACTACCTTAAAAATAGAAAAACTTGAGCTTGGTATGGGCGACAGCGTTGAATTCGACAATGTACTTATGGTCAAGTCTGATGATGCTGTTAAAGTTGGACAGCCTTATGTTGACGGTAGCAAAGTTACTGCAACTGTGACTGCTCAAGGTAGACATAAGAAAGTTAAAATAATTAAATTTAAAAGACGTAAGCACCACATGAAGCAAATGGGTCATCGTCAATATTACACAGAAGTCCAGATTACTGGCATTTCTGCTTAACACGAGGATTAACAATGGCTCATAAGAAAGCGGGTGGTAGTACTAAGAACGGTCGCGATTCTAATTCGAATCGACTAGGTGTTAAACGTTACGGTGGCGAAAGTGTTAATGCAGGTGGCATTATTGTTCGTCAACGGGGTACTCGTTTTCACCCAGGAACAAATGTAGGTTGTGGTAAAGATCACACGCTATTTGCAACAGCAACAGGAAAAGTTGTTTTTGAAGTCAAAGGACCGCAAAAGCGTAAATTTGTTAGCATCGTTGCAGCATAATTATTTGATGCAATAAAATGCTTAGTTACTAAATACTAAGCATTTAGATTGTGTAGAATAGATAAAACCTCGTCCTAAGGCGGGGTTTTTTTTTGCCTGTTTTTTAAAAAAGGCTGAGTGTTTTAGTAGGTTTTAGCTTATGAAATTTGTTGATGAAGCGGAGATTCGCGTTGAAGCGGGTGATGGTGGGAACGGCTGTATTGGTTTTCGGCGCGAGAAATATATCCCTAAAGGCGGGCCTGACGGCGGTGATGGTGGTGATGGTGGTTGTGTATATTTGCTTGCCACAGAAAATGTAAATACTTTAGTGGATTTTCGTTTTCATTCTGTACACAGAGCGCAACGAGGTCAAAATGGTATGGGGCGGCAGTGTACTGGTAGGAAAGGGGAGGATATTTATATCTCTGTACCGCCAGGAACGAGTGTATCTGATAAGCAAACTAATGAAAATTTCGGTGAGCTTACTCAGGTAGGTGAAAAATTATTGGTCGCTCAAGGCGGCTTTCATGGCCTAGGGAATACTCGATTTAAAAGTAGTATTAATCGTGCGCCACAGCAAGCTTCAACAGGATCTAAAGGTGAGCACAGGATTCTGCAGTTAGAGTTGACTTTAATTGCTGACGTAGGGTTGTTGGGCATGCCGAATGCAGGTAAGTCCAGTTTGATTCGTGCAGTTTCTTCGGCAAAGCCAAGAGTTGCCGATTATCCCTTTACTACTTTAGTGCCAAATTTAGGTGTGGTGAGTGTTGATGATCAGCGTAGTTTTGTGATTGCGGATATTCCCGGGGTTATTGAGGGTGCTGCTGAAGGCGCGGGTTTGGGCTTGCAGTTTTTAAAGCATTTAGCGCGAACTAAATTATTGATGCACCTTGTGGATGTTAAGCCCTATGAATCCATGGACTCTCCCGTTGAGGCAGCAAGAAAAATTATCAAAGAAGTTGAAAAATGGAGTGATGATTTAGCTAATAAGCCCCGTTGGCTGATATTGAATAAAATGGATAGATTGCACGATGGGGAAGATCAGCAGGCATATTGTCAGGAAATTGTTGATGAATTGGGCTGGACTGGTCCTGTTTATCAAATATCTGCTTTAAAATCAGAGGGAACGCGAACTTTAATGTTTGATATTATGACCTTTTTAGAAGAGCAGGTGTTGTTAGAAAAAGAGCTGGAAAAAGAGAATGAGCCGGAGTGATTTCAAAAATGTAAAGCGGGTTGTTATTAAAATTGGCAGTGCTTTATTAACGAATGGTGGCAAGGGCTTAGATCAGGCAGCCATTACTATCTGGGTCGAGCAGATGGCAAAATTAACACAGCGAGGCATTGAAGTCGTTTTGGTGTCATCGGGGTCGGTGGCAGAGGGAATGTCACGCCTGGGTCTGAAAACTCGACCTAAAACTTTGCATGAATTGCAGGCTGCTGCATCTGTTGGGCAGATGGGTCTAGTGCAAAATTTTGAAAGTAATTTCCAGAAGCATGACTTGCATGCGGCGCAAGTATTACTGACGCATGACGATTTATCAGACCGTAAGCGCTATCTAAATGCACGTAGTACCTTAATGTCCTTATTGAATTATAAGGTAGTGCCGGTTATTAATGAGAACGATGCGGTAGCAACAGAAGAAATACGCTTTGGTGATAATGATACCTTAGGTGCTTTGGTTGCTAACCTGGTTGAAGCAGACTTATTGATTATTTTGACTGATCAATTAGGTTTATTTGACTCTGATCCCAGTGTTAATGCGGATGCAGTTTTAATCAGTCAGATTAGTTCGGATGATATCCGTCTGGATTCTATGGCGGGAGAAAGTCGTAGTGGTTTAGGTCGTGGTGGGATGGCGACTAAAGTAAGTGCAGCGCGGTTGGCGTCACGTTCAGGTGCGTCAACTGTGATTGCTTCTGGTGATTTGGAAAATGTTATTATCAGGGTTATTGCTGGAGAGGAAGTTGGGACTTATCTGTCTGCAAATATCGAACCTATCGTTGCGCGTAAGCAGTGGTTAGCTGGGCAGTTGCAGGCTAGAGGTCGGTTGGTTCTGGATGCAGGTGCAGTGAGTGTACTTAGAAAATCAGGAAAAAGTTTATTGGCGGTTGGGGTGAAAGCTGTAGAAGGTCATTTTGGCCGGGGTGAACTGGTTTTATGTCTTGATTCTGAAGGTGTTGAGGTGGCGCGAGGTCTGGTCAATTATAAGTCAGAAGAAATAGACTTAATTAAAGGTCAGGCGAGTAGCCAGTTTGAAAATATTTTGGGTTATTCTGATGATGAAGAAGTGATTCATCGGGATAACCTGGTGTTGATTTAAGTAGTATTGGGTTAGGTATGAGTAAGCAAATCAAAGCAGTTTCTTTAATTTCAGGTGGGCTAGATTCCATGTTAGCGACTAAAGCTATTATGGAGCAAGGAGTGCACGTAGAAGGTATTAATTTCTTTACCGGGTTTTGCGTAGAGGGGCATACGCATGCCATTCGCAAAAAAGATAAGGATAAGCCCAAGCGCAATAATTCTTTATGGGTAGCGGAAACCTTAGGTATAAAGTTGCATATCATTGATATTATTGAAGAATATAAGGATGTCTTGATTAACCCTAAGCATGGCTATGGGGCTAATATGAATCCTTGTCTGGACTGTAAAGTATTTATGGTGAAAAAGGCCAAGCAATGGATGGAAGAGAATGATTTTGACTTTATCATAACTGGTGAGGTGATAGGTCAGCGCCCAATGTCACAACGCAGAGATACTATGCCTATTATTGCTGCTGAGTCAGGTGCTGATGATCGGCTGCTGCGACCTTTATGTGCTCAAAACTTGCCTTTAACTTTGCCTGAGCGAGAAGGCTGGATTAGTCGTGACGAGTTATTCGGTTTTACTGGGCGTGGACGCAAGCCGCAAATGGCTTTAGCTGATAAATATGGTTTCAAGGACTACTCGCAGCCTGCAGGTGGTTGTTGTTTTTTAACAGATGAAAGTTACTCTGCGAAACTGGTAGATTTATGGAAGGCGCGTGGCACTAAAGATTATGAACTTGATGATGTGATGTTGCTAAAAGTGGGGCGGCATATACGTCCTAACCAGAATTTTAAAGTCATCGTTGCTCGTGAAGATGGTGAGGCGCGTTTTTTACAAGGATATAAGAAAAATTATATTAATATGAATTGCGCTAGCCATAGAGGGCCATTAGCTTTAGTCGATGGTGATCCTAGTGCAGAAGACTTGCATGTGGCTGCGCAAATTGTTGCACGCTATGGGCAGGGTAGAGATGCTGAACAAGTGGAAGTAATGATTAGGGATTTAGCGGGTAATGAATCTACTATACAAGTTAAGCCGCTTGCTAAAGATGAAATTCCAAAGGAATGGTTTGTATGAGTCAATATGAACTAGATGCGAAGCGCTTATTATGCCCTTTGCCGGTTATTCGTACTCAGGATAAGATTAAACAGTTACAGCAGGGTGATGTGTTGACAGTGACATGTACTGACCCTGGTGTGTTGCAGGATATTCCTGCCTGGTGTCGAATTAATGGGCATAAAGTTTTAGAAACAAAGTCTGATGAATATGAATTTATTATCATTTTAGAGGTTGGTGAGTAATGCCTGACGTTTATGATGCTGATGTTGTTATAAAACTAAAAAGCAGAGTCACGATTGTTGGTGCGTTGGTCAATGTTTTTTTAAGCATCATAAAAATTGGTTTTGGGATATTAGGTCATTCAGCTGCGTTGGTCGCAGATGGTGTGCATTCATTATCAGATCTAGTCAGTGATTTATTGGTTCTAGTGGCTGTAAGGCTGGGTGCGCGGGAGGCTGATCATGATCACCCTTATGGGCATCGGCGTTTTGAAACCATTGCGACAGTGATATTAGGTGTTGGTTTAATTGCAATTGCTGTTGGAATAGCCTGGGATATCTATGGGCGGGTTTTGCATCCAGAGCGGCTATTAATTCCGCAGCCGAGTGCGTTGGGTATTGCTGCTATTTCAATTCTGGCAAATGAGTGGTTATATCAATATACCAAGCGAGTGGCGACGCTTACCCGTTCAAAATTATTATTAGCCAATGCATGGCATCACCGTAGTGATGCCGTTTCTTCAATCGTAGTACTGATAGGTGTTGCTGGATCTTTATTCGGTTATATCTGGGCGGATGCGGTTGCGGCGGTTATTGTTGCCCTGATGGTTGCGAAAATTGGTGTCAATCTAGTCTCGGATAGTATTAAAGAGTTGGTTGATACAGGGCTGTCAGATGAAATTGTTGATGAAATTCGCGCTGAGATTGCTGCGACAGAAGGGGTTAGAAATATACACTTACTGCGTACCCGGCAGATGGGTGAGGATGCGCTGGTAGATGCGCATATTGTGGTGAATTCACGGATTACAGTATCTGAAGGGCATATGATTGCCGATGTAGTCAGAGATTTATTGATTGATAAATTTGATGATGTGCAGGAAGTGCTGGTTCATGTGGACCCTGAGAATCTACTTATATTTCACGTAGTGCTTTTTGGCGACAACGCCCTTCTACAACTACAGCTTTTAAAAGAGTATCTAGCGGAAAACTATCCTTTAATTGATGGCTTCAGAATTCATTATATAAAAGGACATCTTGAGCTTGAGGTTATTTTGCCGCATACAATGTTTAGTTTATCGCAGCAAGTTAATACCATTAAGAATCGCTGCATAGTGTTAGCGCAAGAGGCTGAGCAAATCAGTCGTGTATTGGTGTTTTTTAAAGCTTAACTATAATACTGGTCTTTGCCTGTAGGGCGCGGCTTTAGAGGCTGCGAAAGTATTCAACAAAATCCCCCTCCTTAGTTAAGGGGTTAGGGGAGGTTGGATATATTAAAAATTAATCACGCAACATCAATGACCTATGTTTTTATACGATTCCCCCCCCCCTTCTCAAGGGGGGAGGCTAAAAGCATATACTTTCACAGCCTCTTTAATCCGCCTTGTCAGGTTATCTGCGGGATAAAGCTGCATTCTACAGTTATATTATTTACGCAAAAAACAAGAGAGAAGAGTTATGGCAGTTGGAAATATTGAATTTCCGCACATGCATGCGGTGTCAGGAATTAAATTAGGAGCAACTTGTGCGGGCATCAAGCAAACTGAGCGTGATGACTTGTTATTAGTAGAAATGACAGAAGCTACCACTTGCGCCGCTGTTTTTACTCAAAATGCATTTTGTGCAGCACCAGTGCTAGTAGCTAGAGATAATTTAGAAAAGCAGCCACGTTACTTGTTAGTGAATTCAGGTAATGCTAATGCAGGAACTGGAGAGCAAGGATTATTAGATGCGCAGGCTAGTTGTGCCGCAGTTGCTAAACTAAGTGACGTAAACTCCGAGCAAGTATTGCCATTTTCAACAGGGGTGATAGGTGAAGCCTTGCCTATTAATAAAATAGTAACAGCGTTGGCAGGAGCTCAGGCTAATCTAAAAGAAGATAACTGGGATAAGGCAGCACATGCGATTTTGACTACCGATACCTTTGCTAAAGGTTATTCAAAAATAATAGAAATAGACGGGCAGTCGGTAACGGTCACCGGGATGTCTAAAGGTGCGGGCATGATACAGCCAAATATGGCGACCATGTTGGGCTTTATTGCAACAGATGCAAGAATTTCTCAAGCGAATCTGCAGGAATGTCTGACTGAAACGGTAGAGCAGTCCTTTAATCGGATTACCGTGGATGGAGATACTTCGACTAATGATGCCTGTGTGTTGATGGCGAGTGGAAAAAGTTCATTGCCTGAGCTTATCGCAGGAAGTGATGTCATGCTCCAGTTTCAGCTAGCTATCCAAGAGGCATGCAAGTACTTGGCAGAAGCAATTATCCGTGATGGTGAGGGCGCAACTAAATTAATCAAAATTAAAGTGCAGCAAGCAGTTAGTGATGCTGAAGCGGTTGAAGTTGCTAAAACAATTGCTCACTCCCCTCTGGTGAAAACGGCTTTTTTTGCCAGTGATCCAAACTGGGGGCGTATTTTGGCGGCAGTGGGGCGTTCCGGAGTTGATGGGCTTGATGTTAATAAAATTTCTATCTATTTAGGTGACGTCTGCATCGTGGACAAAGGCGGACGAGCTACTTCATATACAGAAGCGGCTGGGCAGAAAATCATGGATCAGCAAGAAATTACCGTAACTGTCGATCTAGGAAGAGGGGAGTGTGAGCAGCAAGTGCTAACCTGTGATTTTTCCTATGATTATGTGCGTATTAATGCAGAGTATAGAACTTAAGTCGTGCCTAGGGTTAATGTTGCAGTCGGGGTTGTACGGGATTCAGTTGGACGCGTTTTAGTTGCCAGGCGTAAAGATGATGTTCACCAGGGCGGTTTATGGGAATTTCCTGGGGGCAAACTTGAACAGGCAGAAGATGCTAAGCAGGCTTTAGGCAGAGAATTATATGAAGAACTTAATATAAGCACCATTAGCTCCAGTCCGTTAATAAATATTACATATAACTATTCTGATTTAGAGGTGCGCTTGCATGTGCGAGAGGTTAGTGAGTTTTCTGGTGAGCCAGTTGGTCAAGAAGGTCAGTTATTAAAGTGGGTCGCGCTGGATGAATTAAATAACTACCCATTTCCGGCGGCAAATAAACCTATCATAACGGCCATTCTGCTAGGTCGGGAATATGCCATTATTGGTGGCAGTAATGCTAGGGAGATATTACTTCAATTAGATAATGTTGCAGCGCAAGGCGTAAAGTTGGTGCAAATCAGGGTTAAAAACCTGGACGAGCAAAGCGCAGAACAGTTAATGGATGGGTTGCGCTCAAAGTGTGACGAATTAAATATAAATTATCTGCTTAATTCTCAAATGCCAGTAAGGAGAGGTGTTGACGAAGGGGTGCACCTAACATCATCTGATTTAACGGGGTTAAGTAAAAGGCCTGAAGCTTCAGGTTTTGTCGCGGCTTCCTGTCATAACCTGCAAGAGTTACGTAAAGCAGAGGAATTATCTTTAGATTTTGCGGTATTGTCTCCGGTAAAGGAAACATCTTCACACCCAGGGGCTGATTCTTTAGGCTGGCAGCAGTTTGCAGAGTGGGTGGAGCAAGTAAATATCCCGGTTTTTGCATTGGGCGGTGTTGCCCCGCAGGATTTTGAACAAGCAATATCCTGCGGGGCGCAAGGAATATCAGGGATAAGTCTATATAAACTATAAGTGTGGCTACTGATCTGAAGTTTCCCAATAATTATTTATGGTAAAATTGAAACTATGCTACAACTATATGAAAAAAATAGTCTTTTCATTCGTTTCAAATGCTATTGCCTAAGGGGAATTAAGTAGGGGTTTGCTATAAACATGGCAAAACCACCTAAAATAAACCTCGATACACCAGCATTGTGTATTTCAGCTACTCAATAATTGGGAAACTTCAGTA
>NZ_BDMN01000030.1 GCF_002189065.1 Bathymodiolus platifrons methanotrophic gill symbiont
AGGGCCGCAAACTCGCGAGAGTAAGCTAATCCCAGAAAGCCGATCTTAGTCCGGATTGCAGTCTGCAACTCGACTGCATGAAGTTGGAATCGCTAGTAATCGCGAATCAGAATGTCGCGGTGAATACGTTCCCGGGCCTTGTACACACCGCCCGTCACACCATGGGAGTGGGTTGCAAAAGAAGTGGGTAGTCTAACCTTCGGGAGGGCGCTCACCACTTTGTGATTCATGACTGGGGTGAAGTCGTAACAAGGTAGCCCTAGGGGAACCTGGGGCTGGATCACCTCCTTACAAAGCATGCAATGCTTTATGAGTATCCACAACAAATTATTTTGATTTGAAAAAATCGAGACTGACCTTAAGTGTAAATTATTGGGTCTGTAGCTCAGTTGGTTAGAGCGCACCCCTGATAAGGGTGAGGTCGGAGGTTCAAATCCTCCCAGACCCACCAAATTTTGCACTGGACAATTTTTTAGAAAGACTCATGTACTAGCGTACACTTCATCTTTCGAAAAAACCGCCCAGCACAAAATTAACTTTTTAAGGTGAAATGCACCAAAGCTTAATAATAAGATATTTATTATTCGGTTTTACGCAGGATTTTTATTGTTAAGCAAGGCGTGCGACGGAACGAATGAAGGAGCATACATAAGTATATGACTGAATGAGAGACAAGCACAACGCAGCATAAAAAAAAGACAAGTAAAATGGGGCTATAGCTCAGCTGGGAGAGCACCTGCCTTGCACGCAGGGGGTCTGCGGTTCGATCCCGCATAGCTCCACCATTACTCGATTAAACAAAAGCAGTAAAACCTAATTCTATAAATTTTAAAGGAAAATCATAAAGAATATTCCTTAGAACTTATAGAATTAGTTTTTTAAGCTAATAAGCTCTTTAAAAATTTGGAAATCTGTAAAGTAAACTAAAGAAAGTTTATGGATTATGCGCTGTTGGTTATTTTATAATAACTGGCAACAAATAAAAAATAAGCCAACTAAAAGTTTCAAACGAGTTTAAAAGCGACAAAGCGACATAGAAGCGAAAGCCGACATGAAGTGGCGTCAAATATTAAATGAGTTCTCAAGCAGAAAAAGCGAAAATGTCAGCTGATACATATAATTCAGACGTGCGAAAAGCGAGAGCTGTGTAAGACGTATTTGGGTTATATGGTCAAGTGAATAAGCGCATACGGTGGATGCCTAGGCGATAAGAGGCGAAGAAGGACGTTGTAGGATGCGATAAGCCGCGGAGAGTTTTCAAACTAACGTTGACCCGCGGATTTCCGAATGGGGAAACCCAATGGTCATAAGGCCATTATCCTGACCTGAATACATAGGGTCAGAGAAGCGAACCGGGAGAACTGAAACATCTAAGTACCCCGAGGAAAAGAAATCAATTGAGATTCCCTAAGTAGCGGCGAGCGAACGGGGACCAGCCGAGCAGAATAGAGTTAGTGGAACAGTCTGGAAAGTCTGGCGATACAGGGTGATAGCCCCGTACACGAAAACTCTTTTTTGACATATTAAGTAGGTCGATGCACGTGAAACGTTGACTGAAGATGGGGGGACCATCCTCCAAGGCTAAATACTCCTTATCGACCGATAGTGAACTAGTACCGTGAGGGAAAGGCGAAAAGAACCCCGGAGAGGGGAGTGAAATAGATCCTGAAACCGTATGCGTACAAGCAGTAGGAGCAGACTTGTTCTGTGACTGCGTACCTTTTGTATAATGGGTCAGCGACTTACATTTTGTGGCAAGCTTAACCGAAAAGGGGAGGCGTAGCGAAAGCGAGTCTTAATAGGGCGTTCAGTCGCAAGGTGTAGACCCGAAACCGGGCGATCTATCCATGACCAGGTTGAAGGTGGGGTAATACCTACTGGAGGACCGAACCCACTTATGTTGAAAAATGAGGGGATGAGTTGTGGATCGGAGTGAAAGGCTAATCAAGCCCGGAGATAGCTGGTTCTCCTCGAAATCTATTTAGGTAGAGCCTCGTGTATAACTGTTGGGGGTAGAGCACTGTTACGGCTAGGGGGTCATCCCGACTTACCAAACCGTTGCAAACTCCGAATACCAACAAGTTTTAGCACGGGAGACACACGGCGGGTGCTAAGGTCCGTCGTGAAAAGGGAAACAGCCCAGACCGTCAGCTAAGGTCCCAAAATCTATGCTCAGTGGGAAACGATGTGAAAAGGCCCAGACAGCCAGGAGGTTGGCTTAGAAGCAGCCATCCTTTAAAGAAAGCGTAATAGCTCACTGGTCGAGTCGGTTTGCGCGGAAGATTTACCGGGGCTAAGCATAGTACCGAAGCTACGGATCGACGTTTATTTATAAACGGAGGTGGTAGAGGAGCGTTCCGTAAGCCTGCGAAGGTGCATTGAGAAGTGCGCTGGAGGTATCGGAAGTGCGAATGCTGACATGAGTAACGATAATGGGGGTGAAAAACCCCCACGCCGAAAACCCAAGGTTTCCTGCGCAACGCTAATCGACGCAGGGTTAGTCGGGACCTAAGGCGAGGCCGAAAGGCGTAGTCGATGGAAAACAGGTTAATATTCCTGTACTTGTTATAACTGCGATGGGGTGACGGAGAAGGCTAGATCAGCATACTGTTGGATATGTATGTTTAAGCATGTAGGGAGAGTGTTTAGGTAAATCCGGACGCTTGCTAATCCTGAGGTGTGATGACGAGTTTTTCCTAGTGAAAGACGAAGTGATTGATGCCATACTTCCAAGAAAAACCTCTAAGCATCAGGTTATAACAACCCGTACCCCAAACCGACACAGGTGGGTGGGATGAGAATTCTAAGGCGCTTGAGAGAACTCGGGTGAAGGAACTAGGCAAAATTGTACCGTAACTTCGGGAGAAGGTACGCCTTTTGTAGGTGAAGCGATTTACTCGTGGAGCTGAAGAAGGCAGCATTAAATTGGTGGCTGCGACTGTTTATCAAAAACATAGCACTCTGCAAACACGAAAGTGGACGTATAGGGTGTGACGCCTGCCCGGTGCCGGAAGGTTAATTGATGGGGTTATCTTCGGAGAAGCTCTTGATCGAAGCCCCGGTAAACGGCGGCCGTAACTATAACGGTCCTAAGGTAGCGAAATTCCTTGTCGGGTAAGTTCCGACCTGCACGAATGGCGTAACGACGGCCACACTGTCTCCACCCGAGACTCAGTGAAATTGAAATTGCGGTGAAGATGCCGTATACCCGCGGCTAGACGGAAAGACCCCGTGCACCTTTACTATAGCTTTACACTGGACTTTGAACCTACTTGTGTAGGATAGGTGGGAGACTATGAAATCATGTCGCTAGATGTGGTGGAGTCACCCTTGAAATACCACCCTGGTATGTTTGAAGTTCTAACCTAGGCCCCTTATCGGGGTTGGGGACAGTGTATGGTGGGTAGTTTGACTGGGGCGGTCTCCTCCCAAAGAGTAACGGAGGAGCACGAAGGTACCCTAATCCTGGTCGGAAATCAGGAGTTTAGTGCAATGGCATAAGGGTGCTTGACTGCGAGACGGACAGGTCGAGCAGGTACGAAAGTAGGTCATAGTGATCCGGTGGTTCTGAATGGAAGGGCCATCGCTCAACGGATAAAAGGTACGCCGGGGATAACAGGCTGATACCGCCCAAGAGTTCATATCGACGGCGGTGTTTGGCACCTCGATGTCGGCTCATCACATCCTGGGGCTGAAGCAGGTCCCAAGGGTATGGCTGTTCGCCATTTAAAGTGGTACGCGAGCTGGGTTCAGAACGTCGTGAGACAGTTCGGTCCCTATCTGCCGTGGGCGTTTGAGATTTGAGGGAAGCTGCTCCTAGTACGAGAGGACCGGAGTGGACGAACCACTGGTGTTCGGGTTGTCATGCCAATGGCATTGCCCGGTAGCTACGTTCGGACAGGATAACCGCTGAAAGCATCTAAGCGGGAAGCCCCTCCCAAGATGAGATCTCACTGGAACTTTAAGTTCCCTGAAGGGCCGTTGGAGACTACAACGTTGATAGGCAAGGTGTGGAAGCGCAGTAATGTGTGAAGCTAACTTGTACTAATTGCCCGTGAGGCTTGACCATATAACACCAAATAGGTTTTAACACTGATTTGGTTTTATGTGAAAGCGACAAACGTTTTTACTGTAAGAGAACGAAGACTCTTAGACTCAAACTACAGATTTCCAATTATTAAGACGCAAGTCTTGATAAGAGACGGTTGATAGTGAGGTTATATACAGGTATATAATCAGACTAGTCAATCAACACCGATTGCTTGGTGACCATAGCGAGCGTGAACCACCCGATCCCATCTCGAACTCGGAAGTGAAACCGTTTAGTGCCGATGATAGTGTGGATTTATCCATGTGAAAGTAGGGAATTGCCAAGCTCTTAAACTTAAAACCCATCTTCTAGCGAAGATGGGTTTTTTTTTGCCTAAAGGATTTGTTGTACAATAACAGCATTAATAAAATAGAACGATAGGATGTGCTGAGGCACGAAGCGCATCTATTGAGGAATAATAAAACAAATTTTTCGTAGGGCGTGGCTTTAGCCCGCCGTTGTACAGGTTAAAAAAAATAAAGCGGGCTAAAGCCACGCCCTACGCTGCAATGTTTGCTCTGTAATTCCCCTAGCGGACTAAAGTCTGCTCTATTTAAGCTCTAGCTATCACTAAATAGGCTTTTCAAATGACAGATGATTTACAATTTAGTCGCTTAGATTATGCTTTTGCCAGTTTTTTAACTCAGCTTAGTCAGTTAGGTTCTGAGCAGGGAAAAAAGTTTGAATCTATTGTTGTGCAGCTATCATACGCTCAGAACCATGGGCACAGCTGTATTGAAGTTGATAGAGCAGCTCAACAAATACTCTTGGCTTCAGGAATTGTGGATAACTCTGGCACACAGCCATTAGTATTGGAACAGAACCTGCTATATTTACAACGCTACTGGAAGTATGAATGTCAAATTGCAGAAAAATTACAAAAGTTGACGTGTAGTGAGCCTGTAACAGTAAATATTTCTGAATTAATTAATCAATATTTCCCTGATAGTGATGAAATTGATTGGCAAAAACAAGCTGCGATAGCCGCTGTAAATTCCCCTTTTACTATTGTAACTGGAGGACCTGGCACAGGAAAAACTACGACAGTAGTGAAAATTCTAGCATTATTGCAAGAGCTATCAGCATTGCCATTAAATATAGCACTAGCTGCACCTACTGGAAAAGCAGCAATGAGGTTGCAAGAATCTATAGGACAAAGTAAAAGTAAACTGCCCTCTTCTGAACTAATTAAACAGTTAGTTCCAGAGCTGGTTGTTACTTTACATCGTCTACTAGGTGCCCGGCCACCTTCCCCCTATTTTAAATACAATAAAAATAACCCCCTGCCCTATGATATTGTTGTTATAGATGAGGTTTCAATGATTGATTTACCGTTAATGAGTAAATTAGTTAGTGCACTAAAGAAGGATGCCAGACTTATCTTATTAGGAGATAAAGACCAGTTAGCTTCAGTTGAGATGGGTACTATACTTGCAGATTTAACTTATGCGTTACCTGAATTCACCCAGGAGTTAAAAAAATCCTATCGCTTTTCAGGCCATATCAAAACATTTTCTGAGTTAGTTAATCAACAAGAGTCAAATAAAGCCTGGGAGATATTAAACAAGGATTACTTTGATGTTTGTCTGTTACAAGAGGAATTAATCGCATACATTGTTGATAAGCAATTATATTATCTACAGCTAATAGCGGATAATGCTGCATTTATAGAAGTTTATGCGGCATTTAATGAGTTTCAGGTTCTCTGTGCAAATCGGCAGGGGATGTATAGTGTAGAGGATGTTAATTATCGAGTGACTCAAGAACTCGGGGATAAAAATTTAATCAATAATTCAGGTGAATGGTATATAGGGCGACCTGTTTTAATCACTCAAAATGATGCCGTTTTACATTTATATAATGGTGATATTGGTTTGTGTATGACTGATAGTGAAAGTAATGGACAGTTGATGATCTTTTTTCTGTTAGCTGATGGGTCTATTAGAAAATATTTACCTGCTCGGTTGCCAAATTGTGAAACTGTTTTTGCAATGACTATACATAAAAGTCAGGGCTCAGAATTTAATGAGGTTTTGTTATTATTGCCTGAAACGATTAATCCAATATTAACTAAAGAACTTATATACACAGGTATCACCAGGGCCAGGAAAATTGTCAAACTTGTCACTAATAAAGCTGTGTTTTTGGAAACTTTACAGCGTAAGGTTGAACGATCAAGTGGTCTGGCAAATAGGTTTAAAAAGGTAGCTTGAATTTATAGAGGGGGAGTTTTAGCCGCGAGTCAGTACAGGTGCGGCTAAAAACAACTTTCTAATATAGAACTACTTTAATATCTTCTGTTCCATTTCAGTAATACGTTTTTCTAAATCTTCTAATTTAGAACGTGTTTTAGCTAACACTCCTTTTTGTACTTCAAACTCTTCGCGAGTAACTAAATCCATTTTGCCTAAAGCACCCTGTAAAATAGCGCGGAAATTTTTCTCCATATCTTCTTTTAGATTTGAAAATCCTGGTGGGATAGCATCACTTAAACGGCTGGCAATATCATCAATAGATTTTGGGTCAAACATTTTTTATTCCTAATAAAGTATGTAAATAAAGCTTAGTTAATTTTCTTATACTAAGCCAGAATTGGTAACAGAGATATATTCGCGACAGATTTTTTCAATATCAGCCTGTTCTAAAGGCTGTTGCATCAATAAGCAGTAGTAGTGATCATTTTCTTCACTGAAAGTAATACAGTTTTTGCATTGACCAAAGCTGCTAGATCCATTAACACTTTGCAAGGCAACCAGTGCTTCGTATAGTGCAGCACTGATAGAATCAAACTGTTTGTTGGCAATGGCCTCTTCAGCTTTAATAAAAACATCAAAGGGTGTAATACTTTTTAGCAGCTCAGTTCCAGGCTTCAGGATTTTTAAATGCACAATACGTTTATCAACATTATCCTGTTTTTTTTCGATTAAACCTTTGCGAACAAGGACCTGCAATGTTTGTGAAACGGTTCCTTTGGTTAGGCCAAGATAATCAGTGACGGCTGCAGGTGTATCACTAAACCGGTTACAACTAGCCAAATAGTCTAGAGTCTGTACATGGACAGGCTGTAGACCTAAGGCTGAATATTTTTTACGCTGCTCAGCCCTGAGTAAAGTGCTGATACGTTCAATCAATTTTAGGGTTGTTAATTCTTGCATGCACGTATTTTAACATTACTCAGGGCATGCATACACTTTAAAGCTAGTAAAACCTTATATATTGCTTTATGGCATATGCTATGTATGGGTGAGGCCACAGAGTTATGGCAGGCGGGTAATTTACTAAAATGTTAGAAAAACTAGTCTGTAGGATAGGCTAAGTGTTTATAACTTCCTTTTCGTATATTGAAAAATGCTAATTCAGGGAGGCTCATTAAAATACCCATCACTCCACTTTTTAATGTTGTGCCCGAATCTAAGGGTAAAGCGATACTACCATAAAGGCTAATAGTTGCAGCAGTGAGTAAATTGAATGTACCAAATAGTGGGCGACTCCATATGTTGTCATCTGTAAAAAAAGAAATGCGGAATCTAGATCGTTAAATTTATAATCACGCGCACTAAGTGTATTAAATTCCCTTAAATACACGAGCAGATTATTTTCCTGTTGATACATTTTTGTCAGTTGCTGGTGACGAAAAGAAGGTAAAGTTTGTTTACTGTAGTTAGAAGAAAGACTATGAAATGAACCGAAAGGTATAAAAGCTATTAGATTATTGTGTGCGAGTTGCTCTATTTCTTCTATGTATTTATCATTAATATTTGCTTTATCAATAGTGCTAAAAATTTCGGTAACGCAATTACGTTTAAATAAATTATAGTGATATAGCTGTTGCATCTGCTGGGTAACATTCAGTTGATAATGTGCCAGTCTTTGTATAGCTGAAGTTTCCCAATAATTATTTATGGTAAAATTGAAACTATGCTACAACTATATGAAAAAAATAGTCTTTTCATTCGTTTCAAATGCTATTGCCTAAAGGGAATTAAGTAGGGGTTTGCTATAAACATGGCAAAACCACCTAAAATAAACCTCGATACACCAGCATTGTGTATTTCAGCTACTCAATAATTGGGAAACTTCAGCAGTGGAATAGATCAAGACTTTTTAGATATTCTTCAACAGCATACAGCAGGCAATCCAATGAATTCATCTATTAGGTGGACTTATCTAAAGCCGCGTGAAATCGTCAGTGAATTATTAAAAAAGGGTTATTCTGTCAGTCGTAATATCGTTCGATATTTATTAAAAAAACATGAATATGTTAAGCGCAAAGCCCAG
>NZ_BDMN01000031.1 GCF_002189065.1 Bathymodiolus platifrons methanotrophic gill symbiont
ATTTTTCACTTTCAATGGCGGCATACCGTCGCTTATTTTTTTCACAAAGTGAGTCATAAAATTTCTTCATCGACTTTTCGATATTTTTTTTATAAGGAAATGACATAAGACAACCACTGAGTAATAAATTAAGATAACCTTAATTTAGGGGAGATATTTCATTATTCAAGCTTGGCTGCTTCAGGAAGTTATTTCGTGCACATTCCTAAAAGAGTTTCGAGCAGTATTCCAGTTCGCTTTTGAAAATGCTGACAAGCCATACGCCGTATAATTTTCTGCATCCAGTATGACTGACGGTTTGATAACCGGATTATTGCCACAAGCAGAAAGCAGTAAAGAAAACAGTAACAAAGATATTTTAATCATGAGGAGGGTGGACTGGTATCAGTTGGCTGGCTTTGTTTTTTTCAATATCTTTAGATAATGGCCATGTACTCTGGGCACTATCTATTAAGTGGTCAGCCTTGTTTAAGGTTCTTCTGGCATCAATCACTATTCCCGGAATATTCTCTAGCTCCCCATTAATTAAAGTTAAGGCGGTACTGGTCTGGTTAATAATTTCACTAAGTTCCGCTATCATTGCAGGAAGGCGGTGAGATGCACCACGTATATCCTGAGATATGTAGTTAGCATTATCTAGCAGCGGTCCAAGCTGGATAAGTCTCTGTTGCGCAAGCTTAACAATACCTTCCGCTTCCTGTAAAACTGCTGAGCCTGAGCTGACAAAAGTTTTTAATTCTGCTTCTACCGTTGTATCAAATACAGCGGCTCCCAGAACTCCATGACCGGTTGCTATTTGTGCAATAATTTTATGTGCGTTTTCAATGGTGAGTTCTAATTTTGGTAATAGAGTTTCAAACTTTGTTAACAAATCATGTTTATCTGCTGCCTGAATTATATGCGCAATACCTAGTAACAAGTCATTTAATGAGGGGGTTTCTTCAACGGGAATACTGGAATTATCTGGTAAAACAGGGACATCCATCGAACCAGGTTCTATTTGAATTAAAGCGTGGTTTATATTAGCTAGCCGGTTCACTATCACTTTTGCGTCTGATCTAATTAAAGCGCGCTGGCCTTCATATATTTCAATATTTACACGAATTTTACGGCCTTGTGTGAGGCTCATACCCGACACTAGTCCTATTTCGGTCCCGAGTGCTTTGACAATACTTCCCTGACTAATGCCTTCGCTACTATCGACATTGATATAAAAGGGCACTCGTTTTTCAAAAAAATGCTGATTTCTGCCGCTGATAATAATAAGTACCGTAATCATAACGAAAGCAGAAATAACAAACAGACCTACCACTCATTCACGGTAGTTGTATGTAATCTTGTGGATATAATGCCCCGTTTTCTTTTCAGGATCAGTTTTCATATAGGTACCCGTACACCCTGCAAAACATTTAATAACACTTTAACATCCTGTTCTTCAGTTTGCACAAATGCTTCCCAGCTGTTGAAGTTAATTATTTTATGTTCGGCAATAAAAATAATCTGGTTCGCATGTTGTTCAAGAAAGCTAGGGTATTGAAGCCCACCAATCAACATACGGAGCGCTGCTGTTTATACTTGCCCAGTAACAGACCCATTTCCTCACGTTGTTTTGCACCCAGGTCATGAAATGGCACATCCAGAAATAATAACGTGGGCTCCAGAATCAAAGCACGGGCTAAAGCAAGCTGTGAACGCTGAAAACTGTTTAACATTGCGGGAAACGTTGTCGGCTCAAAATCACAGTTCAACTCAGCTATCAATTTTCTGGCTTTATCAGCTGCTTCGCGGAATGATAGCTTACGATGATAAAGCATAGGTAGCATTACATTCATCAACCCGTGTTGTACTGAGAGCAACGGGGATACTCCGGAAAGGTAGCCTATCTGGGAGCGAAGTTTCTGTCTGGCTGCTTTATCAAGTTCATTAGTCGTCTGACCAAAAATCTCCACTTTCCCTTGGGCAGGGTTATTAATGCCAGCCAGCATTTGTAAATAAACCCTTAACTGGGAGCGATGCGGCCCAACCAGACAAGTCAGGGTTGAAGTTTGTATTCGGCAGTCCAGAGCAGGAAATGTTAGTGTGCTTTCTCCGGGGGCTGGAACAGCGGCATAGGCATGGACAGTATCTGTAACAGTTGATGTACTCATAGGGTGACAAGTAAAAAGTAGCCATCCGCCAGAAATAAAAACACTAGACTTCTGACTACAGCTTTTTGCATTTGCTGTGGTACCTGAGTTGGTGAGTTTTCTACTAACAGACCATGAAAACAGGCCATCGCACCAATGACCAAACCAAAAACAAGATTTTTAATTATAAAGATAATGATTGCATTAACGGTCATCATATTCAGCAAGTGCGTTAATGATTCTTGAGCAGAGAAATCATAGATAAATCCACTAAAGAACACCCCACATAAGACCATGATAATGGAAAAATAAAGAGCCAGGGTTATTTGGCTGATGACCATGCAAATTATTCTGGGAACGACAAAATAATCATCCACATCAATTCCCAGGTATTCTAGTGGCTGAATTTCACCGCGTACTTTTGTATTGCCCAGGTCAACAGCAATGGCGGTGCACGAACGCCCAATCAGAATAACCCCAGTAATCACTGGTCCCAGCTCACTAATGACTAACCGGGCAAGAATTTCTGATAAATCACTGGCGCCGGTGATGGCCTGCATAATATAGATCAATTGAGAAGTGACCCCCACCCCAACCAGCACAGCAAGAAAGGAAATCATTGCAATTGCATCAACACCGGTAAAAATAAGCTGTCCCAGTAAGCTTGAATAGACCGCTCGGTTAAAAACATGCCGGTGTGGCTGCCATACGCTAAGTGATTGGGTAAGAAAATAAGTAAAGTCAATAATGTACAGGAACGATGCTATACAGCGATTTCCTGTTAAAGGTTGCTATTTTATTAGGGTAAATGCTTTTTTTGTGGCGCCACACTCTGGGCAGACCCAGTCTTCAGGGATATCTTCCCAGCGTGTTCCTGCTTCAATACCGCTATCAGGGTCGCCTTTAGCTTCATCATAAATATGCGTGCAAACAATGCATCTGTATTTTTTGAATTCAGACATAATATTCTCCAATAAAAGTAAAAACCCATACCCAAAGGGTACGGTTCAGTTTTACTAAAATACAACAGTTTCGACTGTAACAGGTATTATGCAATTCGTAAATTAAAGATTTATTGCCTTTGCTATAATTCCTTATCCCGAACTCAGGTTAAAATACAACAGTTTCGACTGTAACAGGTATTATGCAATTCGTAAATTACAAAATAGGTAAATTCTGAGCTCTTAGTGTTGATGACCATGCCCGTGTTCTTGAGCAATTTGTCGATAATAACAGCCATCACATTCCATCATTTGTGTTGGCCTGTCTTCGATTAATGCTAAAACCCGTTCATCCAGAGTGCTATAGATTTCCGCTTCAAAACCAAAATAGTTTCCTAAGCCAAAACTGATCTGTGGGTATTGTGTTTGCAGGCGCTCAAACTGTCTGGCAATACGCTCGATAAGCGTGCCGGTAAATAAGTAATAAGGCAAGATGCAAATTTGCGTCATGCCTAGTTTAATCTGTCTTTGCACCGCGGACTCTAAGCGTGGAAAGGTAATCCCGGTAAAGGCAATATCAACCAGTTCATGATGAGTTTCTTCCCAGAGCCAGCGTGCCATTTTAGCGACTTCACCATTAGCAATCTTATCGGATGAGCCTCGACCTAAAAGGATAACGCCACTTGTTTTAGGATCCGGGGCATCCAGTCCTGCCATTACTTTTTGCAAACTGCGTTTAATAATACCGAGTACTGCTTCATTAGCACCGATATGGGTCGCATAAATAAATTCTACTTCGGGGTGGCGTTTTCTAGCCTGTGCCAAATGCTCGGGAATTTCCATTTTGACATGCCCGGCAGCATTTAAAATTAAAGGCACAACGATCACTTTTTTCGACTTTTTAGCAGCGAGATCAAATCCCGCATCGAGCAATAATTCAGCAAATTCGATAAAACACACATCGATATGCCATTCAGGGTGCTGGGCTCGCCATTGGTTGGCAAACTCATTAATTTCTACATTACCTTGTACTGCCCTTGAGCCATGCCCCACTAATAAAATGCTAAATTCCATGTTTATTCCTGTGTTTTAATTGCTTTACGAAAACGGTGACTAAACTGTGCATCGTATAATCTAGATTTTTTAATCTCCGGCCAATATCTGGCGCCTAAAGCAGGGCTAGCAATAATCATTGCCTGAGAATTAATACCTGCCTGTTTACACAGCTCTTTTATAGTGGCTAATGTGCCATGAATAATTTGCTGATCATCTGGCCAACTGGCTTTATGTACCACGACAATGGGAGAATCATCATGCCAACCTGCAGTCAATAAGTCTTCACGGACTTTTTTTAACAAGGTAATGGATAAGTATAGGCAAAGGGTACAGTGATGTTGACCTAATTCAGCCAGAGACTCGCCTTCAGGCATGGGCGTTCTGCCTTCTACGCGGCTGAATATAACGGTTTGTGTAAGCTCGGGTAAAGTTAATGTTTCCACAGCAGCTGCTGCTGAAGCCATCGCCGAAGTAACCCCGGGGACAACGCCTATTTCAATGCCCGCTTTATCCAGAGGCTGTACCATTTCAATTAATGCACCATACAAGCCTGGGTCTCCCGTTTGTAAGCGAATCACGGTAGCATCATCAGTAGATTGCTGGATTAACCAGCCGGTAATTTCCTCTAAAGTCATGCCTTTAGAATCTTGTATTATACAACCTGGTTTTGCCCACTGTGTGGCAGCGATTGATACTAAAGAGCCTGCATATAAAATAGCATCAGCCCGGGCAATGAGTTTTTGGGCTTTAAGTGTTATAAGTTCAGGGTCACCAGGTCCTGCACCCACAAACCATACTTTGGCCATAGATAATTAAAGTGTCCTTGTTTATGAGCTAGCCTTATGAGGCATATTAATTTTGCAGACGCAGAGCGCGCGCAAACGAGAAGGCGATTAAACCTTCCCTTTTATCAGGATATTACTTTAAGAGCTTTGCTTAGAAACCAAAACCTACGTAAGCACCTGTTGTAAAACCATTCATATCAACACCGTCTAAATCACCAAATACCAGGTTATAACGGATGTCAGCACCAACATAAATGTTGTTCCATACATTATAGTCAGCACCTGCCGCAAAATGCATGCCCGGCTCTAATACTGTTACCCCATCAGATGGAGGGCTGATTACATGGATAGCTAAACCGACAGGAATAATCCAAGGTCTGAACTTGCTACCTTTCATAAATTTAACTTTTGGAGATGCTGTTAATGTAAATTGACTAACTTTCACTGAGCCTGCTGTATTTGCAGGACTAGGATGATCGCCTGTAAGTACTGTGCTTACTACAGTTGGCAGTGGAGTACCAGTATCATAAGATTGTTTATCAAATTCTTTATATTCAAACATGATTTCGCCTAGCACTTCGATACTATCTTCAAAGCCAAAAAGATCATCACTTAACACTAGGTCTAAACTTGCACCGACATACCAGCCATCTTTTTCGCCGTTACTACCTGCGAGGCCTGATGTATCTGTTAAAATATCTCCAAAGCGATCATTATTATTTCTTGCATAACCACCACGGAAGCTGACCATATTGCCGCCATCTCTCGTCGCTTTTTCCGCTTCGGCTTTTTCTAATTTAGCAATTCTAGCTTTTAGATTTGCCATATCATCTGCACTAGCTTGTGGCGCTACTGCTAAACCTGCTACCGCTAGAAGTGCAGTCGCAGCACTTAGAGCTAATTTTGATTTCTTAAACATAGTCCCCCCCAAGGGTAATTATAATTTTTGTATAAATATTACAACAATTCGTATCTTTTTTGTAACACGGTAAAAATAATAGCAGTAAACTTTAATCCTTACAAGTAAAAACAGCATTTTTTTTAAATTTAATTTTCTTTATATATCAGTATCTTATGATGATGCGCTAATAATCAACATAAAAAAATAAAAAATTCCGGTTTTACCTGTTGTAAATAAACAGCTATTTATTGTAAGTTTTTTCTAAACTATTAGGGTCAGACTCTAATGCTGCTTACTTAATCATTAATATATTAATAAACAATGGCTTGCATATGTAGGCTGGGTTAGCTTATCAAGCAAAGCGCGATAACGTAACCCAGCATTTCACCATAAATTAACGTGTTGCTGGGTTACGTTTTTTCGCTACGCTAAAAAAGCTAACCCAGCCTACATTTTTAACTTATTATGCAATAACCCCATAAGTAAGCAGTATTAGAGCCTGACTCTGATTTGTATTAATGTCTCAAGCTAACTTGATTATAAAGTGCCTGGAATTGCTGGCTGACTTTTGACCAGGCATAATTTTGCGCAGATTGCTTGCCTTGTTCAGCCATTGATTCTCGAAGTTTACTATCGTCTAAAAGCTGGATAATTGCGTTTTTAAGCTCTAATGGTGCCTGTGGTGAAACCAGTAGACCTGTATGTCCATGTTTAATCACCTCGCTAATTCCACCGGTTGTTGTACTGATAACTGCGGTGCCACGTGCCATAGCTTCAACTAAAGTGACTCCCTGGCCTTCCGTATCTCCTGAGGAATCAGTGATAGATGGCGCAATAAAAATATCTGCAGCAGCATAATAGTCAGGCAATTGCGCATTGGGTAATTTGCCCCAGAAGGTCACTTTCTCTTCCAGATCAGATGATTGAACAAATTCCTCTAATGCCTTTTTTTCTGAACCATCACCGATAACCCAAAGCTGCGTTCTTTGTTTTTGTTTTTCTGAAAATAAAGAATAGGCAGTTAATAAATCTGAAGTTTCCCAATTATTGAGTAGCTGAAATACACAATGCTGGTGTATCGAGGTTTATTTTAGGTGGTTTTGCCATGTTTATCATCAGTGTTTCCATTGAAAGCAACAATAGCTAAGAAACTTAGAGAGTATGCCTTATTTTAGAGGCGGTATGCGATTATCTTGTCCTACTCCCAGATTTTTAATCAATCCTAAAAATTCTTCGCAGGATAAGCACATGGAAAAACAACAAAAAACCTAAAATAAAGCTTGCAATTACGAAAAACATTTTTTTATAATTTTCCGTTTTATAAACCTTAT
>NZ_BDMN01000032.1 GCF_002189065.1 Bathymodiolus platifrons methanotrophic gill symbiont
AGGACAAATGTTCGGAGGGGATGGTTTGTCTCCTGCAGGACAGTTTTATTCATTCGCTGCATAAAGGTCGGTTATGACCAATCTTTACCGGCATAATAAGTCCTTGCGACAGAACCTGAATAACATCATGTACTACTTAAAAATAACTTTCACCTGTTTTTTTGTTCTTGTTAGCCAATGGGCTTATGCCATTAATCCCGATGAACTATTACCAGCTAATCAGGCATTTAAAGTCACTACTTCAACTACCGCCGATGGCAATGTAAAAGTTTCCTGGCAAATTGCAGAGGGTTATTATTTATATCGCAAGAAAATTTCTTTTACCTCTAAAACTGATTCGGTAAGCATTGCACAGGCTGATTTACCCAAAGGGCAGATAAAAAATGATCCAAATTTTGGCGATGTTCAGATTTATCGTAATTCAATACAAAGTCTGTTAACTTTAAAGCGCCCTGATTCTGCACTGCCGTTTTCACTCTTAATCAAGCATCAGGGTTGTGCGGACTTAGGACTTTGCTATCCTCCGCAGAAAACACTTCTAAGCATTCAGTTACCAGCCATTACGGTTCAACAGACTAACAGCGGATTTAATCCATTAAATCAATTAAGTAAGAGAATTGACTTAGGCTTACAGCTATTTACTGATGAATTATTACCTGCTGATGAGGCTTTTCAGTTTTTTGCTTCAGTAAAAGATGCTCAAACTTTGAACCTGCATTGGCGCATCGCCAAAGGCTATTACCTGTATCGAGAAAAATTTGCAGTACAATTATTAGGCGCTGATGACACCGAAGTACTTAGCTTTGAGATTCCTCACGGCGAGGCAATGTATGACGAGGCTTTTGGCGATGTAGAAATTTTGCATGATGATCTCAGTTTCGATGTGCCTTTAGCTCGTAGTAATCCTGAAAAATACAGCATAAGACTTAAAGCTAAATTTCAAGGCTGTGCAGAGCGTGGGGTGTGCTACCCACCAATGGAAAAAACAATTAGCTTATTGTTGCCCGCTATTTCGGCATCCGCCCTCTCTAGCCCTGAAGTGGTAAACAATGCTTCTGCATCTGATCAGGACCTTATTGTTAATTCTTTACAGCAAGATTCATTTGCCCTGACCTTGCTGAGCTTTTTAGGCTTTGGCCTGCTATTAGCCTTTACACCTTGCGTGTTTCCAATGATCCCTATTTTATCCGGCATTATTGTTGGCCAGGGCAAGGACATTACCCATCGTAAGGCTTTTTTTCTATCTCTCAGTTTTGTCCTCGCATCTGCTGTTACCTATACTGTTTTTGGTGTGCTAGCGGCTCTATTTGGTAGTAACCTTCAGGCAACTTTTCAGGCCCCCTGGATTATCTATTTATTTAGCGGTATTTTTATAGCTCTATCATTATCGATGTTTGGTTTTTATAATCTGGAATTACAAAAATCAATACAGACTCGATTACATAATGTTAGTGATAAGCATCGTGATAGCTCATTTATTGGTGCCGCCATTATGGGTGTATTTTCCTCTCTCATTGTTGGCCCTTGCGTTGCCGCTCCTCTAGCGGCTGCGCTTATGTACATTGGTCAGACTGGTGATGTCCTCTTAGGTGGTTCCGCTTTATTTGTTATGGGCTTTGGCATGGGGGTTCCACTATTGATTATCGGAGCTTCTGCAGGTAGCTTATTACCTAAAGCTGGGCACTGGCTAAATGCCAGCAAAGCCATTTTTGGCGTCATTATGCTGGCCGTCGCCACCTGGATGCTGGAGCGTGTTATCGCAGCTGAATTGACCATGCTATTCTGGGCCATGTTATGCATTATCCCTGCTATTTATCTACGCGTTTTAGACCCATTACCTGAAGTTGATAGTGGCTGGCATAAACTATGGAAAGGTTTAGGCGTTATATTATTTAGCTATGGCCTGCTTATTTTAATCGGTCTAAGTGCAGGAAATATTAACCCCTTACAACCATTAAAAGGTCTCGCTGCTAGGTCATCTAATCAACAAGAAGATAGCCCTCCCGCCTTTAAACGTATAACATCATTAGCAGAATTAAAAAATGAACTTAAGATTGCGGATACAAATGAACAATGGGTAATGCTGGATTTTTATGCTGACTGGTGTATTAGCTGTAAAGAAATGGAAGCCTATACCTTAAGTAACCCAGAGGTAAAACAGGCGCTATCTCGTTTTCACATATTGCAGGCTAATATTACAAAAAATAATGTTGATGATAAGGCACTATTAAAACACTTTAATTTAATTGGCCCGCCAGCCATCTTATTTTTTAACCTGAACCAGCAAGAACAGACGACTGCTAGAGTCATTGGTTTTCAGGGACCCAAGACCTTTTTGAAGCACTTGTCTAAACTAGAATAAGGCTAATATATATTCTGTCGAGCGGACTTCAGAGGCTGTGAAAGTATGTGCTTTTAACCTCCCCCCTTGTGAAGGGGGGATCGTATAAAAACATAGGCCATTGATAATTATAATAATATTTCTTATTCATCAAACCGCCCCTGACCCTGACACTGCTTACTTAAATAATAATGCTTTATTAAACATCAGCTTACAGAAGTAGGCTGGGTTAACTTATCAAGCAAAGTGCAGATAACGTAACCCAACATTTTCATGTAAATCAGCGTGTTGTTGGGTTACGTTTTTTTACTTTGTAAAAAAATCTAACCCAACCTACTCCTTATCTTATTGAAATTTAATCAATAAATTCTTAAGTAAGTAGCATTAGCCCCTCCTTAACTAAAGAGGGGGATTATGTTAATACTGAAGTTTCCCAATAATTATTTATGGTAAAATTGAAACTATGCTACAACTATATGAAAAAAATAGTC
>NZ_BDMN01000033.1 GCF_002189065.1 Bathymodiolus platifrons methanotrophic gill symbiont
CAAAAATTACGTGAATTAATTGAGCCATTGTTAACCCCTTAATTTTTAATTAAATATAGCTACAGCAGTGTTCTTTAGCAGTGAATAGTATACGCAAGCATTCGCGGCGAAATGCTGTTGCTGCACGAGATAAATACTCTGTCCTGAGTTATTCCCTCCATCCTCTAAGTTGTAAAAAAATGCACAGTTGTGTCGCGAACTGTTGCTAAAAAACATATATCTGGACAAAACCATACAAATTAGGCAAAATTAGAGCTCACTTACGTAAAATAATAAAAAATAACGTACAGAATGGCTAAAATTATAATTCTTAACGGTCCTAACCTGAACCTTCTCGGTGTAAGAGAACCTGGACATTATGGCAATAAAACCCTGGCTGATATTCAGATAAGTGCTGAATCTCTTGCCACAAAGACAGGCCATACTTTAAGTTTTTATCAAAATAACGCTGAACATGAAATTGTTGAGCTGATTCACCAGGCTTTTGCCGATCAGGTTGATTTTATTATTATCAACCCCGCTGCATTTACGCATACCAGCGTCGCAATACGCGATGCTCTATTAGCAACAAAAATTCCTTTTATTGAAGTTCACCTATCTAACATTCACGCTCGGGAGCCATTTCGTAAGCACTCCTATTTCTCTGATATAGCAGAGGGGGTTATTTGTGGATTAGGTGCAACTGGATACGAACTGGCCCTACAGGCCGCTCACCAGACACTACTTGAGAGAAAATAAATCGTGGACATTAGAAAAATAAAAAAACTGATCGAAATTATTGAAGAATCAGACATTGCTGAAATTGAGATTACCGAAGGCGAAGAGTCTGTCCGTATTAACCGTTACTCCTCAGCAGTTGCCCCGGCTGCACCGGATTTTGCTCCCGTAGCAGCAGCCCCTGTTGCCATTGCGACCGCTCCAGTTGCAAGCGAGCCTGTCGCTGCTGAACCCACTGGACACGCGGTTAAGTCACCTATGGTTGGTACTTTCTACCGTTCAGCTTCGCCTGGCTCAGCCCCCTTTATCCAAGTGGGTCAATCAGTAAAAGAAGGTGATACTCTTTGCATTATCGAAGCAATGAAAATTCTCAACCAGATTGAGTCAGATAAGAGTGGCGTTATCAAGCAAATTTTAATCGAAGACGCCCAAGCCGTTGAATATGATCAAGCACTATTCATCATAGAATAATAACGAGGAAAAATTATGTTCGATAAACTTGTTATTGCCAATCGTGGTGAAATTGCGCTAAGAATTTTACGCGCCTGCCGTGAATTAGGTATTAAAACCGTCGCTGTTTATTCCAGTGCAGATCGCGATTTAAAGCATGTTCGCCTAGCCGATGAAGCAATCTGTATAGGCCCACCAGCTTCAGCGGATAGCTACCTTAATATTCCTGCCCTTATTAGCGCTGCGGAAGTCACTGATGCAGAAGCGATACACCCGGGGTATGGCTTTTTAGCCGAAAGTGCTGAGTTTTCTGAAAAAGTAAAACAAAGTGGCTTTGTTTTTGTTGGACCAGAAGCAGATACCATTCGCATAATGGGCGATAAAATCGAAGCTAAAAAAGCGATGATCGCATCTGGAATCCCTTGCGTACCAGGTAATGGAGAACCTTTAGGTGATGATAATGCAACTAACCAGAAGTTAGCACACGAAATTGGTTATCCAATTATCATCAAAGCAGCAGGAGGAGGTGGTGGACGAGGTATGCGTACGGTACACACTGAAGGCGCTTTAATTAGCTCAATTGCCTTAACCAAGTCAGAAGCCGGATCTTTTTTTTGTAATCCAACGGTCTATATGGAAAAATTCCTTGAAGACCCACGTCATATTGAAATTCAGGTGCTTTCTGATGCTCACGGTAATGCTGTTCATTTAGGGGAGCGGGATTGCTCCATGCAGCGCCGCCACCAAAAAGTAGTTGAAGAAGCTCCTGCTCCTGGCATTACCGAAGAACAACGTAAATTTATTGGCGAACGCTGCGCACAAGCTTGTGTAGATATGGGCTACTTAGGTGCAGGTACCTTTGAATTCCTATTTGAGAATGATGAATTTTATTTTATTGAAATGAATACTCGCGTACAGGTCGAGCACCCCGTCACTGAAATGGTTACAGGTATCGACATTGTCAAAGAGCAGTTACGTATAGCTGCCGGCGAGCCGCTTTCTTTTACCCAGGATGATATTGTTTTACGCGGTCATGCAATAGAATGTCGCTTAAATGCTGAAGACCCGGTTACCTTTATGCCCTGCCCTGGTACTATTGATATATTCCATATGCCGGGTGGCCCAGGTATTCGTTGTGAAACACATATTTATAATGGCTATAGAGTGCCGCCTTATTATGACTCCATGATTGGTAAGCTAATTGCTCACGGAGATGATAGAGCTAGCGCTATCGCTCGCATGCGTACAGCGTTAAGTGAAATGGTAATCGATGGCATTAAAACCAATATCCCGTTACAACAGGATATTATGGCTGATAGTGCTTTTGCAGCTGGTTGCCAGAATATCCATTATTTAGAAAAGAAATTAGGTATGAATTAATTCTGTAGCAAGTGACCCAAAGTCCGCCCTTATCAATCTCTGTGTAATGGCGGACTAAAGAGACTATGAAAGTATATACTTTTAACCTCCCCCCTTGAGAAGGGGGGATTGAGGCGGGACCGTATAAAAACATATATCAAACTTCCCCAACCCCTCCTTAACTAAGGAGGGGAATTATATTGAATACTTTCACAGCCGCTAAAGCCACGCCCTACCGTTAAAATCAGCCTTTCTTGAATATATATTATTGCTACACTTAGCGGACTAAAGTCTGCTCTACACCAACAACCCATTATGGCCTGGCATCAAATTTCCGTAATAAGCAATTCAGCTATTGCTCCTGATATTTCCGATTTCCTTAGTGGGCTAGGGGCTGTCTCGGTCACATATATGAGTGCTGAGTCCAAGCCTGTCTACGAACCAAAAATAGGCGAAACGAAAATATGGGAACACACAAAAACTATCGCCTTATTTGAACTGGATGCTACTCCTGAAATAATCCAGACTCTTCTTTTGCAGCAGTTTCCTGATAATATCGCACATGACTGGCATGCTGAAATTCTGCAAGACCAAACCTGGGAACGTGCATGGATGGAACATTTTCAGCCTATGCAATTTGGCAAACGGCTATGGGTATACCCTTCGGGCCAGGAGCACTCAAAACCCGGGACTGTTAGTTTAATTCTTGATCCTGGCTTAGCCTTTGGTTCCGGTACCCACCCAACAACAGCCCTCTGTTTAGAATGGCTGGCAGAACATGATGTTGCCGGCAAGACAGTGATAGATTTTGGCTGTGGCTCAGGTATTCTCGCCGTTGCAGCTGTACTCCTAGGCGCTAAAGAAGCACACGCAATTGATATAGATCCGCAAGCCCTGACTGCGACAATTGATAATGCACAGAAAAATGGCGTGGTCTCTAAAATTAAAACCTATCTGCCCGAACAATTTACGCCTTTTGCTGTAGATATAGTACTGGCAAATATTCTAGCTAAACCACTGATTGAATTATCGGATAGCATCAGTGCACTTGTTATTCCTCAAGGCCAATTAGTTTTATCTGGCATATTAAAAGAGCAGGCACCTTCAGTTAGCAATACCTACCAAACCAGGTTCACGATGAGTACACCTGTAGTTCAGGGCGATTGGTGTCGCCTGGATGGCATTAAAAAATAGGCTTATGCTCCATATTCTTTGCCCGAAATGTAATCATTCTTTACAAATCAGCAGCAAACAGCTTAAAAGAAAACGCTACAACGTCACCTGCAGTCAGTGTAAACTGCAATTCAAAGCCGGCACCATAATAAATAAGCAAGCTGTACCGAAAACTCAGGAAACACGCGTACCAGAAGAGAAATTCCCTGAAATTCCAACCCTGATAAAAGTTCGTACTCAGACCAGTAAAAAGCCTGAAGCGCTCAATGCCCCCCCTGTCGAGACATACGCCTGGCAAACAACAAAATCAACTCATCATTCGGCCCGCTGGCTCACTGGAATTATTCTAGGGATTGCTTTATTCGCCTATCAAGTTTATTACTTTAAAGGCTATGCATTAAGCCAATCACCACAAATAAGACCCTGGCTACATATTATTAGTTCAAAATTAAATTACCCCCCTGCCAGTTTTTCGTAACCTGGCTGACTTTACCACCATAGGTAGTTCCTTTAAACGAGTTAATGCCGATAACTACCACGTGCAAATTAGCATCATTAACCATGCAGATTTTGATCAATATTTACCCAATATTTTCATCTCATTGCATAACTTATATGGCGGTACGCTGGCTCAAAGAGTTTTTACCCCCCCAGCAATACCTAGACAAAGAAACGGCTTCCGTACTAATCAAAAGCTCAGCTACACATGATATTGACTTTTTTATTTCCGCCCCTCAGCAGGAAATTGGCGGCTATAGCCTAGAGTTAAAATAAAAACCTAGGCTATACTCTTGCCTGCAACCTCTGCTTCACTTCCATTAAGTTAGTGAAATTTTTCATTAAACAACACAATGTTACCTGATTACCCATGACTCTCAGCCATACCTCGTCACTTTGGCTGAGAGTTGTACGTAATCAGCATCTTAAGCCAGGTTTCTGGCTGCCCACCTTCAAGTAACAAAATACTATATATTCAAAGACTTGTATTTTGTTACTTAGAAGGTAATGTTATAATTTTTTTTAATATCCTTTAAGCACAATAATATCCCATGGCTCACCCAGAATTATTTCTCAAGAAAAACGAAGATAAACGCTTACGCAAAGGCCACCTTTGGGTATTCAGTAATGAAGTTGATACCCAGCGTAGCCCTTTAAATCAATTTGCTCCTGGCGATATGGTCAAAGTAGTCACAAGTGACAACCAGATTCTGGGTGCTGCTTATATAAATCCTGGCACCCTTGTTTGCGCTCGACTATTATCCCGAAAGCCAGGGGCTAAATTAGGCTCTAAAATGTTTACTACTCGTATTGCACGAGCTCTGGCCTTACGCGAACGCTTTTATAACAAACCTTATTACCGACTTATTTTTGGTGAAAGTGACGGCTTGCCCGGCCTGGTTATCGATCGCTTTGGAGATGTATTATCAGTACAAATCACCACAGCCGGAATAGAACGACAGAAAGAACCATTGCTAGAAGTTTTAGTTGACCTGCTACAACCAACAGCTATTTTGCTCAAGAATGATAACCCACAAAGAATACTAGAAGGTCTTTCTACGGAGTCTGTCTGTGCGTATGGAACAATACCTGAACAATTAATTATTGAAGAAAATAACGCGCAGTTCCAGATTGATATAGTAGCAGGCCAAAAAACTGGCTGGTTTTATGATCATCGTAGTAGTCGTGCTCTATTAACTCAGCTCGCTAAAGATAAAACCGTGCTGGATTTATTCTCCTATGCCGGAGCCTGGGGCATTCCCGCCGCATTAAATGGCGCGCAGCAAGTAAGCTGTATTGATTCCTCTGCTGCTGCGATTGCTCTGGCGAAACAAAATGCACAGTTAAATCACGTTAGCGATAATATGCAGTTTGTGCAAAGTGATGTTTTTGAATATTTAAAACAAGCACGCCTGGAAAGAAGGCGCTTTGATATCGTTATTTTAGATCCTCCCGCATTAATCAAGCGCAAAAAAGATTTTAAATCAGGCTATGAAGCCTATCGCCGTCTTAACCATCTAGCTCTGCAAGTCTTAGAAAAAGATGGCATCCTGGTTTCTGCCTCCTGCTCTTACCATTTAAGCAAAGCCAATTTACACGAAATTTTGCGCTCCTCTGCCCGACATATCGATAGAAACCTGACTATTGTCGCAACTGGCGGGCAAGCACCTGACCACCCTATTCATCCCGCAATCTCGGAAACTGAATATTTAAAAACCTATTTCTGCGCTGTTTCTGAAAGCCTATAAGCAAAAAAGGGCGACTCAAGCGAGCCGCCCTTTTTTATTTAGACATTCAAAAGATTAACAAACTCTTTTAGGGTGCGATTTAATGTCACTTCTCCTATCAAGCATAAACTATCTTGATTACGTATATCTCTCAGCCATGACAGAATAAAGTTCGAAATATCAGAACGTTAAAAAAATCGTCATCCCGAAGTTTTTTAGCTGGAATCTGCGCTTAACCTACGAGATTCCAGCTAAAGGAATGCAGGAATGACCTCGTTTAGCTAAGAGTTATGGGTAAACTATTAACTTACAATGCATCGTAACTCAGCAACCCACCCAATGAATGAATTTTTCAGGCAAAAAAAACATTAATTGAACTATGTTAAATAACACATAAGCAATAGTTTAAATACCCTATTATTTCCTTAAATTCTTATTGTTACTTTAACTTATCTTTTATATTCATTACGTTATAAGTTGGCTTACTTTTTGTATAGTTATTTAGAACACCAATTAATCAAGCCAAAATATGAGCGATCAACAATCTATACAACAAGAATCTCAAATTTCAAATGGAGCTATAATGCTCGGCGCTGGTCTAGCCCTTGCCTCATTCATCGTTTTACCCGCTGTTGCAGCACGCTTTGGTTTAGGCTCTAGTCTCACTGGTGCTATGCGCATTGCTCTGATGAAAGCCTCATCTAAAGTATGCAATCACAAGCCAGGTAATGGGCTTTCTAGCAACAAGTCCTGCCCACCCGATGCTGACTGTCAGTAATAGCAAAAAAGCTGCATTATTAATACTTGCTAATTTTCAGCAAAACCCTCCCTAAAAGCTATATTTCTGTTATAGTTTATCAAAAGAGCGCACTCTAGCCTTACTAATTAAGACATCCCCTTTACTTAAGGCTATCTCTCTAGGGCGCGCACCAGGCTAAATCAATCCTTAACAACACACTTATGGCTGACGAAAAAAAATCATGTGATTTATGCGGACTACCAGTAGAAGTCGAAGGCTTTACACTCTTAACAAAAGAAGGTGATAAAGTATTTTGCTGTGAAGGTTGCCAGGGTATCTATCAAATGCTAAATGAAGATAACCTGTTACCTGAAGAAGCCTCTAAATAAATCATATTATCAATTCAACTGGACTCAAGAATGGCTCACAATCACGGTAAAAAAGCTGCTGTTACAACAATGAAGCATGCGCAACATATCGCCAGTCATGGAATGAATAGCCATGAAGTTTCAACTACATTAATCAAAGGTGCTGTTATGTCAGCAGGCGCACAAACAGGAAAAACAATTATGAGTAAAATCACTAAACACCCTCTTCTATTAATAGGTATCGGTATGGTAGCAGGCTACTATGCTCACAAATACAGAAAAGAAATTATTTCTTCTGTCACTTCGGTCGGTGACAAAGGTAAGGATTTTGTATTACAACAAAAAGAAAACCTGGAAGATATTGTTGCAGAGTCAAAAGAAGACCAAGAGTAAATTAAATTTACCTAAGGGAGTTGGAAACACACATCATCTAGGATTGCTGGTCTTTTTGTCCGTCTTCTACGTTGTAGTAACGGTTGCGTAGCCTGCTATGCGCCTTGAATACGAACAAAAATACTGCCCCATAGTGGACGTTTTTTTTATTTCCAGCTCTAACATTAATAACTATTTTTCAGGATGATTCCAGTGGGGTGAATTTTTAATTCACCCTACTGCACACACAAAGTGTAATAAAAGTAATGTCTCGCTTTCGTTTATTATCGTAAATTAAAGCACTTGTCGAAAATATAGCTGAGTGCGCAGGATCTTCTTTACCAGAGAGAACCTTATATATCTGGGGATCTTTGCAACAACAGTAATAAGTTTCTTATTATTTTGCGTAATCACGCCAACATCTATTTTTTACTACTTACATGTCTATACAACAAGAAATTATTTTACGCCATAAATCTTCTGGCCATGTAAGGTTCCAAATTCCGGAACGCTTATGTAGCGATGAAGTCGCTAGCTTCGTTTCTGATGCTATCAATGATTTTGATGGTGTGTATCGCGTTAATTTATTCAGAAACAAACAAAAGCTCGCCATTCGTTTCGTTGAGGAAAACCTCCCCTTCCAGGAGTTAGTCCAGCAACTGCTGACTCTACTCTCTGACCTGGAGAAAAAAGGTTTTTTTAAAGCTAAACCTGATGCAATCAAAACCAGCAGTTTTACAAACAATTTAAAATTATCTAACTGGAAAGGTACGCGCTGGGCTAAAGACAAATACACTGAAACTAAAGAAACAGCACAGGCAATCAGTATTCTGGCTAAATTAGGGCTGAAAAAAAACCCGAAATTCTCGCTAATCCCGAAAAAACCCTGATTACCTTTTTTAACGATGTGTTAGTGCTATTTTTAATTAAAATACACTGGAAATTAATTTCTAAAAAATGGATTCTGGCACCATTAAAATATCGCTATCAATGGCTCACCATTTTTTACCTGATGTTTTTATTTATTCGCTCAAAAACCACTAAAAAATAAAGGCTCTATGTGAATCCTAGTGGGTAGTGCGATAATAATACCAATCAGAAACAAACAAAAGCTCGCCATTCGTTTCGTTGAGGAAAACCTCCCCTTCCAGGAGTTAGTCCAGCAACTGCTGACTCTACTCTCTGACCTGGAGAAAAAAGGTTTTTTTAAAGCTAAACCTGATGCAATCAAAACCAGCAGTTTTACAAACAATTTAAAATTATCTAACTGGAAAGGTACGCGCTGGGCTAAAGACAAATACACTGAAACTAAAGAAACAGCACAGGCAATCAGTATTCTGGCTAAATTAGGGCTGAAAAAAAAACCCGAAATTCTCGCTAATCCCGAAAAAACCCTGATTACCTTTTTTAACGATGTGTTAGTGCTATTTTTAATTAAAATACACTGGAAATTAATTTCTAAAAAATGGATTCTGGCACCATTAAAATATCGCTATCAATGGCTCACCATTTTTTACCTGATGTTTTTATTTATTCGCTCAAAAACCACTAAAAAATAAATAATAGTAAGCTACCTATGACCGAATCATTTCAGCCTACAAATTTTAAGCTAGTTCATGAATTAAAAAACCGTATCCGGATTTTAGTTCCCATCCTGGAAAAGGATCCTGAACGAACTTATATTTTTGAAATCATTTTAAAAAAGCGCCCTGAAATACAATCAATCAAATCTATTCCCGAGATTGGCTCGATAACGCTTTACTTTGATCACAAACGCTTACCAAAAAAGAACTTTTTAACTTTGCTGGACATGGTTCTAGGGAATATCGGCAAGAAAAAGATCAGCCTGCCCAAAAGCGATATCATTGAGGACATAAGCGTCCCATTACAAGAGATCAGTTTAGCAATTGAAGGCATGAGTTGTGCCTCTTGCGCACTATTACTTGAAATGTCGCTAAAACGGGAGCCTCGTGTACACAGTGCAACAGTTAACTTTGCGTCTGCCATAGCCTCAGTCAATGGCCGCTTATCACGCCAGGATATGGCTGGAATTATTAGCAAAGTGGGCTATAAAGCAAACTTAATGGATACGCTATCACAGCGTCAGGAGCTTATAAGAAAGGAGCACTTGCGCCTGGCCAGCGCTAAAAAACGATTTATCTGGGCCAGCGTCTTAAGTGCGCCAGTTGTGGCAATTGGCATGGCAATGCCCTCGGGACGCTTATTTCACTTCATTCAATTTGCACTAACAACACCGGTTGTTTTTGTAGCAGGCGGGACCTTTTTCAGCAAAGCCTGGTTACTTGCAAAAATGGGTAAAGCAAATATGGATAGCTTAATTGCTATCGGTGTTGGTTCTGCATATGGTTATAGTTTGCCTGCCCTATTAAGAGGCAGAGGTCACCTTTATTTTGAAGCCGCAGCCAGCATCATTTCTTTTGTCTTACTTGGCCGCTATATGGAAGAAAGTGCAAAGGGAAAAGCAGGCGAAGCCATTAGGCAACTAGTTGATTTACAACCTCAGACAGCTACTTTGTTAAAAAATGGACAAGAGTTCACTATTAGCATTGATGAAATAGAATTAGATGATACTCTGCTGATTCGTCCTGGTGAAAAAATCCCCACCGATGGTGAAGTACTGTCAGGTATTTCCACCGTTGACGAAGCAATGGTCACAGGAGAAAGTATTCCTGTCATTAAGGAAAATGGCCATAAGGTTATAGGTGGCTGCGTAAATGGCACCGGTTTATTAACCATTAAGGCAACAGCTATCGGCATGGATACAGTTCTTGCTGGCATTATTCATATGGTAGATCACGCGCAAGCGTCTAAGCTACCCGTACAGAAAATGGTTGACCAGATTTCGGCGGTCTTTGTCCCTAGCGTTATGGGTATTTCAGCACTGACTCTTGCCTCCTGGACACTAGCTGGCGCACCCTTTAGCTTTGCCTTTAGTAGTGCCGTCACTGTACTGTTAATTGCCTGCCCTTGCGCGCTCGGCCTGGCAACACCTACTGCTATAATGGTGGGTACCGGCCAATCGGCAAAACGTGGCGTTTTTATCCGCAACGGTGAAAGTCTGGAGACAGCAACTCATTTAACAGCGATTATTTTTGATAAAACGGGAACTATCACCGAAGGCAAGCCGGTAGTTACGGACTTTATCAATATCAGCCAGCTTAGCAACGAAATACTGCTCACTCATATTGCTTCTGCCGAACATAATTCGGAGCATTTCCTGGCTAAAGCCATAGTGAATTATGCACAAGATAATCATGATTTCGCATTAAAACCCGTCAAAGATTTTCAGGTCACTGCGGGGCGGGGCTTACAAACAAAAGTAGGTCATTATCAGGTCTTGATCGGAAATCAGGCCTGGCTGGAAGAACAGAATATTGATATTTCTGAACTATTGCCTCATTGTCACAATCTGGGACTAAAAGGTAAAACACCTGTCTTTACCGCTTTTAATGGTAAAGCGAGCGCAATATTTGGTATCGCTGATCAGCCAAGAGAGTCTGCCAAACAAGCTATCGCTGCATTGAATCAGTTAAATATCGAAACCCTTATGGTCACAGGTGATACCCTTGAAACTGCGCATCACATTGCTGACCTCGTAGGTATTAAAACAGTGATTGCCCACGCAACACCTGAGCAAAAGCTACAGGAAATTCATCGCTTGCAAAACGAGGGCGGTAAAGTAGGTATGATAGGTGACGGCATTAATGACGCACCCGCCCTTGCAGCTGCAGACGTCGGTTTTGCTATTGGCCATGGTACTGATATTGCCATTGAATCTGCTGATTTAACTCTGGTTAATGGCGACATTTCCAAAGTAGCTGAAACAGTTGAGCTCAGCACCTATACCATGAAAATTATCAAACAAAATTTATTCTGGGCCTTTGGCTACAATACTGTTGCCATTCCTATAGCTGCAGTCGGAAAACTAAACCCAATGATAGCTTCTGCTGCCATGGCATTAAGTTCCGTCTCTGTTATCGTCAACTCTTTACGTATCAACGGAAAATAACGTGACCGATTTTTTTGCTAATCTGGATTACACTGTCTATCTGCTCGCCTTAATGACCGGATTTTTTGGCAGTGGACATTGCGCAGGAATGTGCGGTGCGCTGGTAGCGGGTTTCTTTATGAAAACCGAGAAAAAAAGTGTCTGGCCTTATATCGCCTATCACTTTTCCCGTATTACAATGTATTTTACCGTTGGCATTATTGCCGCCTTACTTGGTGTTGCGCTGGTCTCAACAGGCATCTTAGGCCAAATTCAAGGCTTTTTACAGGTTGGTATTGGCTTTTTTGTCATTATCTTAGCACTAGGTATTCTCGGAATTTCTCCCTGGCAGTTTTCCATGAAATACATGCCTACCAAAGTGCTAAATAAAATTTTTATGTCAGCGGCAAGACGTGGATCTGTTCTAGGTGCTAGCATGGGCGGCATGCTAAACGGCCTTATGCCATGCCCATTAACTTTTGCCATGGCAGTTAATGCTACCACCGCACCCAGCCCTGTCGAAGGCGGTTTAATGATGCTTGCCTTAGGTGTCGGAACATTACCCACCATGTTTCTGGTTACCTTTGCTTTTGGTAAATTAGGCACAGGAGCACGTGGCTTAATGTTAAAAGTGGCTGCTGTGTTGATGATTGTTATGGGAGCAAACACCATGTATAACGGAATTAGGTTCCTTGCATCTGACACTGGCTTCAAGGAAATGATGCACCATATGCAATCTATGGAAATGCTGAGTAATGAGCCTGAAAAAGAAGGCAGCATGCAGATGGATCACTCTATCCATAATATGCCTTAGGTGATTATCGGAAAAGAATATGCTAGATTACGCAGAATTTTTGTTCCTCTTCAAGGCGCGATTACAGGCGCATAGTTGTGCTATGTAACTGTAGTCGCAACGCCGAAGAAGGGCAAAAAGACAAGTAAGCTGGTATGTTCTTTGACAGAAATCACCTTAAGACTAGTAGAGCGAACTTGAGTCCGCTACTATTAAAGGTACTGAAGCTTTCTTAAATAGTTTTTATAAAAAAGAGCGGATAGCCCATTCAAGTTTCATGAGATACTGACCAGGAAACAGATAAGAAATAAGCTAGACAAGTTATATTTCTGCGCAATGGGTAAAGGAATGTACACGTTCCTGCCACTAAAATGTTTACAGGATATTATCATGTTCAAAGCAAAACTATTCAATCAATTTCTAGCCATCGGGTGGCTGTTCATTTTATTATTCAGCCAACTACAGGCAAGTGAGAAACAAACACTTCTGGATAACATAAAGCTGCCCAAAGGCTTTGCTATCAGTCTGTTTGCCGATAATGTACCCAATGCCAGAACAATGACTCTGGGCAATAAAGGCACAATCTATGTGGGCACAAGAAGTAAAGGTAATGTTTATGCTTTACAGGATATTAACCAGGATGGCAAAGCAGAGCGCCGTTATATCGTTGCCTCTGGTTTAAATATGCCCAATGGTGTCGCTTATAAAGATGGCACCCTGTATGTCGCCGAACTAAACCGTATTATCCGTTTTGATAACATCGACCAGCAATTGAGTCAGCCGCCTAAACCGACAGTCGTTTATAACAAATTTCCGGCGAAAAAAATGCATGGCTGGAAATATCTGCGCTTTGGCCCCGACAACAAACTTTATACTGCCGTAGGAGCGCCCTGTAATATATGCTTGCCAAAAGAAGAGGTTTTTACCTCATTAGTACGCTTAAACCCCGATGGCAGCGACCTGGAAATATTAGCACGCGGCATTCGTAATACGGTGGGATTTGACTGGCACCCGATGACAAAAAACCTGTATTTTACGGAAAATGGCAGGGACTGGTTAGGCAATGATATTCCCCCGGATGAACTCAATAAATGGACTACAAAAGGGCAGCATTTTGGTTACCCTTTTTGTCATGGCGGTGAACTTCTCGATCCTGAATATGGAATAGACAAGCAATGCAAATCCTATACCTCTCCACAATGGAATTTCAAAGCACATATGGCTCCCTTAGGCATTCGTTTTTATCGTGGTCAGCAATTCCCTAAAAGTTACCATCATCAACTGTTTGTTGCTCAACATGGCTCATGGAACCGGACAATCCCGCATGGTTACCGCATTGCCTTACTCACTTTTAAAGCAGGTGAAGTTGTCTCCGAAAAGGTCTTTGCTGAGGGATGGCTAGGTAAAAATGGTAAAGCGATGGGGCGCCCTGTTGATATCCTTGAATTAGCTGATGGTAGTCTACTGGTCTCGGATGACCTGGCGGGGGTTATCTATAAAATTACTTATACCGGTAACTAACAGCATTCATGCAGCACCTATTTTTTTCGGATTAAAAGAATAAAGTATTTTCGGGATCCTTCATATTCTCCCAATAGTAGTTTACACTTTTCAAATTTTAAGCCACGCCGGAGTGAAATCGCTTTAGCTATTTCTAAAACAGCAACAGCTAAAGCGATTGCACTCCTGAGAAAGTGTAAACTGGAAAATGAAGGCTGCCGTATTTTCATTGTAAATTAGCAATTTAGCAACCACTCTATTGGCTGCTAGACGGGGTATTCACCCGTCCATAACGTTTATCATTACTAACATATTAAACATAAGCCCCATTAATGGACCAGATATTCATCCCATTCGTAACGTTTATTACTCCCTGTTTGACAAAATATACCGATGTGCATCAAACTATAAACGTTTGAAACGGGGTGAATACCCCGTCTCGCAAAGGTCATATCCATGAAAATGTACCTTCAAAATTGTAACTTTTTTGTATTGCAACCCCTGCACTAGCTTTTAAAAAAACTGGCTACATAAGGTTTAAAGACCTTGTAGTGAGATTTAACACTCGCTATAAAACCAGCTTCACCAAAATACTGACGAATGATCTGCCGCATTTTCAGCCTGATTGCCATTATTCGGGTCTTGATATAAACATGGATGGCAGAGTTAAGTAATTTATCAATCATGTCCATAGTCCATTCATAAGCTATCTTCAGCCAGTTGAATGTCATCAATTGAGTTTTAGTTAAATCAAATAACCAAAAGATAAATGCTGCCAGGGGAATTTTTAAAACATAAACAAGAATTCCCGCCGCGAAATAGCCTTCAATAAAGCAAAGACCCGCCATCAACCCCATCACCTCTGCAAGCAGCAAAATAGAAATAAACACCGTCAGCAACAGATAACGATTCATCTGTAAAAATGTCTTTTTTAGAGGCTCTAATACAATGAGGCTTTTAAAATACTGATAAATTGGCTGGGCAAAAATATTCCAGATCAACTCTTCAAATAGTATGTAGCCAATCACCAGAATGCTTTCCAGTGTTTTAGCAACAAATATTTTGGTTTTATTATTATTTGTATTCATATTGAGTATAAAAAAATAATGTAACTATTCACTTATGCGCTGTTGTACCGCCTCTAATACACGCTCGAAAACATGCCCCTCTTCAGTATAAAAAGTAAATGCATCAGTTTCCCTCCGTAGCCAGGTAAATTGACGTTTTGCTAACTGACGGGTTGCGATAATGCCGAGTTCCTGCATTTCTTCGACATTTATTTCACCGTCTAAATAAGACCATACCTGGCGGTAACCTACTGCACGCATTGAGGGCATTTGCACAGTTAAATCACCCCGTCGATACAGAGCCTCTACTTCTTCAACAAAACCCTGTTGTAACATCAACTTAAACCGCTGGGCAATTTTCTCATGTAACACGCCCCGGTCGCGCGGTGCGATAATCAGCTTGATTTTCTGATAGGGTATTTCCTCAGTTTTTGCTTCTTCATGCAATTGGGTCATCGACTTACCACTTAGCGCAAACACCTCTAATGCACGTTGTACCCGCTGCGGGTCATTAGGATGTATGCGAGCCGCAGCAACAGGGTCGATGACTTGTAATTTTGCATGCATGGCTGCTTTGCCAATCAGCTTAGCCTCAACATCTAATTGTTTGCGCAATTCACTATCCGCAGTCGGCAGCTTTGCCAGTCCGTAATACAAAGAATTAAAATACAGCATGGTTCCGCCGACTAATAAAGGCACTTTGCCTCTAGCCGTTATATCACTCATCAATTCTAATGCTCTGCTTCTAAACGCACCAGTAGAAAAGCTTTCTGCCGGATCTAGAATATCTATTAGATGGTGCGCAATACCTGCTCTTTCTTCTAACGTGGGTTTTGCCGTACCTATATCCATCCCTTTATAAACCAATGCCGAATCGACACTGATAATTTCAGCATTAAATTGTTGCGCTAGCTTCACAGATAACGCTGTTTTTCCTGAGGCGGTTGGCCCCATTAGGAAAATCGCGGGTGGGTATTGAATTGTCATAAGGTATTCACTGCCCGCGCAAAAACAGTTTATCCAGCTCTTTTTTACTCAGCTCAACCCAGGTCGGTCTACCATGATTACATTGGCCACTACGCTCGGTTTTTTCCATATCCCTTAGCAATGCATTCATTTCAGGAACAGTTAAAAGACGATTAGCCCTTACCGATCCATGACAGGCAATACTGGCCAGGATTTCATTGCATCGTTCTTCTATTCTTTGACTCATGCCATGTTCGATAATATCAGCCAGGACATCTTTAACTAATAAAGCGATATCTACACCCGCTAATAAAGCAGGAACAGCTCTGACAATAATCGTCTCTTCCCCCATGCGATTGAGTTCTAAACCCAGGCTCATAAAAAATGCCTGCTGATCATCAGCTAAATCTGCTTCATTACTACTGACTTGTATTTGCACGGGCAGCAATAAAGGTTGAGTCGGCACAGAACCTTGATGGTACTGGCTTTTAAATTGCTCATAAGTAACACGTTCATGTGCGGCATGAGCATCGACCAGAATAATACCGTTTTGTGTTTCCGATAAAATATACACACCATGTAAATGTGCCACCGCATAACCTAAAGCGGGGACGGAATCTGTTTCCGTTTTAGTTAAACCAGAAATATGTGGTTCTTGAACTTGTATATCCGGTACATTGCTAGGAGTCACTAGCTTGCTATACGCATCAATCTGCGCTTCTACATTTAAAGGTAATGACGATTGGCGTGGCGCTGTACTCGACTGATAGTTCTGCCGTATTGCCGGAGTGGACTTAATATCACTTGCAGTCAAGGGTTGAAAATCAACTATCTGTCTTTCTTGGTCGCTAGTTACCGCTGTTTCGGGTTCAGCCTCTATCTCTTGCGCTTTAGGGCGTACGTCAGCTAAAGATCTATGTAAGGCTTTATATAAGAAATCATGTACAGTACGTCCCTCACGAAAACGCACTTCTAATTTTTGTGGATGTGCATTCACATCCACTAAACCTGGATCTAGCACTAGATATAAAACATACACCGGGTGCCGCCCATGAAACAGCACATCTTGATACGCCTGCTTAATCGCATGAGTCACCAGCCGGTCTTTAATCAATCGACCATTAACATAAAAATACTGCATATCTTGCTGACTACGAGAAAAAGTCGGCAAGCCTACCCAGCCATATAAGTGCATTCCGGAAGCATTAAAATCAATCGCCACCGAATTTTCTAAAAAGCTTGAGCCAAAAATATGCGCAACCCGCTGTTCCTGGTCAGTCTGAGTCTCTGCTATTTTAAAATTAAATACTTCACGCTGGTTATGCTTTAACTCAAATGCAATATCAAACCGGCTTAATGCCATGCGTTTAAAAAGTGTATCTATATGGGCAAATTCTGTTTTATCAGTTTTTAAAAACTTACGCCGTGCTGGCGTGTTATAAAACAAATCACAGACTTCAATGGTCGTTCCTAATGGATGTGGATCTGGTTGAGGATCCAGTTCCTGTTCAGAACCATCTGCCTGTACCCGCCAGGCACACTCAGCATCCTTTACCCGCGAAATAAGACTTAAGCGTGACACCGAGCTAACACTCGGTAAAGCCTCACCCCGAAAACCCATCGTTGCAACCTGTTCCAGATCATGTAATGACTGGATTTTACTGGTTGCATGCCGCGATAAAGCCAACGGCAGGTCCTCTTTTTCTATACCACAGCCGTTATCCCTGATTTTAATCAGCCGCGCCCCGCCCTGTTCAATTTCAACAGTAATCTGGCTGGCTCCTGCATCAAAACAGTTTTCTACTAATTCTTTAACCACTGATGCTGGTCGCTCAACCACTTCACCGGCTGCAATCTGATTAACTAATTGGGGGGGTAATGCATGAATACGCATAAATTCCTACTCATTCTTCGTGATATAAAATATATACTTCGCACGGTTACGGTTGCAGAAAATATATCGAGTTGTTTTTTGTTGATAGCAAGGCACTGAAACAGGTACATAGCTAGATTCAATAATCTTTGTGGATAATTTCGACTACCCACTTAATAGGAAATATTGCGGTAGGGTGCGCATCGCGTACCTTTCAGAGCTGCTATAGTTTCTCTGAAATTTTCAAGCTTGTTCCGCGTTGAATTAGTCGTCTAATTTTGGATGATTTAATTTTTCCATTTCCCTAAACAAGACTATCACATAAGCGCCATAGCGATTACATGCAAAATATATACATTATTAGGTGCTAACTGCCTAAAGGTAATTGCTGTTTTCTGGTTTTTAACATTGTAAAAAAACCTTTTAATGCTGATCGTTGGTTACACCATCTTCAGTTTGCTCTAAGGCACCTAGGAACAAAAATCCTGCCCAAAAAGTGGACGCTTATTTATTTTCAGGTGCCTAATGTGAAATCAGTAAATAATTTTGGAAATAATATTCTTGATGAGTCTAAATCGAACCGAAGAGAAACAGGGCCTTTAGGTGTATCTGAGCTTAAAATGCCATCATCCGTTAGTTTTGATAATATTGTTCTAGCACTTCTCTCTTTATGCCCTGTCATCCTTACCGCATCCCCTCTAGGGATTTCACCGTTACTAAGCACAGCCTCTAAAATATACATTGATTCTGGTTTAAGTTCTTTTAATTTGACATAGCTCTCTAAGCGTTTTTTTAAATGTGGGCGCTCAAATAAGCTAGTCATAAAATCAACCTGATCAATACTTAATTTTAAAAACCAGTTAGTAAAATCCACCAATGCTCGTAGAGATAAACTACCTCTACCATCTTGCCTTTTCATATCAGCTAAACTCATCATTCTTTTATATTCATCAGGCGTTTCCAGTCCTCTGGCAAGCCCTCTGGATATAGACCACAATCCTGAAGCTCCTATTCCAGCCTGTAATCCCATTGCATGGCTCATTAATCTACAAACCCTGCCATTCCCGTCTAAAAAAGGATGAATATAAGCAAGTCTATGGCGTGCTGAAGCACTCGCCATAATTTGACGACTCTTTCCAGTCGCCTGATTATAACGATTTTCAAAATAACGCATAAAAGCTTCAACATGCTGGCCGCTAGGCGGCTGATGCCGACCAACAACATTATGCTCAGCAGTTGACCTAAATATACCCGGCTCCATTAAAATACTTCTATTGTTATTCTTAATGGCTAACATGCTATCCGTTGCATCATTATAAAATTCTTTGTGCAGCCATAAAATAAATTCAATAGAAGTTGGATCTCCAAGGTCTCCACTTAAATGCATCTGATCTATCTTACGTTGAACTCTAATATGATCCAAAGCTTCAATTTGTAGATTTCTTTTTTTTTCATCATCTTCAAAATCACTATTAAGGGCCCTTTCTATGTCCTGAAGCTTTGTATTGTGTCCTTCAATAAGGTTTGAGTAATAGCAATTCATCATTCTGACAATTGATGATAAACTTTCAGCCGTTTTAGGATTTAACCAAGCGGTTAAATTTGATGATTTCCCGACAAGATCAACCGCTAAATCCAAAGTTATTGTTGGAACATTTTCACCAAATAGGCAAGGCTCAATTCGTGACGTTGACTCCTGATTTAACATACCGATTAATCCCTCATACAAAGCATTGATATATAAAACATATTATAGCTAATTCACCTATTTTTGCCGATCATTTTACCGATAAGATAATACAATATAACTAATTGATTTATAATTGATCTTCATGGTTTTTTATGAGATTTTTGCCGATATAATTAGCTAACTTTTTTATCCGCATTAATCAAATCCAGAAATAATTGCTCCAGGCGGTTGGACCCATTCTTTAAACTAACCACTTCAATCTGTTGCTCTGACAAGCCTTGAAATAACTGGTTCAATCCTAAGGATTTAGGCACAGAAACGCTGATTTGCATTGCATTCAGCAGCTCAATTTTGTAACCAGGAATAGCAGCTATTTTGTGTAGCGGTGATTTTACATCACAGATAAAATGCTCTTCGTTTAATCGTGCCAGCAAGCTTTGCATATCAGTATCTTCCACAATTGCACCCTGGTTAATAATGGCAATATTGCGACATAAACTCTCTGCTTCTTCCAGATAGTGCGTGGTTAAAATAATGGTCGTACCTTGCTCGTTAACCTGCTTCATGGTTTCCCACATCGAACGCCGAATTTCTATATCTACCCCGGCAGTCGGCTCATCCAGAATCAATAACTTCGGCTGATGCACCATAGCACGCGCAATCATCACGCGGCGTTTCATGCCTCCTGATAACCGTCTGGACACGGTATCACGCTGATCCCACAAATGCATTAGCTTAAGGCATCGCTCGGTTTGCTGTAAAGCTTGTTTTCTCGGCATGCCATAATAGCCTGCCTGATTCATAACGATATTTCGTGCAGTCTCAAATTGATTAAAATTAACTTCCTGAGGCACTAAACCAATATAACTTTTTGCCAACTGCTTATTACGTTTTAAATCCACATCAAAAATTCGCACATCGCCACTACTGGAGTTAACTAAAGAGCTAATAATGCCGATAGTGGTCGATTTTCCAGCACCATTGGGGCCTAAAAGCGCAAAAAAGTCCCCCTCCTCTACATCCAGATCAATTCCCTTTAAAGCAACTAAGCCATCAGCATAGACTTTCTTCAAATTTCGAATAGATAACGCTTTCATTAATATTATTTAACCTTACAAAAAAAAGACTAATAGGGAGCGAGGATTTAATAATACCCGAAAGTATGACGCAGGATTTTGGCTGCACAGCTGCGCAAGGAAAACAGGCGCATAGCAGGCTACGCAACTATTTTTCTAGTGCGGCCGTGTGGTCAAAAGACAAGTCAGACTCGGAGATTTAGGCGCGCCATGCTACCTCACGAAATTCCGGGACTCCTGTCGCCGTAATTCGTTCACCTACGCAGCGAATAGGAGATGCTCCAGCCGCCCTGCGTCCGCCACAGACTGAGCACAAAGCAGCTCAGTCATGGCTACCTCAAATGGCTCTACGGCTATTCGGGATAAAATTTTAGCCTCCCTCGCGCGCTATCGCGCACTTCGGATTGGCAAATTTCCCTGCGCCTTCTGGAGACTATCATCCCGTCGGGTGAGCTTAAAACTGCGGAGATTTGTTAAACTGAAGTTTCCCAATAATTATTTATGGTAAAATTGAAACTATGCTACAACTATATGAAAAAATAAGGAGCGAGGATTTAATAATACCCGAAAGTATGACGCAGGATTTTGGCTGCACAGCTGCGCAAGGAAAACAGGCGCATAGCAGGCTACGCAACTATTTTTCTAGTGCGGCCGTGTGGTCAAAAGACAAGTCAGACTCGGAGATTGTTGAATTCTCGCTCCTAAGCATATACTTCGCATGCCCGCGCGAAGTATAACAAAACCTTCAGGCTTGGAGATCAATCTCTAGGGATTTAAAATCACTTAATTTAGAATTAAGTCTTATTTTAATCTCATTCAACGCTTAACGTAAGCCATTAAATGCGTTACATTATGCATAAAAAATAAGACAAATTTTAGCAGATAATCTATTCCCCTATAAACAAATGACTCAGACTACTGACCAGGAACAAGCTCCCGAACTCGTCGCCGCAGTTGATTTAGGCTCAAATAGTTTTCATATGATTGTTTGTAGTATCAATAACGGGCAATTAAAAACCATTGATCGACTAAAAGAAATGGTCAGGCTCGCATCCGGTTTAAACGAAAAGAAAACTCTGGATGAAGTGACTCAACAACGGGCTTTAGCCTGTTTGGAACGGTTTGGCCAACGCATACGAAACTTCCCCGAAAGCAATGTACGTATTGTCGGCACCAATACCTTGCGTACCGCTAAAAATTCCAGTCAATTTTTACAAAAAGCTGAACAGGCCATCGGTTATCCGATTCATATAATCTCGGGAATAGAAGAGGCCCGACTTATTTATCAAGGTGTTGCCCATAGCCTGCAAAGTAATGCTAATCGTCGCCTGGTTATGGACATAGGTGGCGGTAGTACTGAATATATTATCGGCACCAATTCTGATCCATCCCAAAAAGAAAGTCTGCGTATGGGCTGTGTGACCGTTAGTAACCGTTTTTTTACCGATGGCGCAATTAGTACACAACGTTTCCGCAAAGCGGAAATTTACGTCAAGCAGCAGCTCAATACTTACAAAAACCTGTTTGCCCATCAACAATGGGATGAAGCTATAGGGGCATCAGGAAGTATACGTGCCATACGCAAAGTACTACTTGCTACTGGATGGAGTCAAGGGGGGATTACCCTAGAAGGTTTGGAAAAACTTAAAAAGCATGCCCTAAGCTGTAAAAATGTCATAGAGCTAGACTTACCAGACCTAGACCCGGAAAGGCTACCTGTATTTATGGGCGGATTGGCAATACTGTACGCAACCTTCAAGACACTTGATATAGAAAAAATGAGTGTTTCTGATGGCGCATTACGCGAAGGACTGATTTATGATTACCTGGGACGCATGTTTAATCATGATGTGCGCTCAGATACCGCACAACTACTTGCAGAACATTACCATACAGATACCCATCAAACTGAGCGCATCAAAGCTACTATTGACGCTATCTTCAAACAGGTAAGCCCATTCCTAGGGGCACAGCCTAAGGTCATGCACCAATACTTAAACTGGGCGGCAGATTTACATGAAATAGGACGTAATATCGCGCATAGTCAATACCATAAACATGGTGCCTATATTCTGAAATATGGTGATTTAGCCGGTTTTTCACAACAAGACCAAAACCTTCTTTCCACCCTCGTTCTGGCGCATCGGCGTAAGATTCCTGTAAAGAAAATTAAAGAGCTTCCCGCGCCCTGGAATAATATAGCTGTCTATATGGTTATAATTCTCAGACTTGCGGTATTACTGCAAAGAAACCGAAGTAATTCGGCCACTCCTGAATTCGATATTTCAATACAAAAAAAGACTATCCATATCCAGTTTCCTGAAAACTGGCTGGAAAATGCTCCCTTAACTCAAGCTGATTTAAAACAGGAAGAAGAATACCTTGAAAAAGCCGACTTTAGCTTACAAGTTAGCTAAACCAAGTGCTTACTTTACTGCGCGTAATCTTATATGGCATAGGCATACCCACTGTTATCCTCGCCATTTTTATTGCGCTCAGTACTAGTAACAAAGAGCTCGCACTACCTCACTGGGAGCTAACCAGTACTGATATTCAACGCGCCAAAAAAATATTACATGCAAATCAGCATGCCTCGGGCAATATTGTTAGTCTGGACCTTTCAGAGCGCGACCTTAATATTGCCTGCGCCTACTTACTCAATATCTACACCGATAGCCAGTCGCAAATACAATTACAGCACGACAATATTTCATTTACGCTACGCTTTTCCCTGCCAGACAATATTTTCGGTCGCTATCTCGACATTCAATTTCAGTTACGCACACCAAATTATCAGCCACCCGAAATAATAAACCTGCAGATAGGGAAAATCACCATCCCTGATATTTACGCAGGCTTCTTAATTGACACCGCCATTAAGTACACACGCCTAAACCAGTACTTACAATTAATCAGAAAAAACTTAAAAGTCTTTAGCATACAAGCTCAGCAACTGCATATTGAATACCACGCCCCCGTTTCTACCAGTAACAGCCTACAGCAATTACTAACACCGAAAATTGATAACCGGGCACTAACTCAATACCAGGAAAAACTGGATAAAGCATTACGTGAACATGACCCAGACTGGCGCTTATCGCTTAGCAATGTACTACAACCCTTGTTTGAACTTGCCCAGCAACGCTCGACAGCAGAAAATGCAATCGCCGAGAATCGTCTAGCTATTTTCATAGCCAACCGCTATGTTAATTATTACCCGGGTTCAACAGCCCATAGACAAAATAACAAATCAGTGCCAAAGTACTCAGTATTTTTATATAAACGTATTGATATGGCACAACACTTTATGTGGTCAGCCACATTCTCGGCATTGGGGAATAGTCATTTAGCGAATATACTAGGCATAGAAAAAGAATTGAAAGATGCGCGAAAAGGCAGTGGCTTTAGCTTTATCGATCTCGGAGCAGACAGAGCAGGCATGAACTTTGGTAAACAGGCCACCGCCAGCCCTGAACAAGCAATGAAGATACAAGAAAAAATGGCCAGGGTAGAACATTACCGAGCGTTTATGCCGGACATAAGAGACCTGCCAGAAGGCCTTAGTTCCCAGGCATTTACTGAACAATACCAATCTATCTATAGCTCCAGATATCAAAGTATTTTAGAAGAGTTAGATCGACGTATAGCCGACTGTGAAATATATCGTTAAAAAAGCAGCTGAATATCCTTGGGAGCAAGGATTTAATAATACCTGAAAGTATATAGCGCAGGATTTTGGCTTCACAGTCGTGCTAAGAAAATAGGCGTATAGCAGGCAATGTAACTACTGCTACCGTGCTGATGACGGACAAAAAGACCAGCAAGGATGGATGATGTGTGTTTCCATGTGCCTAAGTATAGCTAACGTGCAACTGATGTTTCAGGATAATTCATAAAGATAGCGGGCTTAAGCCCCGCCCCTACTATTTAAGTAAGCCATGCCCTATATTTGCCCTATTTGCCAAAACCCTCTTATGCACCACCTGCCCTCTAAAGGCTACTATTGCACCAAAAAACATCACTTTGATCAGGCAAAAGAAGGCTACTTAAATCTGCTCCCCGCACAGCATAAAAAACCTAAAGAGCCCGGGGATAGCAGGGCAATGATGCGTGCACGACGTAATTTTCTCGAAGCGGGTTTTTATCAGCCCATGGCACAGGCGCTAACCAATATTATCGAAAAACACAGACCAGAAACTATACCCATGAATATTCTGGATGTCGGCTGCGGAGAGGGCTACTACTGCCGACAAATCGAGTCTTTAGCCAAGAACCCTGAAGACTTGAATTTACATGGTATAGACATTGCCAAAAATGCTATTTTTGCTGCCGCGAAAAAACAAAAAAATGCCAGGTTTATCGTTGCTAGTAGCAAAAGCATGCCCTATGCCGATGAATATTTTGATTTATTATTTAGAGTCTATGCGCCCTCCGATGCAAAGGAAATGGCCCGGCTCCTAAAGCCCAGTGGCTTATTATTAATTGTCACCCCAGGCCCAAGGCATTTATGGCAATTAAAAGAGTTTATCTACACTAACGTCAAAGAACACTCTATTGATGTACCTCTACCAACTGGTTTCTCACAAATAGAAAGCCAGAGAGTTAGCTTTAACATTCAGCCTGATCAGGATCAGCGCATGGCATTATTGCAAATGACTCCTTTCGCATGGCGCGCTAATGCAGCAACACAAAATAAAATTCAGCATGCTAAAGACTTGATAATTGAAACTGATTTTATATTGACGCTTGCATCTCGCTAGTAATCCCTTACTATTATTAATGGTCCTAATGTAACCAGTAACTGTGCCTTCCCTGACTGGTTCTTCTATTTTCTAAAGACCCCAACTACATTTTTATTCAGCTAATAGATCATGCCTACCCAGCGTTGAACTTTCCTCATCACGATTAATCTGTACATTGGTTGGGTACGCAAAAGAAAGGTTATTTTTTTCCAGAATATCAGCAATTTTAAATAACACATCCTGTTTGACTTCCAGCCATTTTTCCCAGTTTACTGTTTTTGAAAAACAGTAAATCAAAATATCAATCGAAAAGTCATTATAACGATCTAAATACACCAGCTGAGTCGCTTTAATACCATGCACATCTTCCTGAGATAAGAACTTGTTTCTTGCCTGTTTTGATAGATCTTTTTCTTTGGGGCTAGCTATCCCGGGATGCTCCGCAAGCATTTGTTTAATATCTTCTAGTGCCTGGCGAATATCATCCATATTACTCTCATAGGTCACTCCTATATGCATTTTGATACGTCGGCCCACCGAACGACGATTCCAGTTCAATACACTTGCCGTTGATACCAAAGAGTTTGGCATAGTGACCAAAGCATTATCAAAAGTTCTCACCGTAGTGCTACGCAATCCAATTTCCACCACAGTTCCTTCAACATCACCAATTTTTATCCAGTCGCCCATTTTAAAAATACGGTCGATCATGATATTCAGGCCACCAAAAAAATTTGACAGACTATCCTTGGCTGCCATCGCAAACGCCAAGCCTCCTATCCCTAAAGTAGAAAGAATGGCAGTGATATTAATACCCAAATGGCTTAATAAAAGAGTTAATACAACCAAAAAAACGACTCCTTTCAAAGTCTTAACCAGCAATATAACTAGCTCTTTACTATACGCCTGGTTGCGCCTATTCGCTTGCTCAGAGTGAACCGCAGCAACACTATCGATTAAATTAAACAGCAAATAGATATAAAGTCCGCTATAGATAAAATAAATTAAATAATCGATGGTTATTTTAACTTCAGTTTTATATAACAGCGCATTCAAGGCTAAATCAATGCCGAAAAAAAGCATTAAATACAGAATAGGTTTGTGCATACTAACAAACACCAGCTCTATATTTTCCACTTTCCCATCATTCAAAATAAACCGCTCAACCAGCCGGTTACTTGCTCTCGAAACAAAGGGGAAAGCAATAATATTTAATAAAATTATGCACATGGAAACAATAATTCCACCCATATCAATCCGCATAGGTGCAATATTGAAATTAATATCTCTAAATACATCAAGACTATTAAAGTATGAAATAGCACTTATTAAAGAAATTTTCTGAATAAAACTGGTGGTAACGATCTTATCAGGGTTGGCTAAAACATACTCCAGGAAATCCTGATAAACAGTATAGACTCTCAATAACTGGATACGGTTTTTTTCTACATCCTGATAAATCTCACTATCACCTTCAAGTGCTGCCGATATTGAATTAATTTTATTCTTGATCGATTTGATTCTTTTTTGGGTTTCCTTGATTATTTCATCTTTTGCCTTATAGTCCCGGCTCGCCTCAACTAAATAGACGACATACGCCCCCATTTTCCGTTTAATTAATATATAGTCGGTAGTATAACGATCACGCTGCACTGCGACTGTATTCCCTCGCGAGCGATTAATACTGATTTTAGATTGTAGTAATTTTAGTTCTGCGTTACCTATTTCCTGCACATCATAATCGATAAAAGATCCACGTATAACCAATAGCAGGTTCTGAAATACGACATTTCTATTTTGGAGCAGGGCCTGAAGTTTTACATCATCCTCAGCAATAGCCGTAATTTCCTGATTGATTTCACCCACATTTTTAAATATGTCAACGATTACGACATACCTTTCTTCATCATTAGCCGCTTGCAACTGGAACGATAGGAAAAGCAAAAACGTCAATAAAAAAACTCTAATAAACTGGTTAAACATTCGTAACTGTATTCCTAAATTAATTATCCTGGAAAGCGCGATTGAGCACGGATTTTGTGGGAAAACTGAGTGCTACACTAAAGCGGTTATATTCGAGATTTTCCACCATACGCTTGTATGTAGGCCTAGCTTTAGCGTTTGTAAAAGAGTTAAAAAATCTTGAATAAAAACTCGGCACGTCCCTAATCTTCAACCTTGTCTGCTTCGCTCTCTAACAACTCCCTTAAATAACGAAACAATAACCGCGAAGATTTAGGCGGTTTTTCATTAGCTATTTCTTTTTTAGCATTGCGTATCAACTGACGTAGGTACTGTGCATCAGCACCAGGGTTTTGTGCCAGAAACTCAGTTAATACCTGTTTATCATCGGATAAAAATCGTTCACGCCAGCGCTCTAACTGATGCAGTTCACGTGTCGCATGAACACTTTTCGTTTTTATTTTATCTAATTGTTCTTGAATAGACTCAACATCTATCTTACGCATCAAACCCGTAATAAATTTTAGCTGCCGTTTTCTAGCCGCTTTTGCTGGCATTTTTGTAGCTTCCATTATCGCTGCCTGGATATTCTCAGGTAAACCTAAACGCTCTATCTGAGCAGGTGCTAATTGCGTTATCTCTTCACATAAACCGCCTATCGCGGATATATCACGTTTAATTTGTGATTTATTTGGCCTAATGGCCCAAGTCTGCTCTTCTTCCTGATCTGTCTCTATCAATTCACTCATATCAAACCATCATGATTAAAAATATAACAAATAATACTACACCACCAATAGGTACTAGTGCCCCTAACCAATCCTTAGGAGCCTCTTTACTTCGTTGTAACGTAGCCTTAATACCAGGGCCCATCCAGAAAATAAGACCCAACGCCATTACACCCAGTAACACACTTTCCCACATTGCCATTTGCATCTTGCCCTCTCTTGAGTTTTTTAATAATTATAATGACTGGCTCCATAGGGTGTGCTGAGACACGAAGCGCATCACTCGCGAAAGCTGCGCGGCGTAACTCAGCTCCCCCTTACTCATATTGAGCCCAAAACTAATCAAATAAATCCATCTGCCGATAGTAGTTTGTTTGTTTTTCCAGTGATGACAAAGTAATACCTAATAAGCGTATTCTACTCTGCCCTATGCCATCTTTTTGTAATAATTGCCTAAATACAGGCGTTGTTGGTAACTGATTTTTGATCGGCCTATTAAAGGTGAGACTCCGGGTAATCTGCTGAAAATCATGATATTTTACTTTTACCGTCAACGTACGGGCATAAAGCTTTTTAGCTTGAACCTTCAATAGAGCCTTATCCAGTAACTCAGTTAATTGCTGGTAAATTTCATGACTCTGTTGCAGGTCCTGGGCGTAGGTTGTTTCTGTCCCTATAGATTTACTTTCACGATCTGTTTTGACTGGCCGCTCATCGATCCCCTGGGCAATCTTATAAAAAAATAAAGCAGACTTGCCAAAATGTTGCTGTAAAACGGGTAAAGAAAACTGTTTAAGATCTGCTCCATTTTTTATGCCCAATTCATGCATTTTTCGCTCTGTTGCCTTGCCTACTCCATGAAATTTTCCAATAGCTAGTTGCGCAACAAAAGCCTGGCCTTGGTCTGGCGTTATCAAATATAGCCCGTCTGGTTTATCCATATCAGAGGCAATTTTTGCAAAAAATTTATTATAAGAAACGCCTGCCGATGCCACTAGGCCAGTCTCTGATAAAATTTGTTGCTTTATTTTTTGCGCAATTCGACTCGCGGAACCCTCACAAAGCTCACTACCACTCACATCTAAATAAGCCTCATCCAGTGATACCGGCTCAACCTGAGAGGTGTATTGATAAAAAATCTGACGAATGGCTGATGAAGCCTCTTTGTAAATTGCAAAACGAGGTTTGACAAATATTGCCTGAGGACATAAACGGAAGGCCCTTGATGACGGCATAGCTGAATGAATGCCGTATTTTCTTGCTTCATAACTACAGGTGGCAACCACGCCACGACTATCAGGTGCGCCACCCACAATGATGGGCTTATTCTGGTACTTTGGGTTATCCCGCTGTTCAACCGCTGCAAAAAAAGCATCCATATCTATATGAATAATTTTACGCAGCGGTGCCGGCTTTACCCCTGTCATCGCATTATTTTTTAGCGACTAAATCCCTGTTATTAATCGCTTCCTCTGTTAAACCCCAATCAGAAAAAGGGAAAGGAACAGTATCGGTATTAAAGGTCATAAATAGCATTATATGATACAAATAAGCCGCTAATTTCTGACCAAAACCTAAAATATGCTGATTGGTATTACCCGTTAATAAAGCAGAAGCAATTTGCAACAACACCACAACCCATATCAAGGTACGTACAACACCTGCTATCACAGCAAAAATCAGTATAAAGCCAATCCGCTTCCAGGTACTGACTTGCTTAAGATTATCTTGTAACTCTTCTTCCATTATTTTTTTAACCTCTGTTCATTACATCACGTAAATCAAGTGCCGCTGCACTAGCACGCGAAACATAACTAGCCATTGCCAATGAATAATTAGCAGAAATACCAAAGCCATCACCATTCAAAATAACCGGACTGGTAATGGGTGCCAAAGCATTTTCCATTTCATGAATCATAATATCGACAGTATCCATCGCACGCTTATCTTCCAGAATTAGTCTAAAATCATGTTTAATAGCTCTTAATATATGCAGCAATGCCCAGCATGAGCCTCGCGCCTGCCAGAATTCGTCATCCAGTTGCATCCAGGTAGTCTGTGAAATTGCATTTGATTTTTCCTGTTTAAGATCATAAGCTTCATAGCGATCTGTACTGGCTGACAACCGTGTTGAAATACCACCCAGGCGTTTAATAATAATCTCTACATATTGCCATAAATTGTCTGCTCTGGAATAAAAATGTCCCGGGTTTTTATTGGTAGAGTCTGCTAAACGCGCCATATATATATGTAACGCTTCAATCCCCTTTTCATATTCCGCTTCAGTAGATGGCAAAGCCCATGAATTACGCTCATAGTAGAAATATGGCTCAGCCCTGGCTAAATCCGGGTCTTCAGCTGATTGAGACTGCGCACGCGCCAGGTGATTTCTTAATGCAGAAGCACCATCACGCAACATAATCAGTGCCCCATATTCCCAGCTGGGAATATTATCCAGTAGTACACCGGGTACACCCACATCATTAGTAAGATAACCGCCAGGCTTGTAAAGTAATACCTCTGCAATATGTACTAAAGTATTTGCATAGACATATCCATCGGGATATATGTACCCATCGATAGATGAATTTTCAATACCGTTCTTTTCCTGATTCATCTTGGCTTCTGCTACCACATCGAAAGATCTAGGCTCTATGCTCCAGTAACCGCCTAATACCACAATAGCTATTACAGAAAACGCGCAAAGAACGCCGAGAAACCATGCAAATCCTTTAGATTCTGCCTCTTGCGAAAAGTCGCTTGCTGCCATTTTATAATCCTATTCAATTAATTTAATCTATCTGCAAACTCAAAAGCTGCCTATAGTTCACGAAATCATGGGTGGGTGTAGTACAGGAGGTTGTTTTTTGTCGAGTCAAGCCTTGTCCCGCACTTGATACGGGCGCGCTAAAACCTGCGCATAGTCAGTTCCCGCAAGCAGCTATAACAATACATTGGCCGCTATAAATCATTAGGAACGAGAATTAGTCTGACTTATCTTGACTCCACAGCCGGCCTAGAAAAACAGTTGCGTAGCCTGCTATGCGCCTATTTTCCTAGTACGACTATGCAGCCAACTACTGCGCCATACTTTCGGGTATTATTAAACCCTCGCCCCTTAGTTGTAAGCACCCGAAGTCTATTTCATTTACGCAAACAAATGAGCACTATAGTAACACTATTTATAATCGATAGGCATAGATTAATAAGCGATGAAAATGTCCCCGTCAATTATTTAGATTTTTTAGCTCTTGGATGTGCCTGGTCATACACTTCAGCCAGATGTTGAAAGTCTAAATGCGTATAAATTTGTGTGGTACTGATGTTTTCGTGGCCCAGCAATTCTTGCACAGCCCTCAAGTCCTGACTGGCTTCCAGTAAGTGCGTGGCAAAAGAGTGGCGTAGCATATGCGGGTTCACTGATTCCGGAACACCTTTTTTAATACACCATTGTTTTAAGCGTAACTGGATACTACGATTACCCAGGCGCGTACCTTTAACGCTGGTAAACAGTGCCTTTTCATCATCTACAGCAGGGCGAACTTTAAGCCATTCTTGCAATACTTTAATTGCCTTAGTCCCCATAGGTAATAGGCGTGATTTCCCACCTTTACCGCTGACCACAGTTAACTGTTTATCATGAATATCAATATCAGCCAGGTTTAATGAACTCAATTCACTCAAGCGCAAGCCAGAGGAATAAAATAGCTCGAACATCGCTACATCACGTAACTCTAAAACCGAATTTGCTCCTGCATCCAGTAGCGCACTGACTTGATCTACATCCAGCGTTTTAGGTAGTTTTCTAGCTTGTTTCGGTGCTTTAACATGTTGTGCCGGATTGTTTTCTACGAGCCCTGCTTTCATTAAAAATAAATAAAAACTTCTTATCGCAGAAAGTTCACGTTGCAAACTTTTGCTACTAAGCCCGGAACGATGCCGTTCTGCTACATGCTTAAGAATATCAGCTGAACTCAACGCTCCCCAGTCTTCATACTTATAACTCACACAAAAAAGACTTAAATTCTTTAAATCCCTTTGGTAGTTCTTGACTGTATGCTCTGAAACACGCCTTTCAACTTTTAACTGAGTTAGAAAATCGATAACTTGCTGCCTGGCTTGCTCTTGCATATCAATATACTTACTTTAGGTGATTGTCGGAAAAGAATATACCAGATAACATAGGATTTTTGTTCATCTTCAAAGCCTGCCCCGTACTTGATACGGGGGCGAGATTACAGGCGCATAGTTGTGCTATGTAACTGTAGTCGCAACGCCGAAGAAGGATAAAAAGACAAGTAAGCTGGTATGTTATTTGACAGAAATCACCTTAACAACGCTGCAAAACGCGTACCTATAATTTCACTTATTTGCGTTAAAAATAGATGTCCCATACTATAATGAAATCGATCTTCTTCCCGACTACCAATGGCAATCAAGCCTTCAATTTCAGTATAAGCCATAGGAATAATAACGCATGATCTAACTTCCAGCGCATTTTCACCAAACAGGAATCTAGCTTGCGCCAAAGTAGGTCGCCCACAGTTAGCCTTATTACTATTTAGTTCGGTGATAAAATGCGTTAACTCCTCACTTTCTGGATCAACAAATAAATCTGCCAAAGCCGTTTTATTTTTTTCTGCACTAATAATTCTGACGGCAAAAAAATCAGTTAGAAAACATTCAGCCAAGACCACATTCAGGTTTTCAATCGCTGTTTCCAGCGTATCCGCCTCAAGTACAGCCAGGGTTAACTCATGCATTTTATTGGCTGAATTATCATTATCTCTGGCAATTTCAATCAGACCATTTAACTGTGCTTCCATCTCATGATGGCGGTTGCGAAATAATTCTAATTGCTTAGAAATCAATGATACTGCGTCACCACTAGGATGAGGAATACTAATATGCTCTAATAACTCCAGATGCTCATGAAAAAATTCTGGATGCTGTTTTAAATAAGCTTCCACTTCTGTTGAACCCAGTTCATTCATATCTCTATACTTCCTCCAAAAATACTGACGGCAGGTCCGGTCATAAAGACTGGATGATCACGCCCTTCCCAATAAATTTTAAGCTGCCCACCCGGCAACTCAACCAGCACATTATTAGCTAATAGATGCTGCTCTATACCTATGACCACTGCGGCACAGGCGCCACTACCACAAGCTAGTGTTTCACCAGCCCCTCTTTCATAGACACGCAATTTTATATTATTTTTATCAATCACTTGCATAAAGCCAATGTTCGCCCTTTCCGGAAAAAACACATGACTTTCCAAAGCTTCCCCTACTTCTTCAACAGCGGCCAGTTTCACATCGGTCACCTGTAATACCGCATGGGGATTACCTAAAGATACTGCACCAAAGGCCTTTTCCACATCACCAACTTTAACCGTATAAAACTTTTCTTCCTGCTCTGTTTGCAGAGGAATAAGTGCTGGTTTATGCCGGGGCACCCCCATGTTGACAGTAATTAAACCATCATCATCATCAAAAGTTAACAACAGCTGCCCAGCATGTGTATCCACCAGGATATTGTCTTTATAAGACAATTTTTTATCTCTGATAAAGCGTGCAAAACAGCGAGCCCCATTCCCACATTGCGCAACTTCACTACCATCTGCATTGAAGATACGATAGCGGAAATCAGCATCAGAATGCTGGCCATACTCTACTAATAACAACTGATCACAGCCCACACCAAAGTGACGGTCAGCAATAAATCGAATTTGTTCGGGTGACAGAGTAATCTCCTGCCGAATAGCATCTATCACGACAAAGTCATTGCCCAGACCATGCATTTTTGTAAATTCAATTAACATTAAACGATTCCATAAATCTTCATCACTGTAGGGCGCGGCTTTAGCCCGCCGATAGGAAGCCACTAAAGGCGGGCTAAAGCCGCGCCCTACCTTAAATTAATCATAGCGGGCTAAAGTCCGCTCTACAATAAATGCTCACCCGCCCATAGCTGCGCAATAGTTTCTCGCTCTCTGATAAGATGGGTATTCTCGCCATCAACCATAAGCTCCGCTACTCTAGGGCGTGAGTTATAATTTGAGCTCATGGTGAAACCGTAGGCTCCCGACGAGCGAATAGCTAATAGATCTCCCTCTCTTAACGCTAAGCATCGATCTTTTCCCAGAAAATCACCCGTTTCACACACTGGCCCGACAATATCCCAGACTTTCTCAAGCTCTTTACTACCCAACTGAACTGGAATAATAGCCTGCCAGGAACTATAGAGCGATGGACGCACCAAATCATTCATCGCTGCATCAACAATGGCAAAGTTTTTATGTTCTGTCGGTTTTAAATATTCAACTTTAGTTACTAGAATCCCGGCATTTCCAGCAATGGCTCGCCCAGGTTCTAATAAAATTTCTAATTCATTATGCCCTAGACGCTCTAGAAGAGCAGCAACATATTCAGCCGGTTCAGGTGGTGTTTCATCGTTATAACAAATACCTAAACCACCACCTAAATCAAGATGATGTAAATTTATCCCTTCCGCTTTTAGAGCATCCACAATTTTCAACACACGATCTAAAGCATCTAAAAAAGGTCGCGTTTCAGTGAGTTGTGAACCGATATGACAATCAATACCCACTATCTCAATATGCTGCATTGCAGCTGCCCGGCGATACTCACCCAATGCTCCAGCTATATCAATACCAAATTTATTTTCTTTTAAACCCGTAGAAATATAAGGGTGTGTTTTGGCATCTACATCCGGGTTTACCCGAAAAGAAACGGGGGCTATCATCCCTAATTCACCAGCTATCTGGTTTATTCTATCCAGCTCACCTTTAACTTCAATATTAAAACAGCGAATACCTGCCTGTAACGCAGCTCTAATTTCATCTTCTCGCTTACCGACACCCGAAAAAACCACCTTTTTTGGGTCGCCTTTTGCTACAAGCACTCGCTCCAGTTCACCCAATGAAACGATATCAAAACCAGAACCTAATCGCGCCAGAGTATTTAAAATGGCAATATTGGAATTAGCTTTAACCGCATAACAGATCAAATGAGCCTGCTTACCGAAAGCCGAATCAAAAGCATGCCAATGACGCTCTAAAGTTGCTTTGGAATATATATAACAGGGAGATCCGTATTCAGTGACTATTTCCTCAATAGCTACATCTTCTGCGCAAAGACTATTCTCACGGTAGTTAAAATAATCCATTAATCTAATCCTGCATCTGGCTTGCTGTTTTCAATCGATTTATCTTCTATCGTCTCATTTTCAATTGGCATAAATAAAGGTCCCTGCTGACCACATGCGTTTAATACAACGCTAAATAATATAAAAATTAATAATCGTCTATATGTCATAAGATTATGTATTAGAGCATCAAGCATAAATTAGAGAGGGTAACCAGGTTGCCAGCTCGGGAAAATAGGCCAAAATCCCCAGCAACAGTAATTGTATGACAATAAAAGGCATAACACCTTTATAAATTTGCCCAGTCGTTACCTCGGCTGGAGCAACGCCACGCAAATAAAACAATGCAAAGCCAAAAGGTGGCGTTAGAAACGACGTTTGTAAATTTAAAGCAATCATAATCCCTAGCCAAACGGGATCAATCCCCATTGCCAATAGAACCGGTCCAACGATGGGCACTATAACAAAGGTAATTTCAATAAAATCCAGCACAAAGCCGAGTAAAAACATCACCAGCATCACCATAAACAATGCACCAAACTTCCCACCGGGCAAATCAGACAAAAGCCCAACAATAAGTTCATCACCTTCAAAACCTCTAAATACCAGTGAGAATAATGCCGCACCAATAAGTATCATAAACACCATGCTGGTGATTTGCGTGGTATTGCGCATTACTTCCAGCAATATAGTTTTATTTAATTGTTTATTGATAAATGCCAGTAATAGTGCCCCAGCCCCACCCACGGAAGCGGCTTCTGTCGGCGTTGCCAGCCCGCCAACAATTGATCCTAAGACTGCTAATATCAACATTAAAGGAGGCAATAAGCTTTTGCAAACACGCAAATAAAAACCCTGTTGATGGTTCTCGGTTCTTTCCGGCTTTGGTAGCTTATCGGGATATATCCATGCTGTTACAAAAATATAAACCAGGTATAAACCTACCAGTAATAACCCAGGCAAGATGGCTCCGGCAAATAAATCACCGACTGAAATAGTTTCCGGTGCGAAAACCCCCATATCTAATTGTGCCTGCTGATAAGCTGAAGAGATGACATCACCCAGTAATACCAGAACAATTGAAGGAGGAATTATCTGCCCTAGGGTCCCTGAAGCACAGATAATCCCACAGGACACGCTTGGGTCATAGCCTCGTTTTAGCATAGTCGGCAAGGATAATAAGCCCATCGTCACAACAGTAGCCCCTACTATTCCCGTGCTGGCAGCCATCAGCATACCTACAATGGTTACCGCTAAACCTAAACCTCCATGTAAAGAGCCAAATAATTCTGACATTGCCTCCAGTAAAGACTCGGCAATCTTTGCACGTTCCAGCATCACACCCATAAAGACAAATAAGGGCACGGCTATTAAAGTCTCATTATTCATGATGCCAAATAAACGATTCGGCAAAGCGGTTAAAAAGTCAGCATCGAAAGTATCTAGCTGCAAGCCTAATAAGGCAAACATTAATGCAGTGCCACTCAGCACAAAGGCAACGGGATAGCCTGACAGCAAGACCACAAAGACTGCCAGAAACATCCATAACGCCATATAACTATCCATGCTTTGTTCCTGGTTCAAAAATGTAGACTATTTCACTCATTAATAAAGATAAGCCTTGTAAAATCAACAACCCAGACATAAGCAATAAACAACTTTTAAGTAAATAAACCAAAGGTAGCCCACCTGAATTACGTGAGCCTTCCAATATATCCCAGGAACTCATGACATACTCCCAACTGCTCCAGAGCATAAAGCCAGCCACAGGTAACAATAAAAACAGAGTCCCCAGTAAATCAATCCATGCCTTAATTTTTGGCGTACAGCGCTGATAGATAATATCCACACGTACATGCCCGTCATGTTTTAGCGTATAAGCCGCCCCCAGCATAAACACCAGCCCATGCAGATAAATAATAGACTCCTGCATCATCACCCAGCTAAGATCAAACAGATAGCGCAGTAGCACAATGCAAAATGTCACTAAAACCATGACTAAAGTTAACCAGGACACAAAACGCCCAATTCGCTCATTCAAAGAGTCAATTGCGTGCGCACTACGCTTAAAAAAAGAAAAAAATAAGAACATAAATACTTCTACAAATCGCTAAATAATAACCTAACCGGATATTATACTGCATAACACTATTATGTAGAGCGGACTTCAGTCCGCAACTCACTATATAGACATCATCAGAACCAGTAGTCATACGCTAGATTTTTATTAGTGTATAAACCTACAAAATGGCATTCCGACATAGGCCATATATAGCCGAATTACCCATAGTGGAATGAAGTCCTATTCAGCGTTTTACATACGTGCTTTTACATGCATATTTTTTATCAGTGAAGTATAATCCCACACGAATACCAAAACTTATCTCAGGAAAACAACAATAATTTCAGGAAACCAATAATGAAAAAATTTTATAACACCATCGACAGCCTGTTTAATGAAAGCATCAAAGGCGTTGCCAAAGCACACAGTGATATTTTAAAGCTAAATCCTGACCCTTGCTTTATCACTCGCACCGCTCCTGTAGCTGCAAACAAAGTCGCGATAATTTCTGGCGGCGGCGCAGGGCACGAACCACTACATGCTGGCTTTGTTGGTAAAGGCATGTTAGATGCAGCTTGCCCAGGGCAAACATTTACTTCTCCTACACCAGATCAAATGATGATGGCTGCAGAAGAAGTTAACAACGGGGCGGGCGTCATATTTATCGTCAAAAACTACGCTGGCGATATAATGAACTTTGAAATCGGTGCAGAAATGTCTGACTGCGAGTCTGCGTCCGTTATTGTTGCAGATGACGTTTCCCTACCGAAGGATCACCCGATTGGTCGTCGCGGTGTTGCAGGCACATTGATTGTTGAAAAAATGGTCGGTGCTGCAGCAGAAAATGGTGCAGACCTGGCTACTTGTAAAGCCATCGGTGATCGTGTTGCAGATACGACTGCATCGATGGGCGTTGCCTTAACAAGTTGTACTATCCCTGCATTAAGCGAGCCGACTTTTGAGCTAGCAGAAAATGAAATGGAAATGGGCGTTGGCATACACGGTGAGCGTGGCATTGAAACCATGAAACTGGGTACCGCAAAAGAAATTACTGCCATCATTTGTAAAAAAATCGAGGATGACTTAAAGCCGCAAAAAGGTCAAAGAATTCTGCTACACGTAAATGGCTTAGGTGCAACTCCTCCAATGGAGCAGTATTTAGTCTTTGATGAGGCATGTCAATACTGGGAAGAGCGTGGCGTAATTATTGAGCGCTCTTTAGTGGGTGATTATACGACTGCTCTGGATATGGCAGGTATTTCAATCACAGTAACTTTATTAGATGATGAACTCATCGAATTATGGGATGCGCCTGTGCATACTGCTAATTTACGTTGGGGTTGTTAAGTAATTATCAAACTGGAAGCGGGGTCTTTAGCCCCGCCGACACCATGCGGAGCCAAAGACCCCGCTTCCTTAACATTCAAGACAAAATCCTTTTAAAGCCATGTAAAACCTGAAAATAGTTATCGTAACTAGCTATATTTCTACCTTCAATAATAAATTCTGGTGCCTCCTCTTTATCGACCGCCTCCTGCCAAACACCGCCAGTCACTCTGCAATCATCCGCCACAACTCGATTAATGCGCTCTAAAGATAGCTGTTCTTTGTGTTCTGCATTATAGTTCCAAACTTGCAGAATCTTATTCTCTTTATCGACAGCAAGCAATATAAGTCGTTTATTTGAACCAATAAGCCATAACCGGCTATTCTCCAATACCCTTATAGAGGCTTCAGTTTCTATAGATTCCGCAAAGCGAATATCAGTATAAATAAACTGTGGCGTTTCGCCTTGTTCCATTATGCTTAATATATAACGCGCTAAAAAAGGCTTTATTTTCTTTTCAGGAGAACCTGAACAAAGATTAGTTCTTAAATAATCCGCATCATTGCTATCTATCTTTAACTGAATTTTTATACCAAACCGCGATTCAATTTTTCTACGCCAGCCTATAAGCTTTTTTTCTGCTTGTTCATTTCCTTTTTGAATAACACTATTTTCGACAAAAGTACTCAGTTTATTCACTACTCTCTGCTTATCTTCCTGGCTAAAAAAATCATTTTCAAACCTTTCTGGCTGGGCACTTTTCCCCTGAGCCATGCAGTGATAAATAAAAATTCGGTCATATTCACTGCGCATCGATAAGGCAGTGACAATTTTCAGAGCCTTTCCCAGAGCACTCTGTTGAACAGGCGAAAAATGATAAAGTATTTCTGTAAGTTCTACAGCATAAATCCCGTGCTCACAACGATAACGAAAAGACTTATCGCCAAAAATCGTGGTCGCCTGCTCGCCAATAATTTCTATAACATCATGTAACAGATTTAAAGCATACTTCTCTGAGCCTTTTTTTGCGACCTGCTTTCCCGCTTCAATGGCGATTGTTTGAGCAATTCCGATAACTGGATTAGCTGCCATACCAATCCGTAGCACGGGCGCAGCAAAGCTTAAAAATGGCTCGGCTTTTTTATAGTAGCCGTAAACAGTAACAGATTGTTGAATGTATGAATAAGTTGTTTTCAGATTGTATTCTTTTATATTGATTGGGAATCCATCAACTGAAGTTTCCTAGTTTTTAAAGCATAAGCATATTAGTTAGTGCTTATTTTTAATAAATATTAGCATTCCCTAATAACACTGCACTCCGTTTGCTAAAACCCTTGAATTTACTTAAAAAACAATAGGTTAATGATGAATGAGACCTGTTTTTACTGTATAATAAAAGATGTTAACTCATTGATTATACAAACAAAACGGCCTCATTCATGTTCATTTTACGCGATATTTTACTCCCGCTTCAATATCATTTTTCCGAAACCACTTTAGGCCGCGAACGAGCCTCTCTGTTTGTTTACACGATCCTGTCCATTATCGTTCCCTTTACGTCGTCGATGACATCTAACCTTTGGCGTTGCCTTGATACGCTGTTTGGGTTTGAGATCAAGAATAAGCGATTTTACACTTTCATGGCTTCTCCAACGCTACCGTGGGCTGGGCTATGGCAAACTATCTGGGGGCTAATCCCGTCCCCTGAAACTGATGGCCGCATATTGGTTGGTTTGGATGACTCCATTATCACTAAAGTAGGCAAGAAAATCTTCGGTTGTGAAGCAATTTTTGACCACGCGGCCAAGTCGAACCAAAGCAAATATCCATGGGCACAAAATATTGTATCGGTGGGGTTGTTGAAACAGGTCAAAGGTCGCTGGGCGTGCTTATTTTTAGATTTCCGGTTTTATCTGCCCTTAAAAACAATTCAGGGAAAAAAAGAGACAGCCACGATAAGAGGGGAAGTAGTTCCTTTCCAGACCAAGATGGCTCAGGCGGCTCAAAT
>NZ_BDMN01000034.1 GCF_002189065.1 Bathymodiolus platifrons methanotrophic gill symbiont
ATTTATTGTTCGTTACAACAAACCAGCCTTAATAAACTAATGTGTAGTCGAACGACTTATAGTTTCGCTTCGATAGCATCTGCAATCGCACAAATCATCAACTGAGTACTTCTTGCGCCCGCATCAATATGACCAACACTACGCTCACCTAAGAATGAAGATCGTCCTTTAGTCGCATGCATAGCTTTAGTTGATTCCATACCTTTTATCGCAGTTTCTTTTAGACCTTTCAACAACTCTGGGTACTCAAGCTTGCCGCAGTTTTCATTGAAATAGTTAGCTACTGGAATCAATGTATCTAGCATAGTTTTTTCGCCAGCATCAGACTTGCCACGTGCTTTCATAGCTTCTACTGCTGCATTGTATGCTGATGCAAAAACAACAGGATCTACCGCTTTTCCCGCTGAATCTTTACCCATAGCAACGAAAAAAGTGCCGATTAAAGATCCAGAAGCACCACCGATTTTACTCATGCAGGTCATGCCCATTTTTTTCCAGGCCTCAGGCCACACTAGCTGGCTTAATTCTTCACTTTGCTCGACAAGAAAACCAAGTCCACGACGAATGTTGATAACATGATCACCATCACCAAGCGTTTTATCCAGCTCGGTGACTTCTGCATCGTGCTCCGCTATTGTATCACTCGCAGTTTTAATTAACTCAGCTAACATATCTGAAGTTACTTGCATTATTTTTTCCTCTTTATATTAAAAAAGTAGCCATCCCCATGATGCTTTCTGAGAACTTTAGCCATAAAATATTATCTAAAACAATTTTTTTGTAAACAATGTACCTTTATCACGTCTATTTGAGACGCCTCTAGCTTCAAAGTTTCATGCATTTTTTGACTAAAGAACCACTGATAAACTGGGCAAAATCTTCGGGGTTTTCATAATCCTGCTTTTGCACAAACTCAACCAGACTATTAACCAGGCTTTTGGTTTCTGCAATTTCTACATGAGACCTACCACAACCGTCACAATGCGTTCCTGCTTCCGTACAAAAAGCACTGCCCTTACATGGATTAAATCTCACTGTTCACCCTCTCCGTACAATATTTACTTTTAACAACTGCAATACTATACTCTATTTTATAGTCAGATTCACCCATTCCTGGCTTTATAATGTTTTGCTCTGCACAGCAAATATAACGTCACTTACAAAAACAAAAACAATGACGACACAAAAAGAGAGTTTTTTGCCTTGCGACCTAATAATTTATGGGGGTCTTGGCGATTTATCACGGCGTAAATTAATTATTTCATTATACCGTTTAGAAAATGGTCATTTTCTGGAGTCTGATACGCGCATTATCGCGGTAGACAGGCTAGAAGAAAGCAATGCAAGCTTTATTAAAATTGCGTACAAAAGCCTGCAGGAATTTCTAGGCGCTCCGATTGATGAGCAAATATGGACCAAATTTTCTGCACGCTTATCATATCAGCAAATGGATTTAACCCGACCTGAAGAATATAAGGTCTTTAACGAAATCACTGACTCAAGTAAACGCGTTATGGTTAATTATTTTGCCGTGGCCCCCTTTCTCTTCCAGCACATTTGCCAGGGGCTAAATCATTCAGGAGTATTAAATAATGCTTCCCGCATGGTCATGGAAAAACCTATTGGCCATGGCCTTAGCTCATCCAAAGAAATCAATAATGTCGTTGCTAGCGTTTTTAATGATGACCAGGTTTATCGAATTGACCATTACCTTCAGAGCACCTGATCTCGGGGAATTTACTTTGATCCCAGTTTAAAGATCATCCTTAAATTAGTTCGCGGAAACTTTGTTTCTGTGCTATTGAGTTCATCGCATAATTTTTGTATCGCGACATCATAACTTCGATTGGCCAAATGATGTAATTTCACCGTTAATGTGCCTTGCTCATGATCTGGAATCAGGTCTGCCTCACTACTATAAATTGCCCGTAACAGACTACGAACTTCATCAGGACGCGAGAGCGTTTCTCGCAACAAATTGGCCATTGCCGTTTCAGCTCGATAGGCAATCATTTTGATCGTATCAATGAAATGTTTACTTTTGGTGCTGAGTTGCTGAAATTGCTCCTCTTCGGGTAAGTCTTTCACTTTAAGGTAATGTGGCGTTTGTTTGCGCTTTTCTTTGAGTGTTTTAATTTGCACCTGAAAGGCTTCTATTTCTTCCTGGCAGATTGTCTTTTTTTGCAAGAAGGGCTCGACTTTA
>NZ_BDMN01000035.1 GCF_002189065.1 Bathymodiolus platifrons methanotrophic gill symbiont
TACTTAACTGGGGGGATTTATGTAAAGGTAGAGGTCAGGTGCTCTGACCTTGGTAAAGAAACCGTACTGAACTTACTTGCTTTGCGCTTTGCCAACTCTATCTTCACCACAAACTGGGATCATAATACTATTGACTCAGTACAGATTACTGTTGCTGAAGAAGTAGGAATAGAAGGACGCTGGGAATATTTTGACCAGACAGGTCAACTACGCGATATGGTGCAGAACCATTTACTACAAATCTTAACCTTTGTGGCCATGGAACCGCCGATTAATCTAGAAGCACAAAGTATTCATAATGAAAAAACAGTACGCGGTCAAGGATGTGAATTTTTTATCAAGCTGATTTAACAATATTCCCCGATAAGTTCTAACACTAAAACTTAACCAACTCCAATCCATTTATATAACTAAAATCCTTAAGATTACAGGCGCGCCATGCTACCTCACAACATTCTGGGACTCCTGTCACCAACATTCATTCGCCTACGCAGCGAATGGGAGATGCCCTGGTCGCCCTGCGTCCGTCTCAACTACGCACAAAACCCTGCTCCGTTAAGACTACCTCAAATGGCTGGACGGCTATTCGGAATGCAATTCTTGCCTCCCTCGCGCGCTACTAGCGCACTTCGGATCAGCGAATTGCCCTGTCGCCTACCAGGGACTAAAAATCATCACTCCGCTTAGGCTCCGTTTCCCTGATTTTAAGCGTAAGTAAAAATCTTACAATCTCGCACTAAAACTGTTGCTGCAATAAGACTATCAGGAATATCCAGGTTATGGCTCTTTGCATAAGCCTTAATCAGCAGTGTAGATTTCTTTGAGATATTCTCATTCAAGTGCTCTACCTTAAAAAGTGATACAAACTTTTCAAGTTTTTTTGTCTCTGCTTTATTAATGGCACCATAATAAAGCTCCATTACCGAGATAGAAGAAATAACAAGATCTTCATTAAAAGCGTGTACTGTTTTAATGGTTTCCTCATTACCTTTTAAAATTTCAATCAATACATTAGTATCTAAGACAATCATTTCCAGGCTTGTTTTCTAATTGATTCCTGGCTTATCTCCCTATTTTCCCACATTCCTGAAAAATCAGAAAAATCCAGTGTTTGAGGATTTTTCTTTCTCTCTTCCAAGTCTTTTTCTAGCGTTTTTCTAATGTAAGCAGAGAGCGATAGCCCTAAATTATTGGCTTGCCTCTTAACATCTGCAAATAATAGCTCTTCGAAATATATTTGTGTTCTGTACACCTTACACATCATACATCATATTTATACATCACTATAACATATAACTGAAGTTTCCCAATTATTGAGTAGCTGAAATACACAATGCTGGTGTATCGAGGTTTATTTTAGGTGGTTTTGCCATGTTTATAGCAAACCCCTACTTAATTCCCCTTAGGCAATAGCATTTGAAACGAATGAAAAGACTATTTTTTTCATATAGTTGTAGCATAGTTTCAATTTTACCATAAATAATTATTGGGAAACTTCAGTAACATATAATTAAGAAAGTAGTATTGAGCGAGCAATACTAATATTAAACAAGTATCTGCAATGCACATTACTGTTACTAGAAAAAAGCTAAAGCTTTTTTACTCCTACCAGAAAATATATTATTGAAGAATCTACAAGCCTAATGATCTCGCTGAATAATATACAAAGACAAATCACGCAACAAATCAGCTTCTGCACCAAACCCAGCTAGACTTTCTACTGCTTGCTCATGCAGATCCTGTGCTTTTTGTTTGGCACCCGCTAGTCCTAACAAGGCAGGGTAAGTCGGTTTATCATTATCCTGGTCTTTACCCTGAGTTTTGCCTAATGTAGCCGTATCGCTTTCTTCATCTAAAATATCGTCTTTAACCTGAAAAGACAGGCCGATACATTTGGCATAATGATCTAATTTACTGGCAGTGGCAGGGTCTAAATCAGGCTTTGACAAGGTTGCCAGTTGAACACTTACACGAATAAGTGCTCCTGTTTTGTGAATATGCATATTTTCTAATTCAGGCAAAGTCAGCTTTTTCCCCACAGACTCCAGGTCAATCGCTTGTCCACCTACCATACCTAATGAACCACTGGCTTTAGTCAACGCATTAATCATTTGTATACGTGACTCTGCGCTGGCATTCATACTGCTATCATTTGCTAGCACTTGAAATGCCAAAGCCTGTAGAGCATCTCCTGCCAATATAGCGGTTGCCTCGTCATAAGCCACATGAGAAGTCGCTTTACCTCTACGCAAATCATCATCATCCATCGCAGGTAAGTCATCATGAATCAATGAATAAACATGAATCATCTCTACGGCACAAGCTGGACCATCTAAACTTTCCGGCGCAATCCCCAAAGCTTTACCTGCACTATACGTCAACATGGGACGCATACGCTTTCCGCCATCCAGAGTACTGTAACGCATGGCATCATGTAGCTTTCTAGGTAAAATTGTATTTGCTGGCAAGCGTAGATCCAGAGCTTTTTCAACTCGCTCCTGGCTGGTGACTAAATATTCTTTTAGGGCGTTACTCATCGTTAAATGACTCCAAAGTTTGTTGACCGTTTTTTTCTAATAAAATTTGCACTTTCTGCTCTGCCTCTTGCAAAGCTTTTTGACAAGTACGCGTTAAATTCACACCTTGTTCAAATGATTTTAATGACTCTTCCAAAGAAATATCACCCTGCTCTAATTGCTCAACAATCTCTTCTAATCCTTTAAGAGAATCTTCAAATAAGGTGGCACTTTTCTTTCTAGGCATGTCGATAAAAAAATTTAATGATAGGATAGATTAAACGATCTATTATATATGAAAAACATCAGAGTAATTAACTAGAAAATGAGTAATACCTATAACGCAGCAGCTATTGAAGTTTTAAGTGGCTTAGACCCTGTACGCAAACGCCCTGGCATGTATACCGACACTACCCGCCCTAACCATCTGGTACAGGAAGTAGTGGATAATAGTGTTGATGAAGCAGTTTCGGGACACGCTTCAAGTATAGATGTCATTTTATTTAAAGATGGTAGCGTTAAAGTTCAGGATGATGGTCGCGGTATGCCGGTTGATATGCACCCTGAGCAAAATATGCCGGGTGTAGAAGTCATATTGACTCAACTACACGCTGGCGGTAAATTTTCTAATAAAAATTACCAGTTCTCCGGTGGCCTCCATGGTGTCGGGGTGTCTGTTGTAAATGCATTGTCAAAACAACTGAATATAGAAATCAAGCGTAATGGTAAAATTTACCACATGCAATTTGCTGATGGTGAAAAGCAGACTGACCTCAGTGAGACAGGTAGTGTTGGCAAGCTCAATACGGGTACGATGGTGCATTTTTTACCGGATGCGAGCTATTTTGATTCCAGCAAAATTTCGGTTATCAAGCTTAAACATGTCCTAAGAGCAAAAGCAGTGCTATGCCCAGGGTTAAAGATCCGCTTATCAATTGAGCAAACTGATGAGTCATGGGAATGGCATTATGAAAATGGCCTGGAAGAATATCTATTAGATAGAGTAGGCAATGTTGAGTTTTACCCTACAGAGCCCTTTATGGGCAAGATGTCAGCCAACCATGAAGCGGTTGAGTGGGGGATCGTCTGGACGACAGAATCTTTACCTGAAAATGTTACCGAAAGTTACGTTAACCTGGTGCCTACCGCTCAAGGTGGAACTCACGTCAATGGTTTGCGCGCTGGACTCACTGAAGCAATGCGTGAATTTTGCGAAATTCGAAACTTATTACCCCGGGGAGTTAAAATTACCCCGGAAGATGTCTGGGAGCTTTGTCATTACGTATTATCAGTTAAACTAGAAGACCCTCAATTTTCCGGACAAACTAAAGAACGCTTAAGCTCACGCGAATGCGTTGCTTTTATCTCAGGTATTGCCAAAGACAGTCTTAGCTTATGGCTTAATCAACACCCTGCCGCTGGCGAAAAAATCGCCGAAGTCATCATATTAAGTGCACAAAAGCGTTTAAAATCTAGCAAAAAAGCAATTCGAAAAAAGATATCTGCAGGGCCTCAGTTACCTGGAAAGCTCGCTGACTGTGCATCGCAAGACATCAATCGTAGTGAGCTGTTTCTCGTCGAAGGGGATTCTGCTGGAGGCTCAGCAAAACAGGCACGAGAGCGTGAGTTCCAGGCAATTATGCCTCTACGCGGTAAAATTCTAAATACCTGGGAAGTTGATTCAACTCAAGTCATGGCCTCAAATGAAGTGCATGATATTGCCGTAGCATTAGGTATTGAGCCTGGCACAGAGGACTTGCAAGGACTGCGCTATGGTAAAATATGCATACTTGCCGATGCCGATTCAGATGGTTTGCATATCGCTACTTTAATTTGCGCCCTGTTTTTTAAACATTTCCCTAGTCTTGTTAAAGCGAGACATGTATTTGTTGCCATGCCTCCCCTCTATCGTATTGATGTGGGTAAGAAAATATTTTATGCCCTGGACGAACATGAACGCCAAGGCGTTTTAGACCGTATCAAGGCCGAAAAGCTGAAAGGTAAAATCAATGTGCAACGTTTTAAAGGTCTGGGAGAAATGAACCCTTCCCAATTACGGGTCACAACCATGAATCCTGATACTCGTCGTCTAGTACAACTGACTATTGAAGAAGATGATGATACAAATGAAAAAATGGATTTATTATTAGCTAAAAAGCGTGCTCAAGATAGAAAATACTGGCTGGAAACCAAGGGTAATTTAGCAGAAGTATGAGTTCGAGAACCGAGCATACACATTCAGTAAAACACACTTATTTCACCTAATACTCTAAAAACTATGATCAATATTGGGCAGTTTAATACCTTAAACATAACAAAAGATACTGGCATGCAGCTCTACCTGGATGGTGGCAGTCATGGAGATATTCTTTTAGCAGATAAACAAGCACCTAAAGAAGCAAAAATAGGTGAGCCTCTTAAAGTTTTTATTTATACCGGATCAGACGGTGAACTACTGGCGACACGTAAAAGACCTTTGGTGAAAATGGATGGTGTAGCCTGGCTAAAGGTTGTTTCTACTGGAGCTGCGGGGGCATTTCTTGACTGGGGACTTACTAAGGATTTGCTAGTGCCTTTTTCTGAACAAGATTATGAGTTGGAAGAAAACCGTTATTGCTTAGTAAAAGTATACCTCGACTCACAAAACCGTATTGCAGCTTCCACTTATTTGAATCACTATATTTCAGATGAAGCGCGCTATTTAAAGGAAGGCGACGAAGTTTCATTGATTATTGCCGGTAAAACAGACTTAGGCTTTAAAGCCGTAATCAATGAGAATTTCTGGGGTGTTTTATATCATAATGAGGTTTTTCAACCTTTAAAAGAAGGACAAAAGCTTAAGGGCTATATTAAAAAAATACGTGAAGATCAAAAAATTGATTTAAGTTTAAATAAAACTGGTTATACCCATGTAACACCAGTCACTGAGCAAATCATTCAGCGACTTAAAGATAATAATGGTTTTTTAGAGCTATCAGATAAAAGCTCACCCGAAGCGATTAATGCGGCTTTTGGCGTCAGTAAAAAAGTATTCAAACATGCTATTGGCTCTTTATATAAAGAGCGTCGTATTACACTAACTAAAACAAGTATTTCATTAAATAAATAGCGGTAGAGCGGACTTCAGTCCGCTAATATCTAGCTCCAATTACAAGCAGCGGACTAAAGTCCGCTCTACAAGGTTTGCTTTAATGTATAAAGAAAATCCAGCGCCTCTCTCGGACTTAACTCATCTGGCGATAGCTTTTCAATTAAACCAACAGCCGGGTGTGGCTCATTAATAGCAAATAAATCTAATTGATTACTGCCTATTTCAGCCTGTTGTTCTTTATAGGCAGTATCCTCTAAATGACTTAGTTTAAGCTTGGCTTGCTCTATCACTGAGCCTGGTATGCCAGCCAGAGATGCTACTTGCAATCCATAGCTTTGACTCGCAGCCCCCTCTTTAACGGCATGCAAAAAAACAATTTTATCGCCATGCTCCATCGCATCTAAATGTACATTATGGATCGTGCCTTGCTCCTCTGGCAAACTAGTTAGTTCAAAATAATGCGTCGCAAATAAGGTAAATGCATGTATCTCTTTAGCTAAATAATCAGCACAGGCCCAGGCTAATGACAAACCGTCAAAAGTACTCGTACCCCGTCCTATTTCGTCCATCAGGATTAAACTATTGGCTGTCGCATTATGCAAGATATTTGCTGTTTCAGACATCTCTACCATAAAGGTAGAACGGCCACTAGTTAAGTCATCCGAGGCACCGATTCGAGTAAATATTTTGTCAATTGGCCCACATTGTACTTTTGCTGCAGGGGCAAAACAGCCTATATGCGCAATAAGTACAATCAATGCTGCCTGGCGCATATAGGTCGATTTACCCCCCATATTTGGCCCGGTAATAATAAGCATCTGTCGCGTATCGCTAAAATCTAAATCATTAGCAACAAAGGGAATATCAGACACTTGCTCAACAACTAGGTGTCGCCCTCCTTCTATATTTATTCCCCGTTGTTTTTGCAAAACAGGGCGAGATAGATTTAAACTCATACTACGTTCAGCAAAATTAGCCAGCACATCTAATTCCGCTAAAGCCAGGGCACAAATTTGAATAGGAATTAATATTGTCGCAATAGCTTCGAGTAATTCATCATAAAGTTTTTTCTCAAAAGCTAAAGATTGCTCCTTAGCATTGAGCACAGTATCTTCAAAATCTTTTAATTCACTGGTAAAAAACCGCTCTGCATTTTTTAATGTTTGCTTACGGGTATAGGTATCCGGCACATCATCAGATTGTGAACGAGGAATTTCAATATAATAACCATGCACGCGATTATATTTAATTCTTAATGTCGCTATCCCGGTATTTTCTTTTTCACGGGTTTCCATATCAATCAGGAATTGGTTAGCATTTTGACTCAGATCACGTAAATCATCTAATTCCTGATTATAGCCTGACGCAATGACTCCACCATCTCGAATTAATACCGGTGGATTATCAATAATGGCACGCTGTAATAAAGCTAAAAACTCGGGTTGCTCACCGATTCTGGTAGCTAACTCATCAATCTGAGTACATTCTGTCTGTGCTACCTGTGCCTGCAACGAAGGTAAGGTAACAAAAGTATCACGCAATACTAACAAATCACGTGGCCGTGCAGATTTTAAGGCTACGCGGGCACTGACCCGTTCTATATCGCCAACCGAACGGAGATTTTCACGTACCGCTTCATACAATACATTATTTAAGAGAGCATCAACACAGTCATAACGACTATTTAATATCGTCTGATCACGTAAGGGACGATTTAGCCAACGTCGTAAACAACGGCTACCCATCGCTGTCACAGTTTTGTCTAGGACGCCAAAAAGAGTAAAACATAGCTGCCCTGAAGGGTGAAAATCTAATTCTAAATTACGTCTACTAGATGCATCTAATAAAATACTTTCATCACTACTTTCTACTCGAATACCCTGTATATGAGGCAAAGCGCTTTGCTGGGTATCTTTCACATATTGCAATAAGCCTCCTGCCGCCGAGATTGCACTAGTTAAATGCTCACAACCAAAACCTTTAAGATCATGGGTCTTAAATTGCTTCAGGATTAATTTCCTGGTACTGACTTCCTCAAAATGCCAGGGAGGACGACGCGTTAATCCCCTACGATCTTTTAATGCTGCTGGAATATTCCAGTCTTCATTACACAAGAGCTCTGCTGGATTAAGGCGTTCAATTTCACTCAATAATTCATCAACCGAATTGACCTGCTGTAATATAAATCGCCCACTCGTTACATCTAGACAAGCAATGCCATAATCTTTTGCAAAATAAATTGCTACTAATAAATTATCCTGCCGTTCCTCTAATAAAGCCTCTTCCGTCACCGTACCCGGGGTCACAATACGCACAACCTGACGTTCAACCGGCCCTTTCGATGTTGCTGGATCACCTATCTGCTCACAGATCGCAACAGACTCACCTATTTTCATCAATTTAGCGATATAGCCTTCAGCTGCATGATAAGGCAAACCACACATGGGAATAGGAGACCCGGCAGAATTCCCTCTTGCAGTCAGAGTTATGCTTAACAGTTCCGCCGCTTTTTTTGCATCATCAAAAAATAACTCATAAAAATCTCCCATACGGTAAAACACCAGCGTGTCTTGATAATCAGCCTTAATCCGCAAGTACTGTTGCATCATAGGAGTATGAGTTACCGATTGATCTGTTTTATATGTCATAAACTAAATTACAAATATTTATTGGGGAAATCTTAAGCTGAAGTTTCCCAATTATTGAGTAGCTGAAATACACAATGCTGGTGTATCGAGGTTTATTTTAGGTGGTTTTGCCATGTTTATAGCAAACCCCTACTTAATTCCCCTTAGGCAATAGCATTTGAAACGAATGAAAAGACTATTTTTTTCATATAGTTGTAGCATAGTTTCAATTTTACCATAAATAATTATTGGGAAACTTCAGATCTTAAGCAGCAACAGCAACATATTAAACCGGTTGTAGCTAAAATTGTAGCGTAGGCCGTGGCTTTAGCCCGCTTTATATTTTTTGTCTGTACAAAGCGGGCTAAAGGCACGCCCTACGGATTCATTCGGATATTGTACAACAAATCCTTTAGGCAAAAAAAAACCCATCTTCGCTAGAAGATGGGTTTTAAGTTTAAGAGCTTGGCAATTCCCTACTTTCACATGGATAAATCCACACTATCATCGGCACTAAACGGTTTCACTTCCGAGTTCGAGATGGGATCGGGTGGTTCACGCTCGCTATGGTCACCAAGCAATCGGTGTTGATTGACTAGTCTGATTATATACCTGTATATAACCTCACTATCAACCGTCTCTTATCAAGACTTGCGTCTTAATAATTGGAAATCTGTAGTTTGAGTCTAAGAGTCTTCGTTCTCTTACAGTAAAAACGTTTGTCGCT
>NZ_BDMN01000036.1 GCF_002189065.1 Bathymodiolus platifrons methanotrophic gill symbiont
AATCAAAATAATTTGTTGTGGATACTCATAAAGCATTGCATGCTTTGTAAGGAGGTGATCCAGCCCCAGGTTCCCCTAGGGCTACCTTGTTACGACTTCACCCCAGTCATGAATCACAAAGTGGTGAGCGCCCTCCCGAAGGTTAGACTACCCACTTCTTTTGCAACCCACTCCCATGGTGTGACGGGCGGTGTGTACAAGGCCCGGGAACGTATTCACCGCGACATTCTGATTCGCGATTACTAGCGATTCCAACTTCATGCAGTCGAGTTGCAGACTGCAATCCGGACTAAGATCGGCTTTCTGGGATTAGCTTACTCTCGCGAGTTTGCGGCCCTCTGTACCGACCATTGTAGCACGTGTGTAGCCCTACCCATAAGGGCCATGATGACTTGACGTCGTCCCCACCTTCCTCCGGTTTATCACCGGCAGTCTCCTTAGAGTTCCCGACATTACTCGCTGGCAACTAAGGATAGGGGTTGCGCTCGTTACGGGACTTAACCCAACATCTCACGACACGAGCTGACGACAGCCATGCAGCACCTGTCTCAGAGTTCCCGAAGGCACTCTACTATCTCTAACAGATTCTCTGGATGTCAAGGGTAGGTAAGGTTCTTCGCGTTGCATCGAATTAAACCACATGCTCCACCGCTTGTGCGGGCCCCCGTCAATTCATTTGAGTTTTAACCTTGCGGCCGTACTCCCCAGGCGGTCAACTTAATACGTTAGCTCCGCCACTAAACCTGTATATAGGCCCAACGGCTAGTTGACATCGTTTACGGCGTGGACTACCGGGGTATCTAATCCCGTTTGCTACCCACGCTTTCGTTCCTCAGCGTCAGTTTTAGTCCAGGAAGTCGCCTTCGCCACTGGTGTTCCTTCAGATCTCTACGCATTTCACTGCTACACCTGAAATTCCACTTCCCTCTCCTAAACTCTAGTTACCCAGTTTTAAATGCAGTTCCCAGGTTAAGCCCGGGGCTTTCACATCTAACTTAAATAACCGCCTACGAACGCTTTACGCCCAGTAATTCCGATTAACGCTTGCACCCTCCGTATTACCGCGGCTGCTGGCACGGAGTTAGCCGGTGCTTCTTCTAAAGGTAATGTCAAGAGACGAGATATTATCCTCGCCTGTTTTCCTCCCAATTGAAAGTGCTTTACAACCCTCAGGCCTTCTTCACACACGCGGTATTGCTGGATCAGGCTTTCGCCCATTGTCCAATATTCCCCACTGCTGCCTCCCGTAGGAGTCTGGGCCGTGTCTCAGTCCCAGTGTGGCTGATCGTCCTCTCAGACCAGCTATAGATCGTCGCCTTGGTGAGCCATTACCTCACCAACAAGCTAATCTAACGCAGGCTCATCTATTAGCGCGAGGTCCGAAGATCCCCCGCTTTCCCCCGTAGGGCGTATGCGGTATTAGCATGGGTTTCCCCATGTTGTCCCCCACTAATAGGCAGATTCCTACGCGTTACGCACCCGTCCGCCACTCGTCAGCCAAGAGCAAGCTCCTGCTGTTACCGTTCGACTTGCATGTGTTAAGCATACCGCCAGCGTTCAATCTGAGCCATGATCAAACTCTTCAGTTTAAAATCATTTTGTAACAACATCAGATATGTTACCAATCTTTGCTCGATTGTCAGAATTTACGTTTGTTAATCCGAAGATTAACGGCTGTAGATTCTTATATCGATTATCTTTATCATGCTAATAATCTCTACAAGTACCCACAACAAATTATTTTGATTGTGTTTTAAAGAGCTCAGGGAGGAAGCGAGAAGCAATCAACCCTGCTGAGTTCGACCATTATACTGAGTCAGAACTCGTTGTCAATGTTTATTTTCAGCGGTTATTTTCAGAAGCAAATCTAAAAACAAACCAGAAAATCCACATCAACCGAACCCGAAGGCCCAACCTCAACTCTCGTTAAGGAGCCGACCATTATAACGTGTAACTCATATTGGTCAAGCTTTTATTTTTCAAGTCAGTTCAGCATAAAACCGCTAAACCAACCCCTCTTCAGCACATTGCCCTGAAGAGCTGACCATTATACAACGACATCATTCAACGTCAAGACTTTATTTTTACTTTAGCGAATTTTCTTTTACCAACCTGGTATACATGCTCCGTACCTGCCGAAACAACTAACTTTCCATCCATTAATTTCTGACTATCAATCTTTACTGCCCCCTGTTTTATCATCCGGTTAGAATCCGAAGTACCTGAGGTTAAACCCGCATCTTTAAGTAATAAAGCAATAGCGTATCCCTCAGTACCAGCAGTTAATTCTATTTCGGGTATATTATCTGGTATTGCACCACGCTTAAACTGCGCCTCAAAGTTTTCCAGCGCCTTTACCGCTGCAGCTTCATCATGAAACCTGGCAATTATTTCCTGCGCCAGCTTTACTTTATAGTTTCGCGGGTTTGCCCCTTCCCTGCACTCTTTATTCCATTGTGCAATTTCATCCATCGGCCGGAAGCTTAGCAATTCAAAGTAACGCCACATCAACTCATCTGATATAGACATGATCTTACCGAACATATCATCAGGCGCATCCGCTATACCTGTATAGTTATTTAAAGACTTAGACATTTTCTGCACACCATCTAAACCCTCTAATATAGGCACAGTCATAACAACCTGAGGCTTTTGACCATGCATTTCCTGTAATTGCCTACCCATCAACAAATTAAATTTCTGATCGGTCCCACCCAGCTCTACATCAGCTTTCATCGCCACCGAATCATAGCCCTGAATTAATGGGTATAAAAACTCATGAATCGCAATAGGCTGCCCACCCTTATAGCGCTTACTAAAATCATCCCGCTCTAACATTCTTGCCACGGTACTTTTAGATGCCAACTGAATCAAATCCACCGGACTCATTGCATTCATCCAGCTGGAATTAAACATAACCAATGTTTTGACTGGATCTAAAATTTTAAAAATCTGCTGTTCATAAGATTTAGCATTTTCAATCACATCATCTCGAGTCAGTGGCTTTCTAGTGACATTTTTACCGGTAGGGTCACCAATCATCCCGGTAAAATCACCGATTAAAAACAGAACCTCATGCCCCAGATCCTGAAATTGCTTTAATTTATTAATTAAGACGGTATGCCCCAGGTGCAAATCTGGTGCTGTTGGATCAAACCCTGCCTTAATACGTAATGACCGCCCTTCTCCCAGCTTTTTTACCAGCTCTGCTTCTACCAGAATTTCGTCTGTTCCACGCTTTAGCAACTCCAACACATCTTCTTGCAATTTTTTCACCTTTTTTCTTTATCGTTGTAGACCTGTATATCCTGCCCCATGAGGGCAGTTACACTCTGTTTATTCTTAATTTGACGTAATATAATATTAGGCATTAGCAAAAAAAACACCTTATAATTGTAGAAATGCGCTATCGAAATGACTTATACCAATCCACTAACCCTCCCGAAGACAAAAAGAATAACACGCCAAAGCACCTGTTTATTGGTATTGCTTGCGCCGTACTTGCAACAGCAAGCTACGCTTTCTTTTCAGAAAAAACTGAACCACTTACCCCTGAAACTATCGCCTTAACCATCCCTGATCTTACTACAAAAATCGAACAAACCGGGAAAAGGGACTCTTTAATTACCGAACCTGACATACCAGCAATCAATCCCATTGCCCAAGGCTCTTCCAACATACCTACACAAAGTATGCAAAGCTTAACAACCATTTGGCGAGAACATAAAGTTAAGTCCGGAGAAAGCCTTTCTGCAATTTTTTCCAGCAATGAGCTAAGTAAACTTGATTTGCATAACATAGTTCACAGCAATGATATTAGTTCTCAATTCGCCTCCATAATACCAGGCAAATCATTAATGATAGGCCATGACCTTTCTGGTGAATTTAGTCATTTAATCTACAAAAAAAATGCCTACGCGGAGCTTAAAGCAACAAAGCTTGACGATGGTAGCTTTAAAGTTGAACTGCTAGAGAAAGAGTTAGACCAGCGCATTAACACGGCAACGGGCGTTATTCATACCTCACTATTTATTGATGGAAAAAATGCCGGTCTTTCTGACAATATTATTATGCAACTCGCTAATATTTTTGCCTGGGATATTGATTTTGCTTTAAACCTCCATGAAGGCGACCGGTTTTCTGTTATTTATGAAAACCTATATATAGGTAGTGAGTTCATTGGACCAGGCAAGATTTTAGCTGCGGAATTTATCAATCAAGGTAAATCTATAAAATCTGTTCGCTACCAGAACGCAGAAGGCAAAGTTAGTTATTACAACTCTGGCGGTAATAGTATGCGCAAAGCGTTTCTACGTACGCCTATTGACTTTGCTCGTATAAGCTCACGCTTTAACTTAAAGCGCAAACACCCAGTACTCAATCGCATCCGGGCGCATAAAGGAGTTGATTACGCAGCTAAAACAGGCACCCCCATCAAATCAGCAGGTGATGGTAAAATTACTTATCGCGGACGCAATGGCGGATATGGTCGAGTTGTTATCGTTCAGCATGGCCAGAAATACAGCACTCTTTATGCGCATATGTCTAAATATAGAAAAGGACAACGTGTAGGCTCACGAGTTAAACAGGGCCAGGTTATCGGTTATGTCGGAAGATCAGGCCTGGCATCAGGACCGCATTTGCATTACGAATTTCGCGTCAATGGCGTGCACCGTAATCCGCTTACAGTAACTTTACCTAATGCAAATCCTATTCAGGCAAAGTATAAAGCTGATTTTTTAGAAAAATCCAGGATTCTTTTCCAGCAATTAGAACAGCTTGGCTCAACTCAAGTTGCTGTGACTAACATCCCGAAATGAGCAAAGAGTATTATATTGGACTTATGTCTGGAACCAGCATTGATGGTATAGATGCCGGCTTATACGACTTTGCCAATAATAGTACTCAAGTAATAGATTTTTACTACCAGCCTTACACAAACGAAATAAAACAAAAAATTCACAGCCTTTGTAAAAATTATCAGTCCATATCCTTGTGCGACTATGGCGCACTAGACACTCAACTTGGCTTACTCTACGCAGAGGCCTGCCTTAATTTAATGCGCCAGGCACAAGTGAACGCAAAAGACATCAAGGCAATAGGCAGCCACGGACAAACGCTTTATCACTCGCCTAACTCAGCTCTTCCCTTCACAATTCAAATTGGCGATGCCAATATTATCAGCCAGAAAACAGGGATCACTACCATCGCTGATTTTCGCCGCAGAGACATTGCTGCCGGTGGCCAAGGCGCCCCCCTAGTTCCTGCATTCCATCAGGCACAGTTCCAGACTGAAAAAGAAAATAGAGTAATTGTGAATATAGGGGGAATTGCCAATCTAAGTATTCTGGCAAAAAATAAGGCAAGCAAAACCATCGGTTTTGATACAGGGCCGGGAAATACACTTATGGATTACTGGGTTTCCACCCATAAGAGTAACTCTTATGATAATAATGGCGATTGGGCAGCAACAGGACAGGTACAAACTGAACTGCTCAAACACCTAAAAGATGACCCATACTTTTCCACCCTTCCGCCAAAGAGTACTGGTACAGAGTATTTTTCAACTGACTGGCTTACCAAAAAACTGGCTTCACTACCGAATTTTAGCCCAGAAGATGTGCAACGTACCTTATGCCAATTAACTGCAGAAACAATTGCCGAGGCCATACAGAAATCCGCCCCGGAAACAGAGCAAGTATTTCTTTGTGGTGGCGGCACACACAATCAAACATTGTTTAAGTCACTAAAACAGTTACTCGACCTACCTATTGCATCAACGAACACACAGGGCGAGCATCCAGATCAAGTAGAAGCCATGGCTTTTGCATGGCTAGCAAAACAGACACTTCAAGGTCTAACAGGGAATTTGCCAGAAACTACCGGGGCTAAAGAAGCCGTTATTTTAGGTGGGATATATCAGGCATAAGCTTTGCAGCAGCCTGATAAAACCAAAGTTTTTGCTATACCTTTCATATTTCCAAGCTGACTGGATTAGCTTTTCCAGTAAAGAATAAATAGCGTAACTCAACTCATTGCGATATCTTGTCGGATAACGTTTTTTAATGCTGCGCAATAAAAAATCTAATCCAACCTACGTGAAAAAGATTAAACTGAAAACGAAGAGCCACAACCGCAAGTTGTAGATGCATTAGGGTTACGAATAACAAACTGAGCTCCAGATAAATCTTCTTTATAATCTATTTCCGCACCATTCAGATACTGAATACTCATCGCATCAACTAACACAGTCACACCGCCATTTTCTACCTGCGTATCATCGTCCGCCACTTCTTCATCAAAAGTAAAGCCATACTGAAATCCTGAACAACCCCCACCTGAAATATACACGCGTAATTTCAGGTTATCATTGCCTTCTTCAGCAATTAAGCTGCCTACTTTTTTCGCTGCGCTATCAGAAAAAATAATTGGATCTGCCATATAAATACACCATTTAAAATTTGTTAACTGTGGATTATGACTTTACCTAGTGTTTTAGTCAAGAATTACGTTTCTTTCTTTTTTCGGCTCCAGCCTTGTACTTGTTTTTCTCTAAAATAAGCCTCATCAATTCGAGAAAACTCTTCCAGGAAAACAAGCTTCACTGGTAACCGAGTGCGAGTATGTTTAGCCCCCTGCCCACTTCGATGCTGTGCAAGTCTTAACTCTATATTTTGGGTACTGCCTGCGTAGTAACTACCATCTGAGCACTCTAAGATATACATATAGCCATTCATATTATTCTCCTACCCTGCCTTCCCTTCGACTACGCTCAGGGAACGTTCGGGTGGATCCCGTACCCTGAGCGTAGTCGAAGGGAAGGGAAAGCGTTTTGCATCATCTGTTGTAGGACCTTTTAAACCATAGTGAATTTCTTCACGATAAACATCATAAATAATTCTCATACAATAGACCCGCACCCGTACATCTTGAATAGCGTTTTTCCTTAGCTATACCAGCAGAAAGTTGATTGAAATTGTATAATGAAAGGTTCGTACTAATTCATTGTGTCTGCGACTCTCGGGTAATTACAAAGTCTTGGCTCTATGTGAAATACAGTGGGTAGTCGAATTTTAACTTACCACAAAGAAAGTAAATCATATTGATAAAATTATTAATATTGCGATAACCTCTTGCTCGTCGTTTGGCCAGTTGGACCTTGCTATTAATTCCCTCAAGAATTCCATTTGTAATCTTTGTTTCAGCGAAGTTAACTGTGGATTATGACTTTACCTAGTGTTTTAGTCAAGAATTACGTTCCTTCCCTTCGACTACGCTCAGGGAACGGAAACCACTCAATCGTTCCCTGAGCGTAGTCGAAGGGAAGGGAAAGCGTTTTGCATCATCTGTTGTAGGACCTTTAAACCATAGTGAATTTCTTCACGATAAACATCATAAATAATTCTCATACAATAGACCCGCACCCGTACATCTTGAATAGCGTTTTTCCTTAGCTATACCAGCAGAAAGTTGATTGAAATTGTATAATGAAAGGTTCGTACTAATTCATTGTGCCTGCGACTCTCGGGTAATTACAAAGTCTTTAGATAATGAGTAGCACTTATTAATTGAATCTAAGTTATTTTCATTAACTGCAATCAGTTAATGAGTTTCATTTTGGCATTTGAAAGGGTTGATCAATTTGACGCCCGTTCCAATAAAATCATCAATATTTCTGGTTACAACTGTTAAATCATAAGTGAGAGCAGTTGCTGCAATTTGTTTATCCAGTGCATTTTCGTGATTTTGAACTCTTAATTGCCCCCATACCTGGGCCTCTATCACGGTAAACTCCAGAACATTATCAGAATATTCCTCAAGAATGAGTTCTAACCATTTTTCCAGGATATTCGCTTGACGTTTGTCCCCTCGATGCCTAATCAGATTTACACCGCGCCTAAGCTCTCCAACAGTGATAACACTAATAAATAAAGAGAGTTCCTGTTCAACTGCTCTTGCAAAAAAATCTCTTACTCCTGAATTTGCATTATTTTTCTTTCTGATTTCACTAAGAACATTTGTATCAATCAAATACATTTTCTATAGAGCCTGCTTGTTCACGCTTAAAATCAAGGTCATCTCCAACATTAGGCATTGTTAAAAGAACCTCAGTAAAACTCTTTTTTTTAGGCCGCAATAGAACAGACTCAAGTATTTTTCGATGCTCTGCTTCTGCGCTAACACCATGTAAACCAGCACGCGCCTTTAGTGCTTTTACAACATCAGCATCAATATCACGAACAACTAAACTTGCCATAACGATCACAAAATTATTATCACCTTCTGGCATAGTCCAAATACAGTGCAAATGATCAGACATTAAGACCCAGGCATCAATATCAAAAGGATGCGTTTTACGTGTTGTTGTAATCGCCTCTCGTAAAACAGGCCCAGATCATCATTACATAAAATTTTTTGTCGCCGATGCATAACCACCGTAAAAAAATAGATGTTGCCCCCTGTATAGAGTCTTCGGTAATCTGACATAGTAGGGTACGCTCCACACACCATCATTAATAATCGGCAACACGTAAAAAGGTGCGTACAACGCACCCTCCGCTGATTGATCTACGGGTATAAAGCCATTGTTTGCAATCCTTGCTTTTCATTAAAAGCAAACATTAAATTCATATTCTGCACTGCCTGTCCTGCTGCGCCTTTTACTAAATTATCAATGACCGACAAGATCACTACCGTGTTTCCACCCTGCGGCACGACTATAGAAACCTGACAATTATTACTTCCACGAACATTACGTGTATCAGGATGAACGCCTGCGGGTAAAACATCAACAAAAGGTTCTAGCGCATAGCGTTGCTCATAAGCATAGTTTCAATTTTACCATAAATAATTATTGGGAAACTTCAGTTTGTAATTTCATAAACCTTTTGGATTACAGTAATTTGAGCGCGGAATAAATATCTTTAGTTACTTTGTTATTTAAGCGAATGCCATTGCGTACAACGCTCCCTACGCTGATTGATCTACGGGTATAAAGCCATTGTTTGCAATCCTTGCTTTTCATTAAAAGCAAACATTAAATTCATATTCTGCACTGCCTGTCCTGCTGCGCCTTTTACTAAATTATCAATGACCGACAAGATCACTACCGTGTTTCCACCCTGCGGCACGACTATAGAAACCTGACAATTATTACTTCCACGAACATTACGTGTATCAGGATGAACGCCTGCGGGTAAAACATCAACAAAAGGTTCTAGCGCATAGCGTTGCTCATAGATAGACTGCAACTGTGTAACATCGCCGCCTTCAAGTTGAGCATATAAAGTTGCATGAATTCCCCGGATCATAGGAACCAGGTGTGGCACAAAGGTTAACCCTACTTGTTTCCCTGCCGCCATAGATAAGCCTTGAGTTATCTCGGGTAAATGCCGATGACCTGACGATGCATAGGCTTTAAAACTCTCCCCTGTTTCACTCATCAAGGTAGCAACACTCACTTTACGCCCTGCACCACTGACTCCTGACTTCACGTCCGCAATTAAATGGCTGCTGTCTATCAAGGCTTGCTCAATTAACGGTAAAAAACCTAGCTGCACAGCAGTCGGGTAGCACCCAGGGCAGGCTAATAAATTTGCATCAGCAATTTGAGCCCGATTAATTTCCGGTAGACCATAAACCGCTTCACTTATTAAATCAGGGCAAGCGTGTTCCATGCCATACCATTTTGCCCATTCTGCGGCGTCTTTAATTCTGAAATCAGCTGATAGGTCAATTACTTTCACATTACGCGCCAATAATTGTTCTGCCATTAGCATTGCCGTACCATTAGGTGTAGCAAAAAATACGACATCGCAGCCTGCCAAAGACTCCACATCCGGCTTGGTAAAACAAATATCTATATTGCCACGCAAACTTGGATACAAAGCATCTACTCGCATTCCGTCATCAGAGCGTGAAGTGACCACAGCAACTTCAACTTCTTCATGCAATGCCAATATACGAAGTAACTCTACCCCTGTATAACCTGTTCCTCCAACAATACCCGCGCGAATCATAAACCACCCTATTCTAAAATATAATAATTGCTCGCTATTTTAACCGAGAAAGACAATCAATTTTGGCTAAAACAGACATAACTTAGGAACCAGACAAAATAAAACCCGAAACTTTAGATCCTAGACTTACTGCACATAAATAACTGAATACGTAATTTCTCCAAAAATACAGTACTTCCACATTTGCTATCGTACAAGTACAATCTTACCAAGGCACCTTAAGTCCAAACCAAGGAGAATGACTTATGAGAAAACTGTTAGCAATTTTTGGCAACACCTTTCTTACAGTTCTGATTTGCGTAACATTTGCAACGGCACAAGCAGAGGACAAAATCTTCAGTGAAGCTGAACTCGATCAGATGATGGCTCCGATCGCATTGTATCCAGATTCATTGCTTTCCCAAATCCTGATGGCCTGCACCTACCCTGCTGACATAAACGACGCCATCCAATGGTCAAAGAACAACCCTAATCAAAAGGGTGACGCTGCTGTTAACGCAGTGCAGGATAAATCGTGGGACCCCAGCGTGATGTCCCTGGTTGCTTTTCCACAGGTATTAGCCATGATGGAAAAACAACCCAGCTGGATACAAAATGTAGGCGATGCATTTCTAGCGAATTCCGAAGGGGTGATGGATACTGTCCAGAAGTTACGTAATAAAGCGAAGGATGACGGGAACCTCAAAACAACAGAGCAACAAAAAGTAACCGTCGAGGAACAGCCCTCAGAAACCATTGTCATCATAGAACCAGCCGATCCCCAAATAGTTTATGTGCCAGTCTACAACACCACAGTCGTCTATGGCACCTGGTGGTGGCCACATTACAGACCCTGGTATTACTACCCACCAGGCTACAGGTATGGCTCTGCGGTAATGAGAGGAATAGGCTTTGGCATAGGTATCGGTATTACTCATGCTCTATGGGGCGGTTGCCACTGGGGACGTGGCCGCGGTAGCGTCAACATTAATGTTAATAAATATAATAATATCAACGTCAATCGCAATAAAATAAATTCTAATAACAAGAACTCTAACTGGAAACACAATGCAAATAATCGTCGTGGCACGCCTTATCGAGATAGCAAAAGTAGGGAACAGTTTGGAAATAAACGCAGCGGCGCAGATAAACGTCAGAATTATCGAGGCCGTGATACCCAGCGCGATAAAGCGCGCTCAACTTTAGACAAACGAGCTATCAGCCCTTCAGATGGCCGGAAACAATTGGCTCTATGTGAATCCTAATGGGTAGTCGAATTTTAACTTACCACAAAGAAAGTAAATCATATTGATAAAATTATTAATATTGCGATAACCTCTTGCTCGTCGTTTGGCCAGTTGGACCTTGCTATTAATTCCCTCAAGAATTCCATTTGTAATCTTTGTTTCAACGAAATGAATAATGCCAGACCAATGGCTCCGAACGGTCTTTACAAACTTCATAAATGCTGAGATTTTAGATTTTTCTACTTCTTCACACCACTGCTTTAGAAAGGCTTCAGCCGATACTTTATCGGGCATTGACCATAAGTCATTAAAAAGCTCTTTCAATCGATATGCCTGCCCTAACGTAGGATATAGGTCAATCATTTCAGCTAATGAAACTTCTTGTTTATTGGTTAAGTTTTCTCGGTTCCTTAAAAAAGTATATTTGTGTCCTTTGAGTGCATCATGCTCTTTACGCTCACTAATCCTGACTTGATTCATTGCTTCATTTAATAATTTGACAACATGAAACCGATCGAAGGTTATCTCTGCTGATGGAAAAGCCTCTGCGGCTCCAGCAATGAAGGATGGCGATAGATCCATACTTATTTGTTCAATTTGTTCTTTCTCTACCCCTTTGTTTTCAAGGTGTTCCTGAAGGTTATGCAAAGTGGCTTTACCTTTACCCTCAGTGACAAAAATAACACGAGACTCTTCTAAATCGACACCTAAAGTGACATATTTGTGACCTTTTTTTGAGGAGGTTTCATCTATACCAAGTTGAGTAATGGATGAAACATCATCCGCTATTTTAGCTTTGCCGATCCAGTGATTAAAGATCGTCCAGATTCGCTGTGGATTCACCTTTAACATTTCAGCAACCCGATTGACGGGCATTTCTCTTTCAATCAGTGCCCATGCCATGGCTTCAAATAGCAGAGTGAAACCACTGCCGGGGCGAGCCCAAGGGACTTCTACAGTACGAACTTTCCCGTCCGTTGTTGTGATGCGAGGAACAGAGCAATGTAGATAGCAAGAATGCTCAAAGAAGCTCAAGTGTTGCCATTGCCGATCGACTGTATCATGCACTGGGCAGAGAACCCCCGATTCATCAGCAAAACGGGCGCCTGGTTCAAAACCTATCTGCAAATGAAGTTCATTCTGTTCTAAAATATTGTCGTTTGAAAAGATAATTTCTTCCACTTTCCAAGGCGATTGTAAGCCTAAAGCCATACTAAATAAAGATTCATTATTCATGGTATTATTATCGCACTACCCACTAGGATTCACATAGAGCCAAACAATTACAGGGTTCAGATGGTTATAAAGCACGAGATTCGGTGAATAAGGCAAATCGAGATTTTTCTCAGAAAAATAACACCCGACAATCAAGTAACTATGGCAATAGATCTAATCGTTCACAAAATAATGCACTCAGAGGTGCTGGGAATGCAAACAGATCTCGCCAGAATATAAATCGTGGTAATTCAAGTAACCGATCAATGCAAAGACGTAGCAGTACTCACAGCTCAGGTGGTTCCCGTGGTGGTGGCGGTGGACGCAGGCGATAACTGGAGAAACATATGTATTACTTTAAAAAATTCAAATAACTATTGCCCGTCAGTTACCCACTATGACTAAATACTTTATTAACTTGCTTGCTATCAGTACACTATTATTCACTCTATCTTGTTCAATCCCCGGACGACCGGCTGCAGAACTAAAGATGGATCCCTTGCTTCATCAAGCTATCTTTAACAATCCGGAAGATGCGGCCGATGCTTTCGCACATGCTGTTAAAAACACTGATTCAGAGCAATTTAATAAATTGTTAGGTGCTGATTTTCGTGAACTCCTGCCTATAGACAAGGTGAGCTATGAAGATCTTGATAACTTCAATAATGCCTGGGAAAAGCATCACAGCTTATTACCAGAGGGCAATAAAAAAATGCTAATCGCTATCGGAGAGAACAACTGGACATTACCTATTCCTATTGTCTCTGGCACATCGGGTTGGTATTTTGATGTAGAAGAGGGTCATGAACGCATACGTATCAGGCGCATAGGTAGAAACGAACTGGCTACCATGCAAGCCGTACTTGCCTCTTGCGATGCACAAATGGAATATGCCATGCTAGATCATAGTAGTAACGGTGCATTAGAGTATGCACAAAAATTTATCAGCACACCCGATAATCATGACGGGCTATACTGGGATACTGCTCCGGGTGAAGCACTCAGCCCATTAGGTTCATTACTAGCCGACCGTTCACCAGAAGGTGGTTATCATGGCTATTTCTTCCGCATATTAAAGGCGCAAGGTAAAAATGCTAAAGGAGGAGCTTACAGTTACCTGATAGGTAAGTATATGAGTGCAGGATATGCTGTAATCGCCTGGCCCAGAGAGTATGGAGAAAGCGGCATTATGAGTTTTATTGTCAGTCATGCTGGCATAGTCTATGAACAGGATCTAGGACAGGAAGGTGCTAATATTGCGGAAGCAATGTCAACTTATGATCCTGACCAGAACTGGCTACCTAGTACAGAAGTAAATCCACAGTAGAAAAATATTCGGGGAGTCGCTATTTTTGCGAAAGCTTGTTTTGGGCATCCCAGCCCAAGCAAGCAGCAAAAACTTAACGCGACCACTTATGCCTCCGGCGGCCCCGATTCGTCCTCGTCACCTCGTCCCGACCCAACAAGGGGTCGGAACATAGGCTCCAAATGACTTGACGCCGTGTCGGATGGCCTTTTATTTTGTCTCCACCTTCGCTAACGCTCAGACTCCGACAAAACAACGGCCCTACGGCTATCGCGGACTAAAAATCATCACTTCGCTTAGGCTACGTTTCCCTGATTTTCAGCGAAGGAATATGAAGAAATGATTGAGGGAAAGTTGCCTAAATTTTCTTTATAATTTTATCCAACTGTAAATTACGCTGAGTAGTTACATCGGGGATTCAAATAGTAGTGGTCAGCCAAAATCTGGGCATATGGCTAATTCGCAGGCAAAAGTTTGTGCCGATGTGATTATTAGAGAAATTGCCAGCAAATCATCAACAACAGACTTTGTCCATGACCCAGCTAGATTAGCAAAAATTAGAACTAATTCTGCCTGTTATAGTCCAATTACTTATGATCAGGCTTCCTGGCTTACTGCAGTTTTTGCCTATGAGACGACTAATAACAGCATGAAACTGGTTCAAGATTCTTTTGCCAGTTCACACTCACCGCATTGGAGCAAAGATAATTTTGAAGACATGTTTGAGTGGTCTCAAAGCCTATTCAGTAATTCGTTTAGCTAATGGTTAGGACTTAATAACCTGGGCAATTCTGGGGCGCAGATATTTAGAGACTTGAAAGTACTCTATTTTAGTACCTACCCTCTTGAAAAGCACTGCCTTGAGCGAGTCTTTGATAAATCCAACCTCTCTCTTAACTAAGAGCGAGAATTCAATAATACCCGAGCCTGACTTGTCTTTTGGCTCCACAGCCGTACTATAAAAATAGCTGCATACACCTGTTTGCACTATAATAAACTGCTTTCTGCGGCTTTTTTCCACCTTTATCATGATTTCCATTCGTAATTTAACTTTCTCACGTAGCGACAGAAAAATTTTTGACGATATCTCACTGGAGTTTAGTCCTCATAAAATTACAGCGATTATGGGACCTAGTGGTACTGGTAAAACAACTTTATTAAAGCTGATCGCCGGACAACTTAAACCTGATAGTGGCACGATTTTAGTTGACCAGCAAAATGTGCATCACCTTTCCCGCAAAGACTTATATAAACTGCGTAAAAAAATGGGCATGCTGTTTCAAAGCGGTGCCTTATTAACTGATATGTCGGTGTACGACAATATTGCCTTTCCTATCAGGGAGCATACTCAACTCCCAGAATCGATGGTTCGCACACTTGTGCTAATGAAGCTTAATGCCGTTGGCTTGCGTGGTGCACGACATCTAATGCCTAACGAACTCTCCGGGGGCATGGCAAGACGAGTAGCAATGGCTAGGGCACTGGCATTGGACCCTGACATGATCATGTATGATGAACCTTTTACCGGACAAGACCCCATTTCTCTGGGCGTATTAGTTAAACTTATTCAAACCTTGAATCAAACCTTACATTTAACCAGCATTGTTGTTTCTCATGATGTGCAGGAAACAGCCTCCATCGCTGATTATATTTACCTTATTTCAGAGGGTAAAATTGCCGGGCAAGGCACTCCTAAAGAACTTTACAATTCAGAGTCAGACTGGGTCAAACAATTTATGTATGGCGATGCAGATGGCCCCGTGTCATTTCATTATCCCGCAAATAACTTTAGCAGTGATCTGTTCGCGCGTGATTCGACATTATGAAACTATTCCAGTCCATTGGACATTCCAGCTTAGACTTTCTGGCAAAATTAGGGCGTAGTAGTCTGTTTCTTTACTCTATTTTAACTGGGCTAGGATATACTTTAAGCCGTCCAGGCTTGCTAATCAAACAACTATATAATATCGGTGTGCTTACTTTCTGGTTAATTGCAATTTCCGGGCTCTTTGTTGGTATGGTGCTTGGCTTACAAGGCGTTTATACTTTATCCACCTTTGGTGCCGAATCTTCTCTTGGCATTATGGTCGCGGCTTCATTGGTTAGAGAATTAGGCCCGGTCGTTAGTGCTTTATTATTTGCCGGGCGTGCTGGATCTGCTTTAACAGCGGAGATAGGCTTAATGAAAGCTACCGAGCAGCTTTCTGCAATGGAAATGATGGCTATTGACCCGCTAAAATATATTATTGCACCGCGTTTTTTTGCGGGCTTTATTTCTTTACCATTATTAGCTGGTTTATTCAGTGCTGTGGGGATTATGGGTGGGCACCTGGCTGGAGTAGACTTATTAAATGTTGATTCTGGCTCTTATTGGTCACAAATGCAGAGCGCCATTGATTATCATGATGATATTATTAATGGCATAATCAAAAGCATTATTTTTGCCTGGCTCGTGTCCTGGATTGCCTTATTTGAAGGTTATGATGCCGTCCCAACTTCTGCCGGCATTAGCCGCGCGACTACTCGTACTGTGGTTAACTCTGCTTTTGCTATTTTGTTTTTTGACTTCTTATTAACCGCCCTTATGTTTGGAGCAAACTGATTATGCAGTGTAAATCTATAGAAATTTTAGTCGGTCTGTTTATTAGCCTCTGTATTGCTGCGCTTTTTTTTCTCGCTTTACAAGTCAGTAATTTTAATGATTTACAAGATAATGGCAGTTATACAATAGTCGCACATTTTGAAAATGCAGGTGGCCTTAAAAGTAAAGCGCTTGTTTCTATGGCGGGCGTTCCTATCGGTCGTGTTGCTGACATTAGTTTTGATACTGATAATTATGACGCTCTGGTTAAAATGCGTATCGATGCACGCTATACCAACCTGCCCAGCGATACCTCGGCAAGTATTTTAACTGCCGGCCTTTTAGGCGACAAATACATAGGTTTAACACCTGGCGGATTAGATGAATTTTTACAGGAAGGCGATACTATAGAGCTCACACAATCTGCACTGGTATTGGAACGATTAATTAGTCAATTTCTATTCAATTCATCAGATAAAGATGAATAAACCTTTAGAAATCCTGTCCCTATCAAAGGGTAACTATATAATCAAGGGTGATTTAACCTTCAGTACCATTGATAAATCAGCAATTAAAGCTTTAAAGCTTGAGCAATCAGACACAGCTATCAATATAGACTTACAGCAACTGCGTAAAATTGATAGCGCTGGCTTAGCTTTACTTATAGAATGGATAAAATTTGCCCGTACCTATCAAATAGATTTAAAATTTGAGCATATCCCTGCACAACTGTTTGCTCTCGCAAAGCTGTGTGATATGACTGAAATCGACTTATTTACACTAAAGAATACATAAAATACCATGGATAAATTACTCATAACTGAGTATGTCCATTTGATGAAATAGGGTTGATTAAATTAAGGTTAATACCATGTACAGTACCTAGATTAATACTTGTGCTTAGGTCAGTAACAGCGCTATGTTTATTTGTGGACGTGCTTGCCTTGAGCAACCAAGGAATTACTAAGCCGTGATGAGAGATTACCATGGTATTCCCATCTAAAGAATGAAGCCTATTATTTTTAACCCCAAGATATAAGTTTGACTCTCGATAATAACGCGCATAATATCCATCCATATACATAGATTTCACATCATGACCAGGGAATAACGGAGTATGATTTCCTGACAAAGCCAACATTCGATCAATTTCCTCAGTTAAAGTAAATAGCCTATCAATTGCTTTATAACTAACTTTCCCCACATAAAAAGTAGCTAAAAAGATGTTATCATTATCCGTTGCACCGTTTTTTGTATTTATCTCAATGCTTGTGTCACCCTCACTAATAAAGCTAGAAATATTATACCGCTCATGATCTTCTTCATAGCTAGGGCTGGCCGGAGAAAATGGATCATCAAAGCTTCCGACAGTGAGTAATTTACCCTCCTGTTGTGTGTGTTTATCACCAATAGTGTCATTCCCATCACCTGCATTACTCGTTAATAATTGGCCGTTAACCATAACAGTTGATTTCTGATTACAACAACTATAGCTTATACCTAAAGACATTTCAGAAAAAAAATGCATTTCACTAGGATTTAAACGATTAGTAAAGTTTATAGAGAAGGTCTCGCCATTGACATCTGCGAAACCATCAAAAATAGCAACAGTTGCCTCAGGTAAAGAGGGATGTTCATAAACAACAACTAATGCTTCACCATCGATCTTATTGGCGTTAAAGTTTTCTAAGACGCTGAAGTTATAAACACCGCCAGTACCTACATCAATAATTGGTTTTACAATATTTGTAACATCAGAACGAGATATCCCTAACTCTCCAGCATTGGACGTATTCATTAATACAAAGTTATTACGGAAATTAGAGACACCTTTACCAAAAGTAACGGGAGCGCCATTTAAGTTGATAAGCACGAGGACCCCCTTATAGTGTGATCCGATATATAAATAAGCCGCTTTTACTGTGGCGCCTTCAGGTACGGATGCTGAAATGATACCAGAGCCTGTTTGGCTACCGAAACCATCAGTCGAAATAGCTACTTTTCCATTATAGACCTTAAATTGATTTAGAGCGGCTTGTACACTCGAGGCAAGAAATACAGCAGTCAGAAACGAAGATAATAATATATTTTTCATATGATACGCTTAAAAATCGGGTGGTGGGTTAAATCTGTTATTAGGCATGAATATCTCGTCCAAATTCGACTTTATTAATTAATAGTCCAATGACAATATCATGCATTTGTTCTATTTTGGAAAAACAGATTGTTCGACGCGTTAAGCGTTTAACCCATGTTCTAAAATTTAGGTTTTTTCGTTCAATTTTTTGAGTGTTTTGTTTGCCTATTTCATGTTCATTTACATCTAAGTTTCGCTCATAAGCCCCCCAGTCATCTGTATAATATCTGCTTATTTCAAAAGGAGTCAGTAAGGCTTTTAGCTCTTTGAAAACATCATCTTTACGCTTGCCAAATACATAAGCAATGACTGTATTAGTCGCATGATCAACAGCATGCCATAACCATCGCTGATTCGACTTTTTACCTACAAATGACCATTGTTCATCAATCTCAACTTCTTCGCAAACAAGCTCCAGCCGAACGTCTAAAGGTGTTTCTGATTTTTGAGATAGAAAAATAGGATTTACCTGTACAAGGCTATCTTCTTTGCTTTTCAGGATGCTGATGACTGTATTTTTATTGATTTTCAGAACCCGTGCGGTGTCTCTAATACCACTGCTATTAATAGCCATTTCGACGACTTTTTCTTGGACTCCAGGCACACATGCATTATAGCGATAGTACAGCATAAATGTTTGAGTTTGGCAGGCACTATTTTTGCAGCGATACCGCTGTATATTTTGAGCATTCTTTCCTGATTTCATGATAGTGCTACAGCGACAATTTGGGCAACTTACTTCTTGATAACATTTCATTCGAGGAATTATGATGTAAACCTTTTACTTCTCCTAATTATTTAAGTGAAATAACAGATTTAACCCACTACCCTTTTTTCCAGTGGCTGTCTAGGGAGACTGGGTATAAGTCCCGCATTCCGTATGCCGATACCGACTATTTCAATTTATCCGAAAAAGACGTTCGTATTGCAACTGCACGGAGGGAAAAGCCCGGTGCTACAGTAGATCAAATTAAGCATGTTATTGAGAATATGCCAAATAATTCAGCTATAGAGCAATTTACACTAAAGAATACATAAAATACCATGGATAAATTACTCATAACTGGCGGTAAGCAACTGTCTGGTACATTGACTGTATCGGGGGCCAAAAATGCAGCACTTCCGATTTTAGCAGCGACTCTGCTCAGCGACACTCCGGTTTTAGTTGGTAACATCCCGCATTTGCATGATATTACCACGACTATGGAACTACTCGGCTGTATGGGCGTAGAACTATCAGTTGATGAAAAACTGAATATTGAAGTCAATAGTAGCACCATTAATAAACTTGAAGCTCCGTATGAACTAGTTCGTACTATGCGTTCTTCAATTTTAGTTCTAGGTCCCTTATTAGCGCGTTTTGGTCAGGCCGATGTTTCTCTTCCCGGTGGTTGTGCCATTGGTGCACGCCCAGTGGACATTCATCTTAATGGTCTGGCAAAAATGGGCGCTGATATTAAAGTTGAAAATGGCTATATTCATGCCAAAGCCAAACGCCTAAAAGGTTGTCGCCTAGTTTTAGAACAAGTCACAGTAACAGGTACAGAAAACCTGCTAATGGCTGCTACCCTGGCTGAAGGAAAAACCATTATTGAAAATGCTGCTCGCGAACCCGAAGTCAATGATCTTGCTTATTTCCTTAATAAAATGGGTGCAAAAATCACCGGCATCGGTACTGACATTCTGACAATTGAAGGGGTTGAGCGTTTAGGTGTTAAAGACCTGCACTACAATGTCCTTCCTGATCGTATTGAAGCCGGCACTTATCTAGTTGCCGCCGCCATGACTCGCGGAAAAATCAGACTAAATAAGATACAACCAGGATTACTTGACGCAGTATTAGACAAGCTCAGTGAAGCAGGCGCACAAATAACTACCGGAGAAGACTGGATCGAACTGGATATGCTGGGCAAACGCCCTAAAGCTGTTTCAATTCGTACTGCACCTTTCCCCGCATTTCCAACTGATATGCAAGCACAGTTTACGGCAATGAATGCGATTGCAGAAGGTGTCAGTACCATCACTGAAACCGTGTTTGAAAATCGTTTTATGCATGTTCAGGAAATGCAGCGCATGGGAGCCAACATTAAATTAGAATCTAATACCGCTATTTGCACAGGGGTTGATGGCTTAACAGCAGCGCCTGTCATGGCAACCGACTTACGGGCTTCGGCAAGCTTAGTGCTTTCTGGCCTAGTCGGTGAAGGCGAAACACTGGTTGATCGTATCTACCATATAGACCGGGGTTATGATCATATTGAAGAAAAACTTTCCCAACTCGGCGCGACAATTCGCCGCATTCCAAGATAACACAGGCTTTTATTCATGCTAACTATCGCCGTTTCAAAAGGCAGAATATACGATGAAGCACTTCCTTTACTGGCAGATGCTAACATCGTTCCGATTGACGACCCTAAAACCAGTCGCAAACTGATTCTTAAAACCAATCATGATGATGTACAACTAGTCATCATACGCGCAACTGACGTTCCTACCTTTGTTGAGTATGGCGCAGCAGATTTAGGTATTGCAGGTAAAGATGTACTGATTGAACATGAATCTGACAATCTATATGAACCTATAGATTTAAAGATTGCCTGTTGCAAATTGATGACTGCCGCACCTACCGATGCACCTGATATTTCAGGGCGTGTACGTGTGGCCACAAAATATGTCAAAACAGCAGAGCGTTATTTTGCCAGCAAGGGTATACAAGCTGAAATCATCAAACTCTATGGTGCAATGGAGCTTGCTCCGATTGTTGGCCTGGCAGATTGTATTGTTGATGTTGTTGATACTGGAAATACTCTAAGAGCTAATGGCCTGGAACCTCGCGAATTGATTATGAATATCAGCTCTCGTCTGGTGGTAAATAAAGCCTCTATGAAAATGAAGCATCAAGTTATCCAGCCTTTGCTAGATCAATTTGAAAAAACACTTGCGACAAGATAAGTTCATATGACTCAAACTATCACACGCCTTAATAGCTCTGATTCTGATTTTCAGGCTCAACTGAAAAAGTTACTTGCTTTTGAAGAGAGTTCGGATCATGAAGTTCACCAGCGCGTTCTGGATATTATTGCAAATGTGCGAAAAAATGGGGACCAAGCCGTACTTGAGTACACCAATCAGTTTGATCAATGCTCCCTGAGCAAAGCATCTGAACTAGAATTCTCGCAAGAACAATTAAAATCTGCCTGGGATAATCTGCCTAAAGATAAAGCTGATGCATTACAAACAGCTGCGAACCGTGTCCGTGCCTATGCTGAAAAGCAGAAAATGGAATCCTGGCAATATACTGAAGCCGACGGTACCGTCCTGGGGCAAAAAATCACCCCTTTAGATCGAGCAGGCCTATATGTGCCAGGTGGAAAAGCCGCCTACCCTTCTTCGGTATTAATGAATGCTATTCCAGCAAAAGTGGCTGGCGTACGTGAACTCATTATGGTTGTACCTACTCCGAAAGGTATCACTAACTCTCTGGTTTTAGCAGCTGCGCATCTTGCCGGTGTAGATCGCGCCTTTGCTATTGGTGGCGCTCAAGCAGTTGCCGCTTTAGCCTATGGTACAGAAACTATTCCTGCCGTCGAAAAAATCGTCGGCCCTGGAAATATTTATGTTGCTACCGCAAAAAAACTGGTTTTTGGCCAGGTGGGAATAGATATGATTGCCGGTCCGTCAGAAATATTAATTATTTGTGATGGAAAAACCAATCCCGACTGGATTGCCATGGACTTATTCTCTCAAGCAGAACATGATGAAGATGCCCAGGCTATCTTATTGTCTGATGATGCTGATTTTCTGGATGCTGTTGCGCTAAGTATTGATAAATTACTTCCGGAAATGGAGCGTGCCGATATTATTAAAGCCTCATTATCTGGGCGCGGTGCTCTGATAAAAGTTGAGTCATTAGAGCATGCAGCTGAAGTTTCTAATTCCATTGCCCCTGAGCATCTCGAATTATCAGTGGAAGACCCCGAAGCTCTCTGTGAACAGATCCGTAATGCCGGAGCAATTTTTATGGGGCGCTATACAGCTGAAGCCTTAGGTGATTATTGTGCAGGGCCTAATCATGTTTTACCTACTTCAGGGACAGCACGGTTTTCTTCACCTTTAGGGGTTTATGACTTCCAGAAACGTTCTAGTCTGATTTTCTGCTCTGCTGAAGGCGCTAATACACTTGGAAAAACAGCGTCAATATTAGCACGCGGTGAAAGTTTAACAGCGCATGCTCGTTCGGCGGAATACAGGTTAAAATAGGAGTTTTTTCAATACTGCTTTTACCAACCGATCACCTTACCTCTTTGGAAATAAGGAATTGAGAATAAACTATGCAAATTACTGTCGAACTAGCCAGCTAACTATAGACTAAAAAACGTTACAGGTGCTGTTACTAGCTTTATTACTTAATTATGGGGCTTAATATTCTCTACCTGAATTGAGATTTTTATTTGCTTTTCAGTTACACTTCACATGTGTGAATCAATGTGTATAAAAATAATTATGGCGACTAACTTAGCTCTGGATAATAGCCTACTCAACTTGGCGTTACAGGTAGGCAGTTTTAAAACTAAAAAAGATACTGTCAATGCTGCACTTAAAGAGTTTATTGAGAGACATAAGCAACTTGAAGTTATTGAACTATTTGGGGAGCTTCCGTGTGACACTGATTACGACTATAAAAAAGGGCGCAAATGAAAGCAGTGCTTGTGGATACCTGTATTTGGTCCCTTGCTCTACGTGGAAAATCTCCTCGTAATGCTAGCATTGCAAAAGAACTCACGGCACTTATTCATGCTGAAAAAGCAACAATAATAGGCCCCATTAGGCAAGAGCTTTTATCGGGTTATAGCGACTTTGAGCAATTTAATAAGCTCAAGAATAAGCTAATATACTTCCCCAACGAGCCCATTATTGATGAGGACTACGAAACTGCTGCTGAATTTTCAAATCGTTGCAGAAACAAAGGAATTCAAGGTTCACACATTGATTTTCTAATTTGTGCTGTAGCCCATAGGCTAAAACTAAGTATCTATACGAGAGATAAAGATTGTAGTTTTTACTCTCGAATTATCCCAGTATTATTATATTCAGAAAGCTAAAAATCTCCCTACCCATACTATAACAAGAGAAAATAAAATGACTGACCTACCTGAAAAAACCTGCGGTATAGAGCGCCTGGTAACACACCCTAAATTAGTTGAAGCGGCTCTTAGCGGCAGAAAGACCCAGCAACGCCGTGATGGTGTTTATGCCTACCCTAATGAAACTTTTACTCTGGAAGGACAGGAGTTTATTGTTACTGATTTAACCAGAGAAACCCTTGGTGATATGGGTGATGCTGGAGCTCAGGCAGAAGGCTATCCCTCTCTAGAAATGTATAAAAACCTGATTCTAAAAATGCATAAAGGTATGGAGTGGGATGAATCCGCACCAGTCTGGGTACATCATTTCAAGCGTGTTGATTAATTTATCCGCATGTCTGAACAAGAAGCCCTTATCTCTGCAGTAATACGCCCTGAAATTAGAGCATTAACAGCTTATAAAGTTGCTGATGCGGCGGGATATATTAAACTCGATGCGATGGAAAATCCGTATACATGGCCTGAAGAGATTAAAGCAGAATGGCTAAAAATCATTCATAAAGCAGAAATTAATCGCTATCCTGATCCAGAAGCGAAGTCTCTTTGCCAGGTCTTAAAAGAGTACAATCAGATTCCTGCACAGAGTGAAATCTTATTAGGCAATGGCTCTGATGAAATTATTCAACTACTGCTGATGGCTTTACCTGCTAATTCAACAGTAATGGCTCCAGAGCCTAGCTTTGTTATGTACAAGCAAATTGCTCAGTGCCTAGGCTTAAATTATCAGGGCCTACCTTTATTAGCTGATAACTTTGAACTGGATCTGGCGGTTACCCTGGCGACCATCAAAAGCCAGCAACCTGAAATTATTTTCCTTGCCTACCCTAACAACCCAACGGGTAATTTATTTGATAGCGATGCCATTGAACAAATTATCCAGCAGAGTAAGGGCTTAGTAATTATTGATGAGGCTTATGCGCCCTTTACCGATTTTAGCTTTATCAATCGCCTAACAAAATATACAAATTTACTGGTCATGCGCACAGTTTCCAAACTTGGTCTGGCTGGTTTACGTCTGGGCTTTATCGCTGGGGATAGCTCGATAATTAATCAGCTTAATAAAGCAAGATTGCCATATAATATTAATATTCTCACCCAATGCAGCGTTGAATTTGCTTTAAGTCATCCAGATATGTTTGACCAGCAGACCGAGATATTGTGCCATGAACGGGCACGTATGTTCTTACAACTAAGTACCCTAAAAGAAATTGAACCTTGCCCAAGTGCGGCAAATTTTATTCTTTTCCGCACAGCTAAAAATAAAGCGACTGATATTTTTAATTCCTTAAAAGAACAAGGAGTTTTAATTAAAATTCTATCTCCACAAAAAGGTCTACTGAGTGACTGTTTGCGTGTGACCATTGGTAAACCTGAAGAAAACAATGCTTTTATTAAAGCATTAAAAAGCGCTATATAAATCGTAACAAGATAAGGCATGTTTTCGCTAGCCTTCTCCTGTATCTATTGAAATATAGGCGAACTAAAGCATCAAAAAATAGAACAATTAAAAAAGTTTATTAAAACAAGCTTCAAAAGAGCGCGGCTCTCATGTAATATTGAGCCCAATAATAAAGAAAAAGCAGAACAAAACACAACGAGGAGCGTAATAAATGAGCGAACAAGGCGTCGATAATTCAAAACGCCAATTTCTAACAACGGCTTTAACAGTCGTTGGTGCAGTGGGTACTGGTTACATTGCCGTACCTTTTCTGTCGCAAATGCAGCCAAGCACCAAGGCGAAAGCGGCAGGAGCTCCAGTAGAAATTGATATTAGTAAATTAGAAACAGGCCAGTTAATCCGCGCGGCGTGGCGTGGCAAACCTGTATGGGTTCTTAACCGCACTCCCGATGTTCTGGAAATTCTGGCAAGCAATACCGATAATTTGGCAGACCCTGACTCCCAGGAGTCTAATCAACCGACATCCAGCCAAAATGAATTTCGCTCCATTAAGCCTGAAATTTTTATTGCAGTTGGACTTTGTACTCACCTTGGCTGCTCTCCCACATTTCGCCCTGAAACCGCTCCCAATGATTTAGGCCCTGACTGGAAAGGAGGGTTCTTCTGCCCTTGTCATGGGTCAGGCTTTGATCTTGCAGGGCGAGTTGTCAAAGGCGTTCCAGCACCAACAAACCTAGATGTACCACCACACCATTATATTACAGATACTCTCGTTTTGATTGGCGAAGACACTGTGGAGGACAGCGCATGAAAACAAATTACGTAGCAAATTGCGGTACTTGGTTTCTAGACCGCTTTCCACTCACTAAACTGTGGAATGAACACATGGCGCAGTATTACGCGCCGAAAAACTTTAACTTCTGGTACTTCTTTGGTTCATTAGCACTACTGGTTCTGGTCAATCAATTTATCACTGGTATTTTACTAACCATGAACTACAAGCCTGACGCTAGTTTGGCGTTTGACTCTGTAGAATACATTATGCGCGAAGTCCCCTGGGGCTGGTTAGTGCGATACATGCACTCTACCGGTGCATCAGCCTTTTTTATCGTGGTCTACCTACATATGTTTCGTGGACTTATATACGGCTCTTACAAACAGCCTAGAGAGCTGATCTGGATTTTCGGCATGCTACTCTTCGTTGCTTTAATGGCCGAAGCATTCATGGGTTATTTACTACCTTGGGGACAAATGTCTTACTGGGGAGCACAGGTAATTATATCTTTATTCAGCGCAATTCCCGTGATTGGTGATGACTTATCACTATGGGTGCGTGGTGACTATGTTATCTCAGATGCAACGCTAAACCGCTTCTTTGCTTTCCATGTTATCGCTATTCCACTGATTTTAATCATGCTGGTATTCCTGCATATTATTGCCTTACATGAAGTAGGGTCAAATAATCCTGACGGCATTGAAATCAAAGACTCCAAAGATCCCTGGGGCCATCCTGTTGATGGTATCCCGTTCCACCCATACTACACAGTAAAAGATATTGTCGGTGTCGCCGTCTTCCTGTTCTTTTTTGCCACGGTACTCTTTTACATGCCAGAAATGGGCGGTTACTTCCTGGAACATGCGAACTTTATACCCGCAGACCCATTAGCTACACCCGAGCATATTGCCCCAGTCTGGTATTTCACACCATTCTATGCAATTTTAAGGGCGATACCGGATAAATTTGCCGGAGTCATCGCGATGGGTGGTGCAATTGTCGTATTATTCTTGTTACCGTGGTTAGATCGTAGTCCAGTTAAATCGATCCGCTATCGTGGTGGCATCTACAAAAAAGCTCTATTTCTATTCGTCATTAGCTTTTTAGGCTTAGGTTACCTAGGTATGCAGGCTCCTACTGCAGGCGCTACAATGATGGCCCGGGTTTTTACCTCAATTTATTTTGCCTTCTTCTTATTGATGCCGATTTATACACGCTGGGAAAAAACCAAACCGGTTCCCAAGCGAGTTAATCAGCCAGCAAGTATCGAAGATCATATTCCTGCTATCAAAGAAAGCTTTGCAGCAATGACCCTAGAAGTTAGCGAGCAAAAAAATGGGCACACGGTGAAACATACACGCCCTAATCCCTCTGGTATTGCTCACGAATTAAGCAAACTTGTTAAAAAAATGAAAGGGAGCCTAGACTAGTATGAAAAAATTATTACAAAGCTGTCTATTACTCTTGATGCCACTAGGAGTATTCGCCTCAGCAGGTATGGAGCTAGACTCTGCAGGTATTGATTTAACAGATAAAACATCATTAGAAAATGGTGCTCACCTTTATGTTCAATACTGTTTGGGGTGTCATTCAACAAAGTATATTCGCTACCTGAACCTGGCAGATGATTTTGATATTGATGAGCAAGAGATTTTAAATAAAGTCGCACCAGAAGGCGCGGGTATTTATGACAAAATGCTCACTGCCATGAACGAACACGATGCTAAAAAATGGTTTGGCACACAACCACCTGATTTATCATTAATCGCTCGTTCAAGAGGCGCTGACTGGCTATATAGTTACCTTAAAGGTTTCTATGCTGACCCTAAAAAACCTTTAGGTGTCAACAATGCTATATTTCCGGATGTCGGTATGCCTAACCCACTATGGAAGCTTCAGGGCACACAACGTCCTGTCTATGAGACTGTTGATGGTCAGGAAGTGATTACTGAGCTTGAGCTCGAAGAAAATGGCACAATGAGTGCTGATGAATTCGATAAGTCAGTAAATGATATTGTTAACTTCCTGGTATATGCTGGCGAGCCAGCCCAGTTAAAACGTGAAAGCATGGGGAAATATGTTTTATTCTTTATCTTTATGTTTGGTGTAATTGCTTACTTGCTGAAAAAAGAATACTGGAAAGACATACATTAAGCAGAAATAGGTAAACTGTAGAGCGGACACTATAATAGTCCCGCCCTACCCTAAAACCTGTTTTTATAAAGTATCTTTACAGACACAAAAAAAGCGCTATTTCCTTCGAACTAGCGCTTTTTTTATCTCACCCTAAAATAACAATGAAAAAATATCTACTACTGACCCTGCTAACCTGCTTTTTCTTTATCCAGCCGGCACAAGCGACCGAAAAATCAGCACCAGAATATACTAAAGATAAAGATTACAGCCCTCTTTTTGTACCCTTTGATCTTTTAATATTTCGCCCTATAGGCTTAGCAACAACCGTAGTCGGTACAGCACTATTTATAGGTCTGTCTCCACTCACAGCTTTAAGCTCAATTGCTCCGCCTCATGATGCGTTTGAGCGTGTTGCTGATGTATTTATTATTGTGCCAGCAACCTACACCTTTCTTCGTCCAATGGGAAAAGTTTTATGCCCTGGAGACTGCCGTCCGGCAGACATTAAATAACCTCTTTCTATAGAGCGGACTTAAGTCCGCTCTTGTATACTTTTCATTTTTATTTCCACTTGATATTACACCCTATACTAGGAATTTGTTCCTCTAAGATAGCCCCGCCCGCTAATAACCCATCCAGAGCATTACGTAAATCACGCCCCGTCAAAGGAACATCATTCTTAGGTGTTGCAGCATCAAGCCGGCCTCGATAAACACAGGCCAGATCCTTATCAAATAAATAAATATCCGGAGTACAGGCGGCTAGGTAAGCTTTTGCCACCTCTTGGGTTTGATCATAACAATAGGCGGCAAATGGGTTCCCCCACTCAGCCATCAGTATCTTCATCTTATCAGGCGCATCCTGAGGATAATTTTCTATATCATTGGCACTAATTGCAATAGTAGTTATTCCTTGCTTTGCATAACTCTTTGCAATATCACATAGCTGCTCCTTTATATGAATAACATAAGGACAGTGATTACAGATAAACATCACTACCGCCCCCTGCTTTCCTTTTAAGCTGGAAAGGCTTTTTCTCTCCCCTGAAATGCTATCAAGCAAAGTAAACTCAGGTGCTACCGTGCCTAAAGGCATCATATTAGAAGGTGTTGCTGTCATTATAACCCTCACAAAAAATATTGTTAATAACCCAGTAAAAAACTCGGTTATGTGACATTGTCACTGATAATAGTTTTACGATACTCTAATATACACCCTGAGCCGTGTCGTCACGACATATTATTTGCGCACTAGCGCTTTCACAAAAGGGTGATTTATGATAGATTTTTTCTTAGGTATTTTTTCTACTATGTTCCAAATGAATATGCGCGACCATCACGAGATGCCATTTGCCATGCCATTAATGATGGCCTGCCTGGTCGGTGGCCTGGTCGGTTTTATTATCGTCAAATATGTAGTTAAAGAACAAGAACAAAAACAAGACTCAGAGCAATCCAAAATTAGTTCCGTACGTTAATTTTGTTTAGTCGCGACATTTAATAGCGCATTGGCATTAAGTATGTTGACTGTCCCTCTATTTAGACTAACCCAGCCATATGCTTCAAAGCGCTTTAAATGCCTGGAAATTACTTCACGAGCTGAGCCTAATGTCGTGGCCAGCTCCTGATGAGTGAGGAGAATCACATCAGATTCTTCCGCTAACAATGCCTTAGCTAAACGTGTATCTATAGCATTAAAAGTCACATCCTCTAACAACGCAATAACCCCCGACAAACGTGCCGAGAATTTCTTAAACACAAATTCACGAAAAAAAGCAGACCGCTCCATACAACGATAAAAAGCGTGTGATGAAATAGCAAAGGCCATAACCTCGCCTTCAGTAATACCTTCTGCCGGATACTTATCCCCACTTAACAGACAAGACGTAGTCAACACACATGACTCACCTGAACAAACCCGATAAAGCAGCATCTCTCGACCACCTTCTGAAATAATCTGAGCTTTGACACTGCCCTTCAAGACTAATAAATATTGCTCGCAAGCAGCTCCCGGGTAAAAAACCTGCTGCCCGGCTGGCAACTCAACTAATTTTGCAGAAGCCATCAGGCTATTAAGGCCCGCTTCTCCAGCCTTGATAAACTCAGGGAAATTAGTTTCCCATAATTGCTGTGCACTTATTGATTCCATAAACACGCTCCACTCGATTTTTCCAGCATTGCCAAAGTTTTCTGATGCTCCACTAACTCATCATCAGAGCATTGAATCACTGTCAAAGGGAGCCTGTCACTACTTAACCGCTGAATCACTTGCTCCTGCCCTGCTCCACTTGCATCATCTTCTTCCAGCATTGAAAGCTGCCCACCTGTCATTAACAGATAGACATCAGATAGAATTTCCGAATCGAGTAAAGCCCCATGCAAGTCTCGATGACTATTGTCTATGCCATAACGTTTACACAAGGCATCCAGACTATTTCTCTGCCCCGGATGTTTTTTTCTCGCATAGACCAGGCTATCAAATACCGTACATATATCGCTTATCTGCTTAACATTTGAATTAACTAAAGAAAATTCATTATCAATAAAGCCGACATCAAACGGAGCATTATGAATTACCAGCTCTGCACCACGAATAAAGTCCAGGAAATCATCGACTACCTCTTTAAATAAAGGCTTATCCTGTAAAAATTCATTAGTGATACCATGTACCTCAATAGCCCCCTCATCAACAACACGCTCCGGATTGATATACATATGAAATTGTCGATCTGTCAGTCGCCGGCTAACCAGCTCCACACAGCCAATTTCAATAATCCGGTGCCCTTCTTTAGGGTTCAAGCCCGTTGTTTCTGTATCTAAAACAACCTGCCGGCCTTTTTTCCGCATAATATTAACCTAATTCTGTAGGGCGTGGCTTTAGCCCGCCATTGTCAAAAGGCGGGCTAAAGCCACGCCCTACGCCTAATCTTAATAAACCACCCAGGCAGCACCCAATGCGAATATTCACCTATCGTCTCAACCAATCCAGCACGTAACGGATTTGCCACAATATACCGCGCCGCCGCTCTTAAATCTTCTTCTTTTCTAAGTGCATGATCATAAAACCCCCGTTGCCAGAAAGCACCATTATGGTGAAAGGATTTTTTAAAATCAAAACTGCTTTTCCCCTTAAATATCCGCACCACTTCAGATAGCTCTGTTTCATTTACAACGAGTAGCCAATGTAAATGGTCTGGCATCAAACCCCAGGCCAATGACTCTAATAACCCACTATCATGCACAGTTCGCATTTCATTAATTAAATATCGTGCCTTGGCAAAGTCGTTAAAATGAGGAATGCGTCTATCAGTTACCATGGTTAAAGAATAAGCCCGGCCTGTTTCAGAATATCGCCCTGTCGTTAGATTCTGATAACTCATCCCCCTTCTCCTTATAATATATAAACACCGTAGGGCGCGGCTTTAGCCCGCCATTATTAATGCAATTCTGTTTTACCAAGGCGGGCTAAAGCCGCGCCCTACTAATGATTGACATCATTATATCTTGGGCAGTTCACTAAGTGATCATTCACCATACCCACTGCCTGCATATAGGCGTAGCAAATGGTGGTTCCGACAAATTTAAAACCTGCTTTTTTTAGGCTTTTGCTCATTACATCTGATTCTGGAGTATTTGCTGGGACTTCTTGCATGGTCTGCCAGGTGTTTTTAATCGTCTGGCCATTTACAAAAGACCAGATATAAGCATCAAAGTTACCATATTGTTCCTGTATGGCAATAAAGGCTTGCGCATTTGTCACAGCCGAACTTATTTTTAATTTATTTCTGATAATGTCAGGATTGTTTTGTAATTCCAGTTGCTTCTGCTCACTGTAGCTGGCAACTTTGTATATATCAAAATTATCAAATGCCTTACGATAGCCCGCGCGTTTTTTTAATACCGTGGACCAGCTTAAACCTGCCTGTGCACCTTCTAAAATCAGGAATTCAAACAATAGCCGATCATCATGTACGGGCACACCCCACTCAGTATCGTGATAGAATTCTTCAAGGTCGCTGCCAAGCGCCCAGGGACAGACTCTCATTTTTTCAATAGATCGCCTAGGCCAGCAAAGGGATTATGTGAGCCACCTGAGTGATCCTTAGTCTCTTCTTTGCCACTGCCAAAGCGCATTTCTTCGTATTTTGAATGTTCATTATCATGACAGTAAAGGCATAATAATTCCCAGTTACTACCATCTGCGGGATTATCATCATGATTATGATTTTTATGATGTACGGTTAATTCCTGTAAATTTGCATTGCTAAATTCCCTGGAACAACGTCCGCAAACCCAAGGATACATTTTTAACGCTTGCCCCCGATAGGTTTTTTCACGATCTGTTTGATGTTTACGCGCCTCAGCAACGAGTCGTTCACTCGCGCTCATATTTTGTTGATTATTGCTTGCCATAACGCTTATTTATCTAAATCTAAAATTACGCATTATATACTTCAGATAATTTTTGTTGTGAAATTTTCAGTCAATTTTTCAGGCGTGGCTGGAACACACTTTTGTCCAACTTCCAGCCATCAGCAAACTGATATCAACTCTACAGTTTTATATTTCACGATTAATCACGCCCTTGAGGCTAGGTAAAATAGCTGTATACCTAAATTCATAATAGAATAGAGCATGAAACCTTTATCAACTTCACAGCCTATTGTTGCCTTATGATTCTCCGTCCTATACTGCTCTTTGTGCTCCTAAACCTGTTCATACAAACCTGTTCAGCCCAGGCTATTAGTGTTGTCAGTAACCAATGACCGCCTTATGTTGATGACTCTTTGCCAGAAAAAGGCTTAGCCGTAGAACTAGTTAATAAGGCATTAGAACGCAAAGGCTACCAAATGACATTACACATTTATAACTGGCAACGCGCTCTAGAGATGCAGCAAGATGGTAGTTATGACCAGATTCTCAGTAAATACAAGAACTAACCATGCAGATATATTTAATTACCATCGGCCAAAAAATGCCTGGCTGGGTCAAGCAGGGATATGAGGAATATGCTAAACGCATGCCTCGTGAGTGCGCATTGATTGTTAAAGAAATTGCTGCGGGTAAGCGCGGTAAAAATAGTGATATTAAACGTATTGTATGTGATGAAGGTGAAAGAATGCTGGCAGCTATCCCTAAAAACTGTCATATCGTCACTCTCGATGTGCCGGGCAAAGCATGGAGTACAGTAGACCTGGCAGATGCGATGCGCGCCTGGCTAGACAGTGGGCAGGATATTGCTTTAATGGTTGGCGGACCTGAAGGTTTAGCTGATTCAGTTAAACAGGCAGCAAAGCAATCATGGAGCTTATCTAAACTAACCTTCCCTCACCCTCTCGTGCGTATCGTGGTAGCTGAACAAATCTACCGTGCCTGGAGTGTTATCAATAATCACCCTTATCACCGTTAATTATGCCAGCGTTAATTTTAGCTTCAGCCTCACCCCGCCGAAGTGAGTTACTAAAACAACTAGGCCTCACACATACAATACAGGTGGCAGATATTGACGAAACACCTTTGGCCAATGAAACGGCGGCTGATTATGTATTACGTGTCGCACATGCAAAATCTTCTGCCATCCACCCGCATGGCCCTGAAGATTCTGTCATTCTAGGCGCAGATACTTCCGTTGTTATGGGTGATGAAATCATGGGTAAGCCTGAAAATCTGGAGCATGCCATCGAAATGTTAAGTCTGTTATCGGCTAGCACTCATCAGGTTTATAGTGCCGTCTCACTACGCGGTCAGCAGACTCAGCAAATATTAAGTGTATCAAATGTCACTTTTCGTGCCATTTCCAGACAGGAAATTATACAATACTGGCACACAGGTGAACCTACTGATAAAGCAGGTGCATACGCTATTCAAGGATTAGCCAGTATCTTTATAGAAACTATTAACGGTAGTTTTTCAGGCATTATGGGGTTGCCCTTGTTTGAAACTGCACAACTATTAAGCAATGAAGGAATAAAAATTTTCAATGAGTGAAGAAATTCTGATTAATGTTACCCCGCCGGAAACCCGTGTTGCCATCGTTGAAAATGGAGTCGTTCAAGAAATTATTATCGAACGCACCCGCCAGCTTGGTTTAATCGGTAATATCTATAAAGGTGTTGTTTGTCGTGTATTACCTGGTATGCAGGCAGCCTTTGTAGAAATCGGACTGGAACGAGCTGCTTTTTTACATATTTCCGATTTATCCAGTAAGGAACTAGAGGAAAAAGGCTCAGAAAATATTGAACATTACTTAATTGAAAACCAGCATATCATCGTTCAGGTTACCAAAGACCCTATCGGCAGCAAAGGGGCTCGCTTAACCACGGAAATATCAATTCCATCCCGTTATCAGGTCTATATGCCTTATGCCGAGAAAGGCGGCGTTTCCCAGCGTATTGAGCATGAACCAGAAAGAGCACGGTTACGCACTTTCCAGGATACATTCCAGCAAGAACATCAGTCCGGGGGATTTATTGCAAGAACAGCAGCCGAATGTATCGCTGAGCCTATCTTAGAATCGGATATGCTATTTCTTTTACAGTTATGGGATTCAATTCAGGAAAAAATTTCATCAGCAGAGCCCCGCTCACTTATTCATTTTGATTTACCATTAAGCATCCGCACTTTACGTGATTTATATAACGAAAATATTGAGAAAGTTAAAGTTGATTCACGAAAAACACATAAGCGCCTGATAGAGTTTGCCGAAGAATTTGTCCCCGATATTGTACCTATCATTGAACATTACACTCGTGAGCGTCCTTTATTTGATATTTATAATATTGAAGATGAAATCGAAAAAGCACTAGACCGAAAAGTAGGCTTAAAATCGGGCGGACATCTTGTCTTTGACCAGACTGAGGCAATGACTACGGTTGATGTGAATACCGGGGGCTATGTCGGTGGAAAAAGCCTGGAAGAAACTATTTTTAAAACTAATCTTGAGGCTGCGCAAGCTATTTCTCGTCAATTAAGACTGCGGAATCTAGGCGGCATTATCATTATTGATTTTATTGATATGCAAAGTGAAGAGCATAAGGCACTGGTTTTGCAAGCTCTGGAAAAAACCCTGGAAAAATGTCATTCAAAAACTAAAATCACTGAAGTTTCAGCTCTGGGTCTGGTTGAAATGACTCGTAAACGCACCCGTGAAAGTCTAGCGCATATATTATGCGAACCCTGCCCTACCTGCTCTGGAAAGGGTGAGCTTAAAACCGCAGAAACGATATGCCTGGAAATTTTCCGAGAAATTATTCGTGAAGTTAAGCAGTACAACGTAACTGAAATTCTAGTCTTAGCCTCGCATCCCGTGGTAGAGAAATTGCTGGATGAAGAAGCCGATGTGTTAGCTGAATTAGAGGCTTTTTTAAATATTCGAATCAAGTTCAGGTCTGAATCAGAGTATAGTCAGGAACAGTATGATGTTGTCTTGCTTTAACCTAGAATCCGCAGTTGACCGTTATAAAGCACTATAAGCGACTGAAAGAAAACCTAATGATCGTAGATACCTTTCACCTGTTGGTTGAGAATAACCCACTTCACAGTTTTGTGAATAAATCTGAGCACGAAATGCTGCGTTACAGCTCTTGCCAAGGGACGGCCACTGCCTGCGATCTGTGCCTTGCCTTTTACACTCAGATTTTCCACAAGCACGTGTTCAACGGCGGTTTCTAGGTTTAAATAATGATAAAGCTTATTCGGTACGGTAGCATCCGTTTTATATTCTGGGCAATACTATTAATTGCTATTAGTATTAGTGGCCTGCGCTATGCTCTTTCTGAACTAGATCTATATAAAGCCGATATCGAAGCCCTGCTAAGTCAACAATTAGATGCACCCGTCACAATTGCACGCGTACAAGGTGTAATAAACGGTTTCCGGCCTGAACTAGCCTTACATGATATTCAAGTGTATTCCCACGCTGACAATACACCGACAGTACAGTTTCAGGAAATACGCCTGGGTATCAATTTACTCGCAGCGATAGAACCATTTATTGAAGCCATACAAGTTTCCATAATCAAGGCAAAGCTCTCTGTGACTCGTTTGTCTTCAGGCGCAATCCAGATTGAGGGGTTGCCAAATAGCGATAATGAACAGCCTGACTGGATTATGCGCGGCAAACAATACAAGCTGATAAATAGTGAAATACTATGGCATGATCAAAAACGCAATGCAGATCCAGTGCTACTAAAGCATGTCAATATTGCCCTATATAACGATGAAGAACAGCACAAAATATTTATTAAAACCGACCTTCCTGAATCACTAGGCAAATCACTCCACTTAGCAATGGATTTTACCGGTAATATATTTGTCCCAAACAGCATTAATGCCCGATTATTTGTTCAGGGAAAAGATATTCAACTAGCAAAGTTTATTACCGGCGATTTACCCTTTGAGTTTTCATTTACCAGAGGGAGTGGCAATTTTAGTATCTGGAGCAGATGGCAAGCCACACAGATGACTCAAATGAGCGGTGCAGTAGATTTGCATGATGCGACCATAAAAAACAAGCAAAATGCTCAATTCCCTATAGACCAGTTAGACCTACAATTTAAATTACTAAAACACCAGCAACAATGGCATATTGCCCTGCAAGACTCCACACTCAGTTCACAAAAAAACACGGTTGAAATAAATCAATTAGCCCTTGCTTTAGAACGAGATGCAGAGGGCAACTTAATTCATATCGCACTAAATTCCCCTCAGTTAACACTAGGTCCTTTAAGTAAACTTATCCTGAGCTTTAAAATCCTGGCTACAGACTTACATAAACAGTTAAAGAATATTGCTTTACAGGGCGAAGTAAAAGACCTGTTATTGCTGGCTAATCTAAGTCAGGAAACCTTTGCTATTAGTGGTCAAGTGCTGCAAATAAAATCCCAGCGACTAGGTGAAATCCCAGGTATTGATGGCTTATCAACCTATTTTAAAGGAACAGAGCAGCAGGGGTTAATCCAGTTAAGCTCACAACAGCTTAACTTTGACGCACCTAATCTGTTTCGAGAAACGCTAAATTTCAACCATGTTCTGGGGGAAATACATTGGCAACACACTGATGCATGGACACTCAGTAGCACTCTATTAGAACTCAACTCAGAGCATTTCAAAACTAGTAGTAAATTTACACTAACCCTTCCTCAAAATGATCAGCCAGCGTTTATGAGCTTGCGCAACTCTTTTGATATTCTGGATGCTACACAAGCACCACACTTCCTACCCACCGGGGTCATTAATGAGGAAACCACAAACTGGCTAGACCACGCATTTGTTGCCGGCCATGTAAAGCAAGGGGGAATCTTATTACACGGGGCATTGCCTAATTACCCTTTCCGCCAGCATAAGGGTGTTTTCGAAGTATTGTTTACCGCAAACGACGCAGAGTTACACTACGCACCCGATTGGCAAAATATTCAGGGAACATTTGCAGAAGTGCGTTTCTTTGTAGATAGTATGAATATTAACATTCTTCAAGGTCACTCCCTAACTAATCAAGCGACGATAAAACATGCAACTGTCAGCATCGACTCCCTTAAATCAAGCAAGCATATAAGTATTCAGGGAGAAATAGAAAGTGATCTGCCTGCAGCAATTAGTTTTTTAAAGCACTCCCCTTTCAAGCACCTAGCCACTGCTATCCATGATGCAGTCGACATTCAAGGCTCTGCAGATATAAATCTGGATTTAGAAATCCCTCTTAGAGGACAGGCATTTAAAGCTAATATTAGGGCTCATACACAAGGTGCAAAAGCCAGAATCATCCCTATAGACCTTGAAGTTTCAGATATAAATACTGATTTACACTTTACTGAGTCCGGAGTCTCTAGTGAGCAACTTAGCGCATTTGCCTTAGGCTTTCCATTCAGCGCAAAACTTAGTAGCAATGAGCAGGCTGTAGTGGCATCGATTACTGGACAAATGGACATTGCACATTTGGCAGAACATTTCCCTAATCCTCTATGGGGCTATCTTGATGGTACCAGCGACTATCAGTTTCAGTTAGAGTTTCCCCAAAAAAGCTCACAAATCTGCGACATCCAGATAAGCTCTGATTTAGTGGGTACATCAATTAATTTCCTTCCCTTTTTCAAGGCTGAAGCAAAAGCCCATCCCTTTTCTTTAAAACTAGGTATAGACCCCTCAGGTATCAACACTTTTAATACTACTTATGAAAACCGTTTAGCGCCGCAAAACAGATTAGATATCAAGCTGAAAAAAATTGCACCCCATTGGCAGGGGCTGATTCATAGCCCAATAGCAAGCGGTAGTGTTTTTATACCTATTGAATTTAATAAAAACTCTGAAATAAGTTTATCTTTAAAAAAATTAGATTTATCTGCATTTAAAGAATTTCATTTCGAAAACGATAAGTCTCCCATTCTAATAAAAAACCTGCCCAGCATAAGTATAGACAGCCAGGCGCTGTACTGGGATAACTATAATTATGGCAGCCTGCAACTACAGACAGAACCAACAAACGAAGGTTTGTCTATTAAACAATGTATAATTTCTTCCAGAGAAAATTCTTTATCTTTTTCAGGTTTCTGGCGGCAACATAAGCAGCAGAATTCAAGTTCTATTTTCGGGGAATTACTCAGTCAGAATTTTGGCGCCTTATTAAAACAAACTCAGCTGTCAAACAATATTGTCGACACTACAGCAGAACTTCATTTTGTTCTCAACTGGCCGGCGGCTCCCTATGAAATATCCACTTCAATACTTTCTGGCTCCATAGATTCACACCTGACCAACGGGCGTATTTTAGGTGTAGATCCAGGCTTAGGACGAATCCTGGGGGCACTAGATACCTGGAAACTAGGTAAACGCCTACTCTTCGATTTTTCTGATATTACCGAAGAAGGCTTAAGTTTTTCTGAATCCACCGCCCTGCTCTCGATAAATAAAGGCTTGGTCAGCTCAAGTGATATTTATATCAATGCCATGCCAGCAAAAATTTACCTCTCTGGCTCCACCAGCCTAACAACAGAACAAGTTGACCTTCAGGCAACAGTCCTGCCGAAATTTCCAATTGCTGGTACAATTATCGGCAATATTGCTAATGCCGTGTCAAAAACATTTATTGGCAATGAGCCGGCTGGCGGCCTTATTGTCAGCTTGCTATATAAAATAAAGGGCACTTGGGAAAATTTTGAAATTAATCGCCAGTTTAGTTCAAACTTAAGCAAGATATCCATCCCTTCTCCCGATGAAGACCACCGTTATTTGAGAAAGTTAAATGAGTAAATGTGCCGCCATTCAAATGGCATCCAGTCCTAATATCAGTTCTAATTTGATAGAAGCCGAACGTTTAATTGCCGATGCGAGTAATGCAGGTGCAAAATTAGTTGCTCTACCTGAAAACTTTGCTTTAATGGGACAGCATGAACATGACAAGATAGAGCAGAAAGAACAAGATGGCTCCGGCCCCATTCAGGATTTTCTAGCTAATACTGCTAAGAAGTATGCCGTCTGGATTGTTGCTGGTACCTTGCCCCTTGCAGACCCAAATAATGCAAACAAAGTTATGGCAGCCTGTCTCATATACAATGAGCTTGGTGAACGCGTTACCCGCTATGACAAAATTCATTTATTTGATGTTCACGTCCCCGGAAGTGACGAGGTATATCGCGAATCTGATTCTATTTCCAAAGGCAACGTCCCTTTAGTTATTGACAGCCCCTTTGGTAAATTAGGCATTGCAGTGTGCTACGACCTGCGTTTCCCAGAGCTGTTTCGCACGCTGCAAGAGCAAGGCATGGAAGTACTTATTATTCCTTCTGCTTTTACACAAAAAACAGGGGCTGCACATTGGGAATTATTGCTCAGAGCACGTGCGGTAGAAAATTTATGTTATGTAATTGCCCCTAACCAGGGAGGTTTCCACGTTAATGGTCGACAAACTTATGGCCACAGCATGATTATTGACCCCTGGGGGACTGTTTTGAATAGCCAAAAGACCAATGCTGGTTTTGTGGAGGCAGATATAGACCTTGCGCGTCTACATAAAACACGTACCAGCTTTCCCGTACTTCAGCACCGTCAAATTGTTTGTGGATAAATAATGGACAACTCAGCATTTCAGCTAGCAAAACAGGCTATTCTCGTTCCCTCCGACCTACAGGAAAGTGATATTCATCGAGTAATGGATCAGCTATTAAATGGTTCAGTCGATAATGGAGATATTTACTTTCAATCCAGCCATTATGAATCCTGGGTGCTGGAAGATGGAATTATTAAAGAAGGCAGTCATAATATTGAACAAGGTGCTGGCGTACGCGCATTATCAGGCGAGAAAACCGGATTTGCCTATAGTGACAAAATTGACCTGCCTGTACTGTTATCCGCCGTTAAAAATGTGCAAGCCATTGCGCGACAGGGCCAGACAGCAAAAACCTCTCTGCCCGGTCGGACTCCTTACCCTGCATTATATGCCCCTATCAATCCTTTAAGCTCATTAAGCGATCAGGAAAAGGTGGATTTCCTACGTAAAATAGATGCCGAAACCCGCAAGTTAGATCCGCGCATCGAACAAGTCATCATCAGCCTGGTCGGAGTACAAGACCATATCCTGATTGCCAACCAGGGAAGTTCTTTAGTGGGCGATGTACGCCCTCTGGTACGTATGAATGTTAGTGTCATTGTCGAAGAAAAGGGTCAACGAGAGCAAGGCAGCATGGGTGGTGGCGCTCGTTCTGATTATCATTATTTTCTTGAGCAAGACAGAGCATTAGGCTTTGCCCGGGAAGCCGTCAGACAGGCCCTGGTTAATTTAGAAGCAATTCCCGCTCCTGCAGGCAGTATGCCGATCGTCTTAGGTTCAGGCTGGCCAGGTATTTTATTACACGAAGCAATCGGCCATGGCCTGGAAGGTGATTTTAATCGTAAAGGGACCTCGGCTTTTAGTGGTCGAGTTGGCGAACGCGTTGCGTCATCACTATGTACTGTAGTGGATGATGGTACTTTGCAAGACCGTCGAGGCTCTTTGTCTATTGACGATGAAGGCACTCCGACACAGTGCACAACCTTAATAGAAAACGGCATACTGAAAGGCTATATGCAGGACAAGCTTAATGCTCGTTTGATGGGGGTTCAACCCACCGGAAATGGCAGGCGCGAATCCTATGCTCATACTCCGATGCCGCGCATGACTAATACCTATATGCTACCGGGTGAAAGTGATCCTGAAGAAATCCTGCAATCGGTTAAGAATGGTTTATACGCGAAAAATTTTGGCGGCGGACAAGTAGATATTACTTCAGGTAAGTTTGTTTTCTCAGCCAGTGAAGCCTATTTAATAGAAAATGGCAAAATCACTCACCCTGTTAAAGGCGCGACACTGATAGGCAATGGACCTGATGTACTAACACGTGTCAGCATGGTGGGTAATGACCTGGCTTTAGATAGTGGAGTCGGCACTTGCGGCAAAGAAGGGCAGAGTGTCCCAGTAGGTGTGGGCCAACCAACACTAAAAATTGATGCCTTGACCGTTGGTGGTACCAACGTTTAACCTGTAAAGCAAACTTTAGAGGCTGTGAAAGTATGTGATTTTAGCCTCCCCCCTTGAGAAGGGGGGATTGAGGGAGGATCGTATAAAAACATATGTCATTGATATTACGTGATTAGTTGAAATACTGGGTTACGTTTTTTTGCTATACTCAAAAATCTAATCCAACCAATCAATTCAAAGTTGATGGGACACTAGTACAATAATATAAAGCCTTTATTTTCAAACTTATTAGATTTATGCAAACTCAACAAGAAATCACTCGTCTGCAAACCACGATTCATGAATTATTACTGGAAGCAAAAAATCAGGGTGCCAGTGCGGCTGATGCTGGTTTAAGTATAGATAATGGCTTATCGGTAAATGTTCGCCTGGGTGATGTTGAAACCATCGAGCATCATTGTTCTCAAGGCTTAGGCATCACTGTTTATTTTGGCCAGAAAAAAGGCTCTGCAAACAGCACTGACCTATCCGAAAAATCAATAAAAGAAACGGTGACTGCAGCGTGCAGCATTGCCCGCTATGCTAGTGATGATCCCTACGCAGGCTTACCCGATCCAGACAGGCTAGCTTCTGAATTTAAGGACCTGGAACTCTATCATCCATGGGACCTCAGCCCTAATGATGCTATAAACCTTGCCCTAAGTTGCGAAGATACCGCACGTCAGTACCACCCCGATATTAGTAATTCTGAAGGGGCATCGGTGGATACTTATCAGGGTATCCGTGTGTTTGGCAATAGTTTAGGCTTTTTACACGGCTACGCCTCAACTCGTCACTCAATTAGCTGTTCGGTGTTAGGTGAGCGTGATGGCAATATGGAACGTGATTACTGGTACAGTGTTGCACGTAATCATAAAAACCTTGAAAGCCCTGAATTAGTAGGAAAAAAAGCAGCAGAAAGAACTGTACTACGCTTGGGAGCTCGTAGTTTAACTACCCGGAAAGCGCCGGTATTATATTCTGCCGAGGTTGCTAGCGGGCTTATCAGCTCATTTCTAGGAGCTATCAGTGGCGGCAGTCTATATCGTAAATCCTCTTTTCTACTAGATAGCCTGGGGACAAAAGTTTTTCCTGATTTCATCAATATTTATGAACAACCACACTTATTGGGTGCTTTAGGTAGCGCCTGTTATGATGCCGAAGGAGTCACAACTAAAGCCAATAAGATTGTCACTGACGGCATACTTGATTCCTATCTATTAAGCAGTTATTCAGCGCGGAAATTAGATATGCAGTCTACTGGTCATGCGGGTGGGGTACATAATTTATGTATTAGTGCAGGGGAACAGGATTTTCAGCAATTACTCAAGCAAATGGATACCGGCCTTTTAGTCACAGAATTGATGGGACAGGGTGTCAACCCCGTAACTGGTGACTATTCCCGAGGTGCCTCAGGCTTCTGGGTAGAACAAGGAGAAATTCAATACCCGGTACAGGAAATTACTATTGCTGGTAATCTAAAAGATATGTTTCAACATATTCTGGCAGTGGGTAATGATATAGATTATCGCGGTAATATTCGCACGGGTTCTATTTTGATCGAAGAAATGGCAATTGCAGGTGAATAACTACAGGGCGTAAACTAATAGCATCATAAAACTGACAGAAACCAGTTTGATTTTTCTAAGCTTAATGATGACTGAAAAGAGTCATAATATCGAAAGGTGGGCTAAGAGCGAGAATTCAATAATACCCGAGTCTGACTTGTTGTCAACGGCGCTCAAAACCCGCGTAACTATGGCGAGTATCGCCACTTATAGCCATCCAGTCTGGCGAATATCATCAAACCAGCATTCTATCCGAGGTTTTTTACCAGAAAATCGCGATTCATCATATTGGTTATTTTGACTTTACAATCTTCAAAATTCTCATCCATAAAGATTCAATAAATGAACTCATATTCCCTGAGGGGGAATGATTGTGCCATTCTTATTGAGTGGGTTTAAGTGGCTACAATATTGATACATTCGGGAGAACTCGCATAAAGTTAAAGCAGAAACTTTACTCAGCAGGCGCCTGTATGTTGAAGTAAGCAGATTGGTAGAGAACTGTTGTGATACCGGCCAATAGATTCGCGTCAAACGTCCGGCACCACAACACCCACCGTGCTTTCGCACAAGCGGTTCAAGTATCGCACTTGTCTCGCCTTTTTTCCAGTTCTCTCTGACTGGAATTCTTATGTGTCGTTCTGCCCGTCTCTATAACTGTGTTCTCTGTCACCGCCAGGTGATTATTTGCAGTCACGGCAATAGTTATTGTTCTGGCAAATGTTCTGCACAATCTCGCCAGGAAAAACAACGAGAAGCCTGCGATCGCTATCAATCCAGCTCAAAAGGACGTCATTTACATGCCTTGCGTCAGCGACATTATCGCCAGCGGAAAAAAGAAAAAGTGACGCATCAGGGTTCACCCGGATTAGTCCCTTATGATTTACTGATTGTCGAGCTAAAAAGAGTGACGACGAATCAAAAACCATCATTTTCGACAAATAACTAGGGTCAGAGTAATGTTAAATGTGATAAATTTACCCCTAAGAATCCAAAAACTTATTTCAGAGGGAAATTAATGGCTAGGCTCCCGAGAATCACGCCAGTAGGTGTGCCAGTGCATCTCTCTTGTACAGCTAGGAAATAACGGCAGGCCTGTTATGGTTCACAATTGATAATGACTACTTTAAGGAGCAAATGACTACGTTTACAGGAAGGAGGTTAGTACGTGAGAAAGGCGGCCGCCAATTGGTTGGCGAAAGACTAAGAACAGGGTTTAACTTTACTCTGACCCCAATTATAGACCCCAATTATACTTGCATAGATGTAATTTCAATTTCATACACAGCTGTTTATTAAAGTTGATATTTGTAACCAGCGGACTGAAGTCCACTCCACGTAATGATAGTAGGGAGGCTGTTACTACGCTATATGAAATAGCTTTTTCTTGATCAACCCGATTGATTAACCGAACCTTTGTTTTTGTAGATTAGTCATCAGTGTTTCCATTGAAAGATACAATAGCCAAGAAACTTAGACAGTATGCCTTATTTTATAAGCAGTATAGGGCTATCTTGCCTTAATCCTCAATTTTTGGCCAATCCTAAAAATTAGTAGTAGGATAAGCGCATGAAAAATAAACGAAAAAAGTTGAAATAAAGCTTGCAATGGCGAAAAAAAATTTTTTAGAAATTTCCGTTTTATAAACCTTATAATCGGAAACTCCCATGTACGAATCCCGGACACTGAATGACTTTATCTTTGATCACTGCAACAAGAGTATGGAAAATGCCATATCCGCAGAGCGTCACCCGCTGTGGAAACGGTCATGCCCCGAACTGAACGATGTTGACTTTATTCGTCTTGGGATATTACGTTGCATTAGTTCGGTGGATAGTGGCCGCCATTTCTTACAGACAGCAGAAGAGATTCATAACGAACAACGTCCTCTTTCAACCTATTTTAAATCACTCAAATCATCGAGACGAGTGAGCATGCTCGAAGCTGTTGAGCAGCAAAGCTACGGCCTATTCAGTGAAACCTTGTCATCCCACGGTATTGATTATCTAAAGTCATTCCCTGAACTGAAGGACTATACCGTATTGGCAGCTGATAGGCACTTTATTGATCATGCCTGTCATACAGAAAAAGGCCGCAATGGAAAAGTCTACGCAGCAGGATTTATCTACACTTTAAATTTCAGAAATGCTTTGCTCAGACCTGTTTCGCTTATTACAAATGGAACTCGGCGGCATCAGGAAATCCCCGTACTGCGCGACCAACTCAATAGACAAAACAAAATCAAAAATAGCGCCCAAAAGTGCCTTTACATCTATGATAAAGCGGTCACTGATTATACTTTCTGGAATAGCCAAGTAGAGCACGGGAATTTGATGATTTCAGTGTTAAAGGAGAATTCAGTCGCCACTTTTGTTGAATCAATTCCCTTCGATACCAACCATAGACTTAATACTGGGGTTGAAAGTTACAGTATTTATGAAAATAACGGTATCAGGTTTAGTATTGTCAATTATCGTGATCCCGAAACAAGAAAACTTCACCGCTTTGTTAGCACCTTACCTGAGTCAATCAACCCTGGAACGATTGCCATGCTGTACTACAAGCGCTGGACGATTGAGAAAGCATTCAATAACAGTAAAAGTAATTTGAAGGAAACAAAAGCATGGTCTTCTGATAATAACGCACTCAAGAACCAGATGCGCCTGACAGCCATGAGCTACAACTTATTACGCATGGTTGAAGAACTTTCTAAAATTCAAGACCCAGAATTGATTCACCCCTCGGATAAAAAGTATACCGAAGCACTTGAGAAAAGGCAGCAAGCTGCACAAAAAAGGGGAGGATTTGTGAATCCATTATTTTTTAATGAAAGAATCGTACGTATAAGCTCCTATACTATTCGGGCCATTCAAAATGCAATAATTACCGAGAAGTCGCTGAGTAGCTTTATCAATGCGCTTGTCGCCAAGTTAGTTCCGAGGGTACAGTAAATAGGGGAACACTGATGAGATTAGTTGAACTTTAAGAGTTGTTCTTTGTGTCAACTCCCAAAGTTCAATTATTGAAGCCTTTTTCGCCTTAGTCCCCGGTTTTAGTCCAATCCAATTTGCTGCTACTCTGGGTGATGGTGTATAAATTTACATAAGCGCCAGTAACTCCAGCGTTTATATCGGCACGAGTTGAGAGATAATTTCTACTCTCGGTATTTTATACGTCCCACAGTCACTGCCCCACCACAACACGCGCAACTTAATTGCGTTTAGTGTGTAATAGGCTAATGCTGTATACAATAAACTGAAGTTTCCCAATTATTGAGTAGCTGAAATACACAATATGAAATACACAATGCTGGTGTATCGAGGTTTATTTTAGGTGGTTTTGCCATGTTTATAGCAAACCCCTACTTAATTCCCCTTAGGCAATAGCATTTGAAACGAATGAAAAGACTATTTTTTTCATATAGTTGTAGCATAGTTTCAATTTTACCATAAATAATTATTGGGAAACTTCAGTTATTGGGAAACTTCAGTACAATAAAGAAGGTGATTTTTATTCATCTTCAGAATACGAACTTGTCAAAGTATCAGAAGCCATTATTATGGGAGTAATGGAAGTGAACTTTATTTCATGATTGATTTAGTGCGATTTATCACTCTGGTCAAACCGTTAAAAAAGCGTTTTTTAATATCACCTTCACTGTGCATGTAGCGCTTTTTAAGTGCTTTTTTCACTTCCCAAGTGCCTTTATAGCCTAATGGAAATACCACTAAGTCACCCGCTTTGAAAATAGTTGAAGGGCCGCCATCTGCAGGTGTCATTTCACATTCACCTTCTTCAATAAGTGCTGTTTCTGTAGTAACGAATTCCCATGGGAATACAGATACTTCTTTTTCCCATGTTGGCCAGTAAACAACACCCATTTCTTTTAAAAGTGCTTCACTTGGATTGCTATCAACTGTAATTTCTTTCATGTGAATTCCTATCGTTAGATTTATGCCCAGAATCAGAATGATTTGGGATGTGCCATAGTATATTGTTTATTCTCTTTTGCCTACATTTTAAGAATAATCATATCCATTTAGTGCTAATATCTGAAATAGCTGTTGAATCTTTATAGAGAAAATAGCCGCTAGAAACCTGTAGTGGTGGCCGTGCGAAGTATAGGTATTGATTTATCGTTTAGTAACTGACAGCATAGTCGTACTGCTTTTAATGCTCCAGATCAAAGTTTCGTTACTCATATTCACCTCTAATGACATTATAAATCAGCTTTTAGAAGTGTCCGCTTTATTAGACTATTACAAATAACTTTTTTGCCATAGGGGAGGTAGGGATTCTTGCGGACTACTCCACTATGGATTATGGCTCATTACGGACTCTGATGAAAACCGCAAATCTTGGAATTCCACTATCTGTTAATCCTTGATGACGAAAGCTAATAGTACTTCCAATTGCCGGAGGATTTTCCCTTTCTTTATGGCTAAACCCACTGCCAATATAAAAAACCTTACCAGTATCTGATTTAACTTTTATTGCTCCCATTTTACCCGTAAATTTTCCTTTACCTGCACGATAATCAAGAGCGGTCGCTTCAGCATCAGTAAAGAGTTTTAATTTTAATAAGTCATTACTTCGGCCACGATGATACAGCCCTAATTTATGATGCAACATTAGCCCTTCACCACCTTGATCGGTAATGGCATTAAGCTGGAGCATAAGTTCTTTATTGGAACCTAGCTGATATTGAGAAATGAAGCCTAGATAGGTGGATTGAATTTGTATGTTCAAATCTCGCATAGCTGCAACCCTATCTGAAAAAATACCCAGATGTTCTGGTAAGTCAAAGACCATAAATTTAACTTGCTGCCAACCTGAATGTGCCTTCTGTTTTCTAATAATTGAAACTGTTTTCTGGTATTTTCCTCTGGCAATCCATAACTCCCCATCTAATGAAGTATTTGGAAAATCTATTACAAACCAACTGGGTACAATAAGTAAGATGCCGCCACGGGATATTAGCTGATGACCATTCCAACGGGCACGGACACCATCCAGTTTCTCACTAACCCAGTAATCAGTTACCTTAACGGATGGCTGGAACACTTTAGCTAGCATAAGTTCTGGCTTATCAATAGCACGAGAAGGTAACGATAAAAATAAGCCAAGAAAAAA
>NZ_BDMN01000037.1 GCF_002189065.1 Bathymodiolus platifrons methanotrophic gill symbiont
TGATGTGAGGAAAAATAGAGAGTAATACTAAATTGATTACACCTAGGCATGTTGCTAAAAACAAGTGAAAATAATGAGTTTCTGATAAACCTAGTTTGGTAAAGATCCAAAAAACGGGCCAAACAACACACCACCATAACCATGTTGTAGCAGCAACAAACCCAACAAATACTACAACAATAACTAATAAAGGTATTGGTGCGAACAGGAGTCCTGGTAACATAAACGCTCCAATTTTTGATTCGCCTTCTCTGTATTCACCAATTGCTAAATAACAGTAAGTAACTAGACACAAAACTATCAAAGCAGGAGCGATTCCAGCCTGTAATATTTGATCATAGGTAATAAAAGATGTGGGTATACCAAATTTTGGGCTCTATGTGAATCCTAGTGGGTAGTGCGATAATAATACCATGAATAATGAATCTTTATTTAGTATGGCTTTAGGCTTACAATCGCCTTGGAAAGTGGAAGAAATTATCTTTTCAAACGACAATATTTTAGAACAGAATGAACTTCATTTGCAGATAGGTTTTGAATCAGGCGCCCGTTTTGCTGATGAATGGGGGTTCTCTGCCCAGTGCATGATACAGTCGATCGGCAATGGCAACACTTGAGCTTCTTTGAGCATTCTTGCTATCTACATTGCTCTGTTCCTCGCATCACAACAACGGACGGGAAAGTTCGTACTGTAGAAGTCCCTTGGGCTCGCCCCGGCAGTGGTTTCACTCTGCTATTTGAAGCCATGGCATGGGCACTGATTGAAAGAGAAATGCCCGTCAATCGGGTTGCTGAAATGTTAAAGGTGAATCCACAGCGAATCTGGACGATCTTTAATCACTGGATCGGCAAAGCTAAAATAGCGGATGATGTTTCATCCATTACTCAACTTGGTATAGATGAAACCTCCTCAAAAAAAGGTCACAAATATGTCACTTTAGGTGTCGATTTAGACGAGTCTCGTGTTATTTTTGTCACTGAGGGTAAAGGTAAAGCCACTTTGCATAACCTTCAGGAACACCTTGAAAACAAAGGGGTAGAGAAAGAACAAATTGAACAAATAAGTAGGGATCTATCGCCATCCTTCATTGCTGGAGCCGCAGAGGCTTTTCCATCAGCAGAGATAACCTTCGATCGGTTTCATGTTGTCAAATTATTAAATGAAGCAATGAATCAAGTCAGGATTAGTGAGCGTAAAGAGCATGATGCACTCAAAGGACACAAATATACTTTTTTAAGGAACCGAGAAAACTTAACCAATAAACAAGAAGTTTCATTAGCTGAAATGATTGACCTATATCCTACGTTAGGGCAGGCATATCGATTGAAAGAGCTTTTTAATGACTTATGGTCAATGCCCGATAAAGTATCGGCTGAAGCCTTTCTAAAGCAGTGGTGTGAAGAAGTAGAAAAATCTAAAATCTCAGCATTTATGAAGTTTGTAAAGACCGTTCGGAGCCATTGGTCTGGCATTATTCATTTCGTTGAAACAAAGATTACAAATGGAATTCTTGAGGGAATTAATAGCAAGGTCCAACTGGCCAAACGACGAGCAAGAGGTTATCGCAATATTAATAATTTTATCAATATGATTTACTTTCTTTGTGGTAAGTTAAAATTCGACTACCCACTAGGATTCACATAGAGCCACTTTATTTGTCTCTCCAGGAGGAGCCTTTCGAACAACTCCACGTCCTAAGGACGTGGTTTAATTTTTAATTAATTAAAGAGGAAAGAGAATGAAAAATGTATTAATAGTAGCCTTATTATTTGGTTGGGTATCAACATCCTTAGCGGAAGGGGATTCAGATATCTATATGACGATGGATGGAGATGGTATTGAAGGGTCATACCCTGAATATGAGGATATCTGTGAGGGAGAAGGGGTAAGAGAGCCTTCAATGTCAGACAGGGAGTATGCGGACTTCATAATTGAGTTCCAGAAAACTGAATGTGCATTTACTTTTGAAGTAGGAGGCACTGGCTTTGGGGGAGGAACTGTATTCTATGTTACAGACAAGGGTCACCATGGGTTAGAAATTGCCCCAGGTCACTTTAGTGGAATTAAGTGGGGTTGTTATGGAGGCTCTGTGAAAGGAGCTATGAAAGAAAATATTGGGTCAGGTCAAGAAAATACCAATGAAGTATTAAGTAAGTGCGAAATAGGCTCTAAGGAATATACAAGTTTTGAGCTTGTAGATAGATATGAAGAAAATGGATTTGATGATTGGTACGTTCCATCGATACTTGAATTACATGAAATATATGATGCTCTTGGGGAGCTTGAGATGAGCACTCATGCAGGTTACTATGATAAGTACTTTTGGTCATCAACAAATGAGAATAGTACATATGCTCATAGTCGTAATTTGGTAAATGGTCATAAGGTATATGCTAAAAAGGAGTTAGCTCTTAGTATATTACCAATTAGATCATTCTAAAAAAATAGCGACTCCCCCCCCCGCTGAAAATCAGGGAAACGTAGCCTAAGCGAAGTGATGATTTTTAGTCCGCGATAGCCGTAGGGCCGTTGTTTTGTCGGAGTCTGAGCGTTAGCGAAGGTGGAGACAAAATAAAAGGCCATCCGACACGGCGTCAAGTCATTTGGAGCCTATGTTCCGACCCCTTGTTGGGTCGGGACGAGGTGACGAGGACGAATCGGGGCCGCCGGAGGCATAAGTGGTCGCGTTAAGTTTTTGCTGCTTGCTTGGGCTGGGATGCCCAAAACAAGCTTTCGCAAAAATAGCGACTCCCCGC
>NZ_BDMN01000038.1 GCF_002189065.1 Bathymodiolus platifrons methanotrophic gill symbiont
GCTCAATTTGAAAATATTACCCAATTGAAGCAGGACTACCTGGATGCGGGAAACCCTGTTATTAGTATGGATACCAAAAAGAAAGAGTTATTGGGTACTTTTTATCGTAATGGATCGCTCTATAGACGAGCAGCCATTCAAACGAATGATCATGATTTCCCTAGCTCTGCAACAGGCAGTGTTATTCCTCATGGGTTTTATGACCTCAAACGAAACACAGGATATATCACGCTTGGAACGAGTCATGGGTAGTGGGTCGAATCTGTAGTTAGGCGTGAATATCCACTCCAAACTCAATCTTATTAATCAGCAAACCTATCACAATATCATGCATTTTTTCAGATTTTGAAAAGCAAATTGTTTTTCGTGCCAACCGTTTAATCCACGTTCTCAAATTTAAATTTTTACGTTCGATTTTTTGGGTATGACACTTACCCACTTCATGCTTCTCTACATCAATATGGCGTGCATAGGCTCCCCAGTCATCTGTGTAATATAGGCTGATTTTAAAAGGATCAAGCAAGGCTTTTAACTCTTTAAAAACAACGTCCTTACGCTTTCCAAAGACATAAGCGAGAATTGTATTTGTTGAATGTTCAATGGCATACCAAATCCAGCGTTGATTGCATTTTTTCTCTACAAATGACCATTGTTCGTCTATTTCAGCCTCTTCACAGATAAATTCAATTTTTGCATCTGACGTTGGAATTTGAAAGTTCGGGTTTACCTGAACAAGGCTACTTTCCTTTTTTTTAGCGTATTGATCACTGTATTTTTATTGATTTTAAGCACACGAGCGGTATCCCGAATTCCACTTCCATTAATGGCCATTTCAACTATTTTCTCTGTCATTCCATATACACAGGCTTTGTAGCTATAATCAAGCATAAATGTTTTAGTTTTACACTCTGAATTACGACAATAGTAACGTTGTTTTCCGTAACCATTCGTCCCAGATTTTGTGATTTTTATACTGTTGCACTTCGGGCAACTTACTTCTTGATAACAGGTCATAAAATCAAATTATACAGGAACCCTACAAATTCGACCCATTACCCAGCAATGATTCCACCCGTTCACGTAATTTGGGATGTTGGTTGAGGCGGGCTATAAAAGATTTGTTGTTACTCTGGCTCACAATCTGTGTCAATTGAAATAGTGATATTTTAACAAAGGAAATAAATAACCGTCCAATTTTTAAACGTTAATAAGCTAGATTCAATAATCTTTGTGGATAATTTAGACTACCCACTTAACAGGAAATATTGCGGCAGGGTGCGCATCGCGTGCCTTTCAGAACAGCTATAGTTTCTCTGAAATTTTCAAGCAATATTCGGAAGCGGGATCTTTAGTCCCGTCCAGGCATGCGGGACTAAAGATCCCGCTTCCGAGCATTTCTAACTGCCCAGAATGTATGGAAATTATTTACCTGAAAGCCTATAGGTATGCGATGCATACCCTATACAAAGCTTGTTCCGCGTTGAATTAGTCGTCTAATTTTGGATGATTTAATTTTTCCATTTCCCTGAGGTTTCAGTATGATGAAAATGACTGATCAATTTTTACTTGTCTTAATTTAGATTCCCAGTGTAAACATAAGCTGTGCTAATGGGTTTAGGTATTAGGATTACAAAACAAACTAAAACCTTCTGCAAATATAAACAACATAAAATTTATTTTACTCACCTATTGTGCGTGAAATCGCGTAGAATACCGCTCTTTTTAACGATTTTACAGATACAAGGGATGTACTCCCTATGTCTCCTACTTTCTAGAATATAAACATGCTTACAACTGCTAATATCACCATGCAATTTGGCGCTAAGCCACTCTTTGAAGACGTTTCCGTTAAGTTTGGTAACGGTAACCGTTATGGACTTATTGGTGCGAATGGTTGTGGTAAATCAACTTTTATGAAAATTCTTGGGGGCGATTTGGAGGCTACAGCTGGTAATCTCTCAAAAGTTCCAAATGAACGGATAGGTAAATTGAATCAGGATCAGTTTGCTTATGAACAATATGCAGTACTTGATACTGTTTTTATGGGCCACGAAGAATTGTGGAAAGTAAAGTCAGAGCGTGATGCTATTTATGCAAATCCGGAAATGACGGAAGAAGAAGGTATGCGTGTAGCTGAACTGGAATCTGAATTTGCCGAGATGGATGGCTATACTGCTGAAACGCGTGCTAGCGAATTATTAGCCGGGGTGGGAATTCCCCTTGAGCAACACTATGGTCCTATGAGCGCAGTTGCGCCAGGCTGGAAATTACGTGTGCTATTAGCCCAAGTGTTATTCTCTGACCCTGATATTATGTTATTAGATGAGCCGACTAATAACCTTGATATCAATGCAATTCGCTGGTTGGAAGGGGTGTTAAATGAACGTAATTGCACCATGATCATTATCTCGCATGATCGGCATTTCCTGAACAGTGTCTGTAGTCATATGGCTGATCTGGATTATGGTGAAATTCGCCTTTATCCTGGTTCATATGATGATTATATGACCGCTTCAACGATGGTAAGCGAACAGTTACTTACTGATAACGCTAAAAAGCAAGCAAAAATTACTGAACTAAAAGCTTTTGTCAGTCGTTTTTCTGCTAATGCTTCAAAATCGAAACAAGCGACTTCCCGTGCAAAGCAGCTAGACAAAATTGATCTTGCGGAGATTAAGCCGTCTAGCCGAAAAAATCCATTTATTCGCTTTGAGCAAGTAAAAAAGCTGCATAGGCTTGCACTTGAAGTAGAAGGTTTGGCTAAAAGCTATGAGCAGGAATTATTTAGTAATTTTAATTTGATGGTGCAGGTAGGTGAGCGTGTTGCCATTATTGGCCCAAATGGTATAGGTAAAACGACCTTATTAAAGTGTTTCGCAGGAGAGGTGGAACCGACAGCCGGTACGGTCAAATGGTCAGAAAATTCTGATATAGGCTACTGTGCGCAGGATCATGCCGCTGACTTTAAGCAGGATAAACAGTTATTTGACTGGATGGAGCAATGGCGAAAACCCAGTGATGATGATCAGGTTGTACGTGGTACGCTGGGACGGCTATTATTTTCTCAAGATGATATCAGCAAAAAGGTAAGTGTCCTGTCTGGGGGAGAAAAAGGGCGTATGATCTTTGGGAAACTGATGTTGCAGCGTAATAATATTCTGTTATTAGATGAGCCAACCAATCATCTGGATATGGAATCTATTGAAGCACTGAATCTTGCTCTGGAAAATTATCCAGGTACCTTGGTTTTTGTTAGTCATGATCGTGAATTTGTTTCCAGCCTAGCGACTCGTATACTAGAATTAACGCCAACAGGGATTGTTGATTTCCGTGGGACTTATGAGGATTACCTGGCGAGTCAGAAAATAGGCTAGTGCGGCACCGTGTTGCTTTAATGGAGCGATGTGTGATTTAAAGTTAAGTAATGGGTCCCATACTTACCAGGCATAAAAAAAACCTGACGGTGTTATCACCGACAGGGCTTTTGTTTCGCTTTAATTCTAAACTAAGCTGACTTGCGTTTTCTTAAGCTAAGTCCAACCATTCCCAAACCTAATAAAGCTAAGGTTGCAGGCTCTGGTACAATATCTTGAACGAGTTTATCGATCACAGCATTTTCAAAATCGCCACTTAAAAACCCTTCAGACTGAACACAAACATTATTATTAATTACGTGATCAATATAATACCCATCATCAAGACATGCATCCTGAAAGTTATCAACTGGCCCGTCATGATTAATTGCGAGTCCATTTACGAGTATGCCTGCAGCAGTGGCCTGGTCCCGTTGTGCTTCAACAAGCAAAATTCCGGCAGCAAAATCAACTTGAGCTTCACCATCGTTGGTTTCTAAAGTACGATTCTGGAAACCATCACCAGATACATCCATCACCTTAGCTATTTGTACATCGAAGTCATCACCAGTCAACCAGTCATAGGCTAGTAGCATACCACCAGCAATATTTGTTCCCAGGCCCATCTTATCTGGTGCTATGACAGTTGGTCTTGTTATTGCTGCAATAGCAGCCGCGAAAGCTTCTGAATCAGCTGCTGTCTTTAGCACGGCCTCAATACTTGCGACTTTTACATTGCTAGCATAAAAGAACATTTCTACTGCAATACCATTACTAAAATTACCAATGCGATCCTGAACTGTAGTATTTTTGAATGCTTCTACATACCCATTCATTTGGGCGTTATATTCGTTGTCGTCAATACTGCCTGAAATGTCAAGAACAAGTGCTAGCTGGACATCAACAATCATCGCATTTGCTCCGGTACCTGCGAGTAGCAGCACCGAAGTAAATACCCCGAT
>NZ_BDMN01000039.1 GCF_002189065.1 Bathymodiolus platifrons methanotrophic gill symbiont
AAACTGTCAAGGTTGAGCTGGGTTTATAGGGCGTTACATAATAGAAAATATTGTTGTTATCGATCTGCGAGATGCAGTGCAAACTATGCAGGATAATAAGTTTGCCAAGCGGAAAATCATTGTGCCTTATAGCGAAATTAATCAGCATATTAATGCTGGTAAACAGGCCTATGTCTTTATCATGACGCATAGCCACCAAACAGATCAGCAGGTCCTGGCTGAACTATGGCACAGGCAGTTTGCTTATCTCGGTATATTAGGTAGCAGGCGAAAAATTAAAGTGCTGCAGCAGAATTTAGCCGAAACGATTAGTAAGCAGCACTGGCAATCGATTCATGCCCCTATAGGCTTGGCAACCAATAGCCAGACACCGATGGAAATTGCAATTAGCATTGCTGCAGAAGTAATTAGTCAGACAAATGCAAGCGAGAGAAAACCATGAGATGGCGTAATCGAAGAACTAGCCGTAATATTGAAGATCAAAGAGTAGCAGGCTCTCTCTGGAGGACTAAACAAACTGGGTGGGCTAGGAGTTTTGCGCTTACGCTGATGAAGTAAACAATAGATTAGTTCAATTGCATTTTTTTATAGGGAAATTACCAGAGTTGTTCATGGTGTTATAATTATCCACTTTGGTTTGTAATGCATTTCACACTTGATTAAAAAAGGGATAGATGGGCAAAGAATAGCGTGCCCAGCAGTGAATGCGTCTGAGCTTTGATGAATACGAAAAACCTTGTCCACCCCTCATAAAATCATATGAATGGGAAATGTAATAGAGGAATGCTGAAATGAAAGAAGAATATGATGTATTGATTGTTGGTGGTGGCATGGTGGGGGCTGCGGTTGCCTGTGCATTAGGTGACAGTGACTTAAAAGTTGCTCTAATTGAAAAAAGTATGCCAGAAGAGTTTTCTTCTGAACAGATGCATGATTTGCGTGTTTCCGCGTTAAGTATTGCTTCGCAACAAATTTTGCAAACAGTGGGTGCCTGGGATGCGGTACTGGCAATGCGGGTCTGTCCTTTTAAACGTATGCGCGTATGGGAAACAGCGGGTGACACTGAGTTTAACAGTGATACTATTGATTTTGATGCGCTCGGTTATATTGTTGAGAATCGTGTGACTCAGTTAGCTTTATTGCATAGAGCGCAGGAGTTTTCTAATATTGAATTTCTTTGTCCCTCAACTATCAGACAAATAAACTATGTAAATAGTAAGGGCAGTGTAGAGCTTGATGATGGTCGAGTTTTATCGGCTAAAGTCGTGGTTGGTGCAGATGGTGGGCAGTCGCGACTAAGGCAAACGGTGGGTCTTGGTGTTACCAGTTGGGATTATCAGCAACATGCCATGGTTATTTATGTCGAAACTGATTATGAGCAGCAGGATATAACCTGGCAACGCTTTGTACCTACCGGACCTCAAGCCTTTTTACCTTTAACAGGGAATTATGGCTCTATCGTCTGGTATAACACACCGGATGAAGTGCGCCGCTTAAAAGCGTTAGCGGAGACTGAATTGCTTGCTGAATTAACGGAAACCTTTCCAGATTGCCTAGGTAAAATTAATAAAATTCTGGGTGTCGCGAGTTTCCCGTTAAAGAGACAGCATGCACAGGAATATGTTAAACAGGGTGTTGCTTTAGTCGGTGATGCGGCACATATGATTAACCCCTTGGCCGGTCAGGGAGTGAATATTGGATTGTTAGATGCGGCAATGCTCGCTGAAGTTTTAATTGATGCCAGTAATAAAGGTAAAAATATAGCGGATGTAGCCGTACTAAAACGCTATGAACGTTTGCGTCGTAATGAAAATCTGAAAATGATGACGGTGATGGACCTGTTTTACCGGACCTTTAGTAATCAAATATTGCCCATTAAGTTTTTTAGAAATCTGGGGCTGGGTCTAGCTGAACGTATTACCCCTCTAAAAAATAAAGTGATGCGAGGTGCCATGGGCCTAGAAGGGCGCTTACCTAAATTAGCAAAAGGCGAAAGCATTATTTCATGAATAACTCGGTTGCCTTTAGAACTTTATTGTTTAAAGAAATACGGCGCTTTACACGCATCTGGCCACAAACTTTATTACCTCCAGCCATCACGACCTCATTATATTTCCTGATTTTTGGCAGGCTGATTGGTGAGCGTATCGGTAGTGTCAATGGAGTCAGCTATATGGATTATATAGTGCCTGGTGTGATTTTAATGTCGGTTATTAGTCATTCCTATGCCAATGTTGTGTCATCTTTTTACTCAACCAAGTTTCAAAGGCATATCGAAGAGTTATTAGTGGCACCGGTTCCTAACTGGGTTATCCTGGCTGGTTATATCGGTGGCGGGGTAACTCGAGGGATGCTGGTGGGTTGTGTGGTGGCAGCAATATCATTGATGTTTACAGAAATATCGGTGGTTAACTGGTGGGTTACTGTAGGGGTGTTTGTGCTAACCGCAACCTTATTTTCTTTGGCTGGTTTTGTAAATGCTATTTTTGCTGATAGTTTTGATGATATTTCCATTATTCCCAATTTTGTTTTAACACCATTGAGCTATCTGGGCGGGGTGTTTTATTCTGTCTCAATGTTGCCTGATATTTGGCAAAAAATTGCTTTGGGTAATCCTATCCTATATATGATTAATACTTTTCGTTATGGCTTAATTGGTATTTCAGATGTTGACGTAACGATTGCCATGTTTATTATTATCGGTTTCATTCTATTATTAATGGCTTTTTGCTTATTTTTATTGGCCAGAGGTGTAGGTATTAAAAGTTAGGAGAAGAATATGCTTAATAAACGATTGTATTTGCTACTGTTAGTTACGTTTTTTATATCTATACTATCATCTTGTGCAGTAACTGAACGAGCGCCTGAAAGTTCGCCGGATGTAAAACAAACGCAACAGGATCCTGTTGAAGAATATATAAAAAGTAACTTTGCTCAATTACGTTCTGATATGGCTGTGGGTGAAGGAGAGTGCCTGGCTAGGCTAGCTACGCTACTTGCTATTAAAGAAATAGATAAGAGGCGCTTCTATGTATTAACTAAAAATAAATTTAATAGTTTATTTGTCTCACCTGAAACAACTGCTGAGCAATTATTAATAAATTTACGCAGAGAAGTTCTTACAGCATTTTAATATCTGTTTTACCTACTAAGAGGCTAGGGCTTTGTGTCTAATAGGAAATGTTTTGCAATTTAATGTAATTCTGATATAGAATTGCCGAGTAAAAATCTTTTACCATACTTTTATCCTTATTTCTTAAATTAAAATGGAGAGTGAGTTCATGTTCACAAAAAAAAAATACTACATCGTTAATTAAAGCGACTGTTGTAGTCGCCGTAGTTTCAGCCTTAACTGCATGTGGTATAGCAGCCCCAAAGACTGAAATTGCATATGCCGAAGCAATGCTGCAATCAGCACGTAATATCGGAGCAAATGAATTTTCTGGAGTAGAGCTGGAAAGGGCAAAAAATAAATTGCAACGAGCGAAAGAAGAAATGAAAGACGGTAACAATGAAAAAGCGTTACGTTTAGCAAATGAATCGACTGCTGATTCTAGCCTGGCTCAAGCGAAAACAGAAGCGGGAAAAGCGAGCGCAGCAGAAAAGCAAATGCAGAAAAGTATGCAAATGTTGAAATCACAGCTTAAATAAATCGCGCTAATTTACCAACTAATATATTCTGGACTTATTTATGAAAACATTGACAGTAAAAAAAACTGCTTATCCCAGCTATAATTTCTACACTAGCGGTAGGTTGTGCTGAATTACAAAAACCACAATTATTACTGGATGCTGAGCAAGCTTATAAAGTAGCGGCTAGTGACCCTAGCGTACAGAAATATTCTTCAGCTGAATTAAACAAAGCAAATACAACCTTAATAAGTGCAGCGGCTTCTGAGTCTGAAGAGGACATGGCTTCACTGGCTTATATAGGTAATGCTGAAGTTGGGACGGCTGTTAGTAATGCTGCGGCAGAGACATCTAGACAAAATAGTATTGATTTGCTACAGAAAAAAGAGGAATTAATTACAGCGTCTCTTAGTGCCAAAAAAGATTCTGCGCAGAACAAATTGCTAGAGATGCAATTAAGCGAAGCAGAGCGAGATATTTTATTGGCTTTCGGTGATATTGAATTTGTTGTTGGCACAGCTGACTTAGTTCCTGGCGCATCGATCGGGATTGATTTGTTAGTAACGTATATGGAAAAAAATCCCGGTAAAAAAGTGACTCTTGAAGGGCATACTGATAACACGGGGAGTGCTAAGTTAAATAAAGAATTATCACAAAAACGCGCTGATTTTATTCGTGATGTGCTAATTAGCAAAGGTGTTTCTGTTGAGCGTATTACTGCGATTGGCTATGGCCAGAGCCAGCCTATAGAATCAAACAACTCACCAGCAGGTCGTCAGAAAAACCGTCGTATCGATATTAAATTTAATTAATCAATCAATTCGATTTTAACTACAGTCACCTGTCTAAGGCAGGAATTGTAGAGCGTGGCTTCAGCCCGCCTTTTGTAGATGCTAATTAGTATCTACGGGCTAAGGTCGCGCCCTATGGTTCTTGCTTTGCCCTGTGTAAGTGGGTAGCTAAAAACTTTATTAAATATAGACTGGTTCTTCGTGAGCCTAAAGGAATAATTAAATGAAAATAACTAAAATAGTACTATTATCATTCTCACTAACTGTTTTAACAGGCTGCATGGGACAAATGGGTTTAACTAAGGACCTTAACAAGTGGAATATGGAAGTGACTAAAGATCGCTGGGGTAGAGAAGGAATTTTCCTGGGACTGCATCTGTTAGGTGTTTCCCCTATTGCTGCGCTGGTTGATCTAGTGGGTATTAATGCTATTGAATTCTGGACAGGTACAAACCCATATACAGGTAAAAGTCCTGCTGTTGTTGATATGGCTGCTGCAGAATTAGAGAATGCGGGTGTGAAAAATGTTGCTCAGGCAAAAATTCGTTTTGATGGTAATGATACTGTAAAAATGGAAGTAATCTATAACGATGGTCATGAAGAGATGATCAGTGCGATTAGAAAAGAAAATACTTTTGATTTTTACCAGGATGGTAACTTAATTGGAACTGTCACTAAAGAAGAGCTTGTTGCATACTCTCAGCAACGTAAAAGTTAATGTAGAGCGGACTTTAGTCCGCTATTAACTCTCGGTTTTTCAGGGTTCCATGCATCAAGGCAATCTTGATGCATGGCTGCTGAACCGAGGGCGTAATCGCTCGAAAGAGAAAACCTTAAAAATTGAATGACTTCCTGTCACCGGGTTAACTGCACAGCCATAGATCAAAATAGCGGAAACAATTATAATGATTTTTTTCAGTATTTGGAATATCTGCTTCATTGCCGTTTATTTACGCTTTTTGTAACTACTCAGCGTAAATAATTAAAAAAGTTCTTGACAGGGTTTTAGCCTAGTTTTTGTGATTTTTAGTGAGCTGCCCAACAGTCGATTAATCCACGCTTTATTGCTTCTATCGCTATAGTCATCACAAAATGTCCCCTTAAACATCTACGACCTCGAAGAACTTTTTTATTCGCCTTACAATCGCTTAAAACAAGGAAAATTCGGGATTTAAAACCCATGAGATAATAAGCCTGTCCTTAAAGCAATACAGGTTACCCTTTGAAAATAGACTTCATCGATGTTGATTCCGCAATCAGTCATGCCAAACAGTTACTTGAAACTGAGCGTGATATATCGCCTGCGCTAAAATCAGCACTGGAAGTGATTCTATTATTAGTCACGGTATTACTCAATCGAGTGACACTGAACAGCAAAAATAGCAGTAAACCACCTGCAAGTGATCCCAACCGGAAAAAAGGGAATCGCAAAAAATCAGATAAGCCTTCTGGCGGACAAAAATCGCATGTCGGCACGACACTTCAAAAAATAGATGACCCGGATGAAATCGAGATCATTACCATTGATCGCCGTACCTTGCCAAAAGGGCGATACACGGAAGATGGCTTTGAAACACGCCAGGTATTCGATATTGATATCTCAAGGGTAGTGACAGAATACCAGGCGCAACGGTTGATAAATGAAAAAGGTCAGTGTTTTATCGCTCCTTTTCCAGATGAGGTTACTAAGGCTGCGCAATATGGTAATGGGATAAAAGCCCATGTGGTTTATCTTTCGCAATATCAGTTATTGCCCTACAACCGAATACAGGAGTATTTCGCTGATCAATTAGGTATGCCGATTAGTGAAGGCTCTATCTATAATTTCAATGAACTGGCCTATGAGAAGTTGGCTGGGTTTGAAACTATCAGTAAAGAACACTTAGTCGAATCACCGTGCATTCATGCGGATGAAACAGGCATTAATATTAATGGTAAGCGCCATTGGCTACATGGGACTTCCAATGATCAGTGGACACACTTCTTTCCCCATGCCAAACGTGGCACAGAGGCAATGAATGACATTGGAATTTTACCCCATTTTCATGGGATTTTATGTCATGATCATTGGAAGCCCTACTATAAATATGACTGTACTCATTCGCTTTGTAATGCACATCATTTGAGGGAATTAACGCGCGCCTGGGAGCAGGATAAACAGGAGTGGGCGCTTGAAATGAAACGACTACTTGAAAAAATGAATGATGCCGTCAATGAAGCAGGTGGCATGCTACTACATAAAGAAGCAGAAAAATGGAAAGTACAATACAGAGAATTACTTGGCAAAGCGGAGATTGAATGCCCACCACCCGATAAGCCTAAAGAAGTAAAACGGGGGCGAATAAAACGCAGTAAAGCTAGAAACTTACTGGAAAGGCTGATTAATTATGAAGAGGATGTCTTGCGCTTCATGACAAATACCTGGGTGCCATTTACCAATAATGCCGCAGAAAATTCGATTCGGATGACCAAGGTTCAACAGAAAATATCCGGCTGCTTTCGTAGCACCAAGGGTGCAGAGATATTTTGTCGTGTCAGAGGGTATTTATCAACGTGCCGTAAACAAGGTCTAAGTGCAACTCAGGCAATGACCCTGGTCTTTGAGGGAAAGTTACCTGAATTTGCTTTATAATTTCATTGGACTACTCAGCTCCGCTGAGTAGTTACAAAAAGGCTTGCAATTAGCAGAGCCCTGTATTGGCTGCCACGGTGAAAAAGGTATCAGCCCGGCAGGTACGTTTCCTTCACTAGCAGGGCAAACAGCTAATTATACCTATAAGCAATTACGTGATTATGCGGATGGTAAACGTGACAATGTCATGATGTCTTCGGTTGCTCAGGGGCTTAGTGAGCAGGATAGTGCTGATCTAGCAGTCTGGTTTCAGTCTTTACCCGCTGCTCAGAACAAGGCTTCTAAGCAAGACTTGAGCAAAGCTGAAGTTTTGGTTGATCAAGGCAACGGTAAAAAAATCCTACCTCCCTGCTTTACCTGTCATGGAGCTGATGGCAAAGGGCAACGTATGGATATCCCTGCTTTAGCAGGCCAGCAAGCGGAATACACGATAAATACTTTATTAGAATATAAGAATGGCACGCGCCATAATGATATTTATAGTCGTATGCGATTGATAGCTAGACAGCTCAGCGATGATGAAATTAAGCAGCTAGGTGAGCTTTATCAGCAGATGAAGTAACAGTAGGAGCGATCTTTAGCCGCGAATGGTTAACTTACATTCG
>NZ_BDMN01000040.1 GCF_002189065.1 Bathymodiolus platifrons methanotrophic gill symbiont
GCTGCTGAACCGAGGGCGTAATCGCTCGAAAGAGAAAACCTTAAAAATTGTTTATGTCCTGATTTTAAGGGCAGAAATAGATTGAAACCGAATCTATCATTGTTCAGAGCCTTTCTGGCTAAATTGAATGCAGTTTCAAGCATAAAAATGAGTTATTCATGGTTGCTGTACACAGCCCCGTGACCCCACAAAATCTGTCCTTATCCTGATATTGAAAGAGCATAATGGCTCAATATTAATCCATTAATCCATTAATGCAAGATCTCGCGCTATAATTCTACGTATCAGTTTTTCTCGGATACCCCCCTTTTTTACTTTTCCTGAGTACATTAAACTCTGTATAATGAACCGATTTGCAGAAAGTGAAAAGCACAATGAAACACCATTTTTTTAGGCTATTAGTAATTTTATTTCTAATAATGCCAATACCTTCCTGGGCGGAAGCAAAAAGTTGTACGATTAAATATAATTTAACAGGCTGGTCTTTTTTATATCAAGGGTATAAAGGGACGGGGCTTGTTAGCTGTACTAATGGACAAAGTGCGCGGGTTTCTTTGACCTCGCATGGTGTCGGCTTAACTTTAGGGGTTATAGATATTGAAAATGCCAAAGGTAAATTTACCGGGATCAAGAGTATTAAGGATATTTATGGCACCTATTTCACTATAGATCTGCATGCAGGTTTTGCCCGCTCAGCTGAGGCGCGTACATTATTTAAAGGATATATTGCGGGCGGTGGGGCAGGCGTTGGCGGTGGTTATAATCTAGGCGTTGCCTTTAGTGGCTTAATTATCAAGCCTTAGGTATAATCAAATTTTTACATTAAGAGGGATTATTATGCGTACAAAAATTTTAGGTTTGGCTGTTAGTTCACTTTTCTTCATGTCATTTTCTGCTGCACAGGCTGAAGATTGTGACCTGAAATATACTATAAAAGGCTGGGCCGCTTTTTATAAAACATCCCAGGGAACGGGTACAGTTACTTGCCCAAGTGGTAAAAGTGCAAAAGTGAAATTAAGTTTGAAAGGAGGCGGGTTTACCTTTGGTGCTTATGAAGTGACTGAAGGAAAAGGCAGAATTCGTGGTGTCGAAAAAATAGACGACATTTATGGTAACTCTTTTATGATGGATGGTGATGCTGGATTTGGTAAGTCTGTAGAAGGTCGCTGGGCTCCCAAAGGATCTCGTACAAGAACGCTATCTGGAAAGGGAAATGGATATAATTTAGGGTTCGCATTCGGTGCTTTAAATATCCAAAAGCCTTAATATCTTAAGTATTCGCATTTTAGGGGCACCAGGCTCTTTCTATCCAGAAGGGACTTGGTGTGTACCCTTCGTAGTCAATATATTCCATCAATAATGAAAGCTTAAGACCATGCAGCAAAAGAAAGTTGATGTTGTTATTGGTAGTGGCATCGGTGGATTAACCGCAGCAGCTTTACTGGCAAAGTCAGGCCGGCAAGTTTTGGTGTTAGAGCAGCATGATCGTGCAGGGGGTTATGCTCATGGCTTTAAGCGTAAAAAATACTCATGTGCACCTTACTAGTGGTTGTGGGCTACAGGGTTTTGAGGGTGGTCAGATAATACGCAAGGTTCTGCAGGCTATAAATCAGTATGAACAGCTAGAGTTTGTTGAGGTTAACCCCTTTGCTTTTGTTTCGGTTGCCGATATTGCTGTTGAGTTGCCTACATCTATTGAAGGCCTGGTGAATCGCTTATCTGATCTATTTCCTCATGAGCGGCAAGGTTTAACTGATTTATTAATGCTTTGTTTGCAATTAGCCGAGTAAGTAGCGAAATGTGATGATGTGATGGCCGCGAAAGGTATTAATGCGGCACATCCTGAACTGGATTTATTATTTAAATACCGAAGTTGCACTCTTGCGGATGTCTGGGGAGATTACATCTCGGACCCACAGTTAAAGTGCATTTTTCTGCCCTATGGCCGTATCTGGGTTTACCTCCTGAAAAAGTATCTTTTGTTTATTGGGCGAGTATGCTTATGGGCTATGTCTCTGATGGAGCCTATTACTGTAGGGGAGGTTTTCATAAATTTGCAGATAGTCTGGTGACTGGGTTAAAGCAGGCTGGCGGGGAGATTTACTTTAAGAGTAAAGTAAGTAAAATTAATGTTTGTGATAACCGGGTTCAAAGTGTTCTTCTTGCTTCAGGACAGGTTATTCAGGCTGAAACTGTGATTTCAAATGCTGATATGTTGCAGACTGTGCATGACATGGTTGGTAAAGAATATTTCCCAAAGCGTTACCTTTCTCGTTTACAACGAATGCAGACATCCTGTTCAATATTTGTTGTTTATATTGCCACTGACCTGGATCTTGTGCAGGCAGGAGCGCATCATGAGGCCTTTTATTACCACGAATTAAATCATGAGGTTAATTATAATAATGCTCTGCAAGGAGAGGTTTCCTGGATGAGTGTTACTGTGCCTACACTACTTGATGATGGTCTTGCTCCCAAGGGGGAGCATTTGATTGTTCTGACTGCTTTGGCAAATTATGATCAGGCTGAAAATTGGCAACAAGCAAAAGCTGATTATATGAAAAAAATGCTGGATTTCGCAGACAGCAAAATAAATAATTTAAAATCGCATATCTTGTTTATAGAGGCAGGATCTCCGGCGACCATGCAGCGTTATACTCTGAATAATAAAGGGGCTGCCTATGGTTGGGCAATGACTCCAGAGCAAGTGGGTGCAAGTCGTATTGCCAATAAAGCTCCGATAGAAGGGCTTTATTTTGCTGGGCACTGGACGATGCCAGGTGGCGGGGTTTATGGGGTAAGTTATTCAGGTGTACAAACAGCACAGAAGGTTTTAGGTTTAACCCGGCAAGATGAGCTCTGGGCTTTATGTGCCAGTACAGATGGAGAACTATAATGGACAAAATGTATGATGTTCTTATCATGGGTGGGGGCTTATCTGGACTGACATTAGCAATTCAGTTAAAGAAGAGAGTAAAGAATATCCGAATTCTGGTTGCAGAAAAAGCCTCTTATCCAGTGCCTGAAGCAGCGCACAAAGTGGGTGAATCTTCAGTAGAAATAGCCAGTTATTATTTTGAAGAGATTTTAGGTTTAAAGGCCGAGCTGGAAAAGGAACTACCTAAACTGGGCTTGCGATTTTTTTATAGCTATCGAGATAACAGAGATATAACTCAACGAATTGAACTGGGGCCAAGTACTTATCCTGCCTCAAAAAGCTATCAATTAGACCGGGGCCGATTTGAGAATGCGTTGATTAAACATTGTTTAAAGCTAGGCATAGATTTTCAGGCAAGTTGTAAAATTAAGGAAATTTCTCTAGGTAAAAATGATCACCAGATTACGCTATTGCATAATGAGCAGGAAAGCACGCTTCAGTGTAAATGGCTGATAGATGCAAGTGGGCGTATGGGCTTGTTGAAGAGAAAGTTAAAGCTTGCAAAGCCTGCTTACCATGATGTAAATGCTTCCTGGTTTAGAATTAATCATGAAATCCGGGTGGATGACTGGGTAGATGAGCAAAAATGGCAGAATAGGGTACAAGAGCCGAGGTGGCTGAGCACTAATCATTTACTAGGCAAAGGCTACTGGGTCTGGATTATTCCACTTTCATCGGGGGCCACTAGTATAGGATTTGTGGCAGATGCAAAGATTCACCCTTATGCAGAATTCAATACCTTTGCAAGAGCTAAAGTGTGGCTAAAAAAATATGAGCCACAATTTGCCTCAATTGTTGATGCACATGTTGATCAGTTGCAGGATTTCCTGACGTTGAAACATTATTCATATAATTGCAAAAAAATGTTTTCAGCGGAGGGCTGGGCAATTACAGGCGATGCTGGAGTTTTTCTTGACCCATTTTATTCGCCTGGCAGTGATTTTATTGCCATGAATAATAGCTTTATTACGGAGTTGATTGTTAAACAGTCTGCCGGTGAGGATATTGTATTAGTAACAGGGCAATATGAGGAATTATTTCGCACCCTGTTTTTAGCATTTGGTCCTGTCTATGAAGACCAATACCCCATTATGGGGAATGCCAAGGTAATGACTATAAAAGTGATCTGGGACTTTACACTGTACTGGAGTGGTATCGCTTTATTATTTTTTAGAAATAAATTATGTGACCTGGCGTTTATGCAGTCTGCAGGAACCCTATTGCAGCAAATATATCAGCTTAATATGTTGATGCAGAGTTTTTTCCGGCATTGGGCTGAAATTGATGTATCAACTGATGATATGAGCGATATGTTTTTGAATTATAGTAATATCAGCTTTATACAGCAATTAAATAAGGATTTGCACAAGGAGCTAAACGATGAGGAATTACAGCAACAACTTGTTTTGAATATTGCCTTTATCAGAGAACTGGCAAATGAAATTACAAGCGAAGCAACGCAGATTTTTCCTGGTTTAAAAGAGCATGTTCCTGAAATGCAAGAGAGTAACTCTAGCTATTTGAAAGATGTTTTTGCACAATTGGGGAGTAGGCTTTAGCCTACATGTATCAGTGTACAATAAAATATTAATCGTGTAGGCTCTAAAGCCTACTCTCCGAAGGTCGTGACATGAAAAGGACGTTAAACCATTACAGTAAGTTTGACACTTATCAATTCGTAACTTTTAGAACTCAGGATAGTGTTGATGATTATTTACATCGAGTCAATCAAAATTCAGGTTTAAGCATCTCGCAAAGACAAATGGAAATTGATAGCTACTGTGATCAATCCAATAAAGGCTGTTACCTTAATGGCGAGGTGATGGATATTATTGGATGTCATTTAAAACAGCTAGATCCTAAATTTTATCGGCTTATCGCATATAGTATTATGCCAAATCATGTGCATTTGCTGTTTCAGCAAAAACAAGAGTTGCAAGAAATAATGAGAAAGGTGAAAGGCAGTACGGCATTACTGATTAATACATGCCTGGCAAGGCATGGAAAGTTTTGGGAAAGGGATTATTTCGATAAAGCTATTCGTGATGAAAGACATTTTTTGCTAACTTATGAATATATAAAAAATAATGCAATTAAAGCGAAATTAGAAGATGCTAATCGGCGCTTTTATGGCATATATGAAAGTTAGGGGAGTAGGCTTTAGCCTACATAAATGATTATGAAAAGATTTTGTAGTCTCAGTGGTTTTTTAAACGGTGCGACAAGTAGGCTAAAGCCTACTCCCCTCTGTGTGTTGTTTTTTAAATTTAGTAAAGGTACGGTTTTTCTTGAATTCGATTAGTTTGTTAATGAAATAAAGTGACTTGAATGCAAGTAGAGGAAGGCTAATCTGTGAGTTATTATAAGCATCTCCAGCTAAAACCGAGATAACAGCTGATTTTAATTTTTGTTTGATAGGGTGTTGGCTGGCTTCACCAGATGACATCAGCAATTTATGTAAGGCAGGGCTATTAAAGCGATAAATAAACCAGCAAAAAGCTTTTATTTCCTCTGTGACAGAATGTTCAAACTGGCTAATTAACTGTTTGTCATTAGTTGCGTTAATAAGTAGCTGGTCAACTAGCTCAGCTCCCCTGTTAGCGCTTTGCATGGCGAGATAAACACCACTGGAAAAAACAGGGTCAACAAATGCATAGGCATCGCCAATCAATAAAAAACCATCGCCAGACATAATGCTGGACTGATAAGAGTAATTTCCTGTTGCTTGCACTTCTCCATCGAGTTGGGCGTTTTTCATACGCTGACTGATTTCAGGAACAAGGTTTAAGGTCTCGCGCAGAAATAACTTTAAGTCTATGTTACGTGTTTTTAAATAATCTGGCCAACAAACACAACCAATACTCATCATGCCGTCTTTGAGTGGAATCAGCCATACCCAGCCATGTTGAAACCAGTAAATACTGATATTACCTGCATCTTTTCCTGATCTGCGTTCAATATTTTTAAAATGGCCGAAAATAGCAGCCATTTTATGCTTTGGGTTTTTTCGTTTGCTGTTTAACTGTTGTGCTAACAGTGTATCGCGTCCTGAGGCATCAATCAGGTATTGACTGGTAAATTCATATTGCTTACCCTGCTCATCGACAGCGAGAATTTTTTTTACTGAACTTTCTAGCTCAGCATGGTGTACAGTCATGCCTTCGTGAGTCGTTGTTCCTTTTTTCTGGCAATTTTTAAATAATATTTCGTCCAATTCAGAGCGTCTTACTTCATAGGCATAAGCAGGGCTATCATTGCTGGCTTTAGAAAAATAAAAGGTATCCTGCGCCAGAGGGGTCTCTAGGGAATTAAACTCAGCTGCGTATTTTTTAATACCAATCGCATCAACTTGTTCAAGCACGCCAAGTTTTTCAAAGATTGGTAAATTCATTGGTAATAAGGATTCACCAATATGAAAACGGGGGTGATGTGATTTCTCCAGCAGACAAACTTCATGTCCTTTTTCGGCAAGTAAACTGGCAGCTGTTGACCCTGCTGGCCCGCCGCCAATAATTAGAACATCGAAATGGGTCTTCATTTTAGGCCATTGCTCCATTGATATTAATAATTTGCCCTGAAATATAGCTGGCATCATCTGAGCATAAGAAAGAGGCAAGGGCGGCAACTTCTTCGGGTTTGCCTGCTCGTTTCATTGGTACAATATTTTTAATCATTTGCTGGTCAAAACTATCTTCAGTCATAGTTCCTTCAATAATGCCTGGAGCAATCGCATTGACGGTAATTTTTCGTGAAGCGAGTTCTTGTGCCAATGACTTGGTCGCACCATTTAATGCGGCTTTAGCAGCCGAATAGTTGCATTGCCCCCGGTTTCCCATCACACCTGCTACGGATGACATATTGATAATACGTCCCCAGCGGCTTTGCATCATTGGCATTAAAAGGGGTTGAGTGACATTATAAAAGCCGTGTAGGGAAACATCGATGACGCTTGTCCAGTTTTCGTAGCTCATTCCAGCTAGTGGAGCATCTCGGTGTATACCGGCGTTGTTGATGATAATCTGGATTAGCCCTGCTTCAGAGAGTTTTTTCACGGCTTCAGTTGTGGCATCAGCATCACAAACATCGAAGGCAACAGCTTCGGCGGAGCCACCTTGTTGTTTGATGTTGCTGTCAATGAGTTGTGCTTTTTCGTAGTTATGATTGCTATGCACAATGACGTGGATATTATTTTCTGCGAGGCGATAGCAAATAGCAGAACCTATATCGCCACTACCTCCTGTGATCAGTGCTTTTTTCATGGTTGTGTATGAATAACTGTGGCCCTTGCATCAAGTAGCAAACTATTTTGATCGTCGGTAATACGAAATGAATAGACTGCTCCATTTTCTATTTTTAGTTCAGCGCTTGCTTCTATATGCAAAGAGCTAGTCAGCGAATCTAAAGTATCAATATAGAAGTGAGCGCCGCGAACTGCTGCGAGAAACCCGGGAGAAGACTTTCCTGATAATAAGCCACCGTGAATTGCCATAGACTGTGCGCCATATTCGATTAAATTTATGACTGAGAGGCTATTGCCTACGAGTAATGGGTTGTTGATGGCTAAATGAGAGCGTGTTGTACAGTGAATTTGTTTATTGCTCCATGAATCAACTTGATCAATTAGCATCATTGATCCTGCATGAGGAATCAGGTGGGCAAATTCCGTTTGATTTAAAGTCCTAATGTTCATCTTGTTGCCAATAATCATAAAAATTGAACCAGTTGTAAGGTGTTTCCAGCATTTGTTTTTCTATAATATCAACATATTTCTGAGTATAGCTCTGTATATCCTGTTGTCTGGATTTTCGCTTAAGAACAACTTCTTCAGCAAGTAATTCAAAGTGAATTTTATAGCGATTACCGCCTAAGTAAATACCAAAAAATACGATAAGTGGAACCTTTAAGGCAGAAGCCAGTAGAACTGGTACGGTAGACATTTTTACCGGCTCTCCCAGGAGCGTGCATATGACTGTTTTTTCATTACCGTCACCTAAAATTCGATCGCCTAACAAGCCTACTGTTGTACCGCAGTCTATCGCTTCTTTTACTTTTAGGAGTCCGCTTGGTGAACCATCCAAAGAAATCAGCGTGTCAGCTACATCTGCATTAAGAGCGTTAAGTACCTGTACCATCATGGGAGCCTGCTGCTCATACATAAGGATTTTTATGGGCAGGGGATAGTTACTTACTGCATAACTGCGTAAGACTTCAAAGCTACCGATATGACTACCTAACAGTAGACAGCCGACGCCATTCTTACTATAGCTTAAGGGAATGTTTTCTGCTTGAAAGCTAATATCTAATTTAGCAAACTGGCCAGTCAATAAATAAACACGATCAAGAATAGTCGATGCAAAAGCGTGTATATGCTTTGCGCTATCTAGCCAGGTTACCTTGCGCTTTAATACTCTGGCCAGGTATTGTTGAGATGCTTTGCGTTGTGGAACAGCGAATAATAAAAAGTACAGGCTAATTGGGTAAAGTAAGCTACGGGCTACGGGGCGACCAAGGTGTAACGCAATCCAGCGTATCAATTGCAAAGTGACAGGAGTGCTACGTTCTTTACTTTCTTGCCATGATTTAGTCATTTTTTGTGCCTGCTTTTTCTTTGATAATAAATGAGCCTGTTACCAATGTCTGGCTGGCGTAACTGCAGGTGAATTTTATTTTTTGTGCAGAGACATGTATGAGAGTGACGGTAAATTCCTGGTCAGGAGCTAAGGGGTACAGAAATTTTGCCTGGGCTAAAGTGTCGATAGTGTATTCAGGGAGCCAGCTTAAGAGTTGTTGTTGCGCGTAATTTAAAAGCATGACGCCTGGAACAATAGGGTTATTTGGAAAGTGCCCGGCAAAACATGGATGAGAAGCAGGGATGCAATAATGCTGTTTATTTTCTAACAATTTGGCATGTCCGTATTAGTTGTTCCAGGTCTGTTTTAATGATTTTACCAAGGTCATTTCGCGGTACTGCCGAGACTGAATAAATTGCCCGCGGCAAAAAGACTTCATCGATAGACTGTTTTAAATGTTGGATAATGGTTTGTCTGGGTAACTGGCTAACAACCAGGGCTGATAAGCGTTCATTATTACCAGGAAAAAAGATACCATCCTCAATTCCTGAGATTGATGTCAATTGTTGGTTAAGGTCGCTTAGAGAGGCTCTTTTGCCAGCGATTTTAATTAAATCTGTCGAGCGCCCCAATAACGTGAAAAACCCCTTTTTATCGATACTGAAATTATCATCTAAAACCTGTGCTTTGGCAATATGCCCACCCTGTAAAACAAATTGCTGCTGTCTTTTTGTTAGCTGGATAGTTGCATAAGGTTGCCACTGCTCAGAGATAGTGGCGTGGCGTGAAGCGAAAGATAGTGTTTCCGTGCTGCCAAATAACTCAAACACTGGGGCTTGTATGTTTTGCTCAATTTGTTTTGCTAATACTATGTCCATGGGGGCCGTTGAAGATAAAATAAACTTAATATTACTCCATTTTCCCTGAGTCTGGCTGCAACTTTTTAAGTGTCTAGGCGTTGAAATCAGAACATTTTGTGTTGTTATGTTATTCAGCGTATTGCGTATGTCTTCTGGATAAAATGGTCGACTATTATGTAGCGACATTTGAGAAAATAATACCCAGAATAATGAAGTTTCCAAGCCATACATATGCTGCATAGGGACTGTAGAAACGAGAGTGATTTTCTGATTTTGTAGCTTAAAACGTTGCAGAGCTAATTCAGCCGAGGCCTGAAATTCACGCCATGTTTTCTGAATTGCCTTGGGCCTTCCTGTACTGCCTGAAGTAAACGAGATAGAGGTAGGGCAGTCTATATTGATAAGAGGAAAAGGTTTTGTGCTTTTTTCTAAATGTTTATAAGTGATAATAAAATCGGCATCTGCTTTATTGTCACTTAGTATATAACTCTCGGGATAATTCTTTTGTAAATCTTGTATGGTTTTAGCCGCCTGATTTGAAGGCAGTAATGATATTTGCTCGCGTATGCAAACGGCAAGGTAGGCTACTATAAATAGATAGCGGTCCTGGCATAGGTTGATAGCAAATTTTTTTTCAGGCAGTTTTTCACTTAGTGCAATAGCATGGGCTAATAAGTCAGCACGTTGCATAATGCCAGAGGGCCTAATGCAAAAAGGCATCGCGAGTGTTTTTTCTAAGCTTTCGGCTAAAGCAATAGTGTGAGGCTTGTGTTCTGTCAAGTTAAGTGGGGCCAATAAACAAAAGGATCAATTATACAGGATACTTTACAAGAAAGGCGTAGGGCGTGGCTTTAGCCCGCCAATATCATAAATTAGTATTAATGGCGGGCTAAAGAGGCTGTGAAAGTATGTGTTTTTAGCCTCCCCTCTTGAGAAGGGGGGATTGTATAAAAATATATGTTATTGATATTGCGTGATTAGTTTTGATATATCAAGCCCCTTCTAACTAAGGTGATTTTGTTGAATACTTTCACAGTCTCTAAAGCTAAGTCCTTGAATAGGTTATCAATGCACGGATTGAGTAATTGTAAGCTAATTGGGTTTTCTTATCAGAGTAGGTCAAAAGTTGATATATGCTAAAATAATTCGCTCAATGTCGCCTTGTTGGTGAGGTGTGATAAATCATTTTTGGTTAAGTAATGATAAGCAAAGAGAAAAGTTGCTCGTATATTGTTAGCTTGCTACTTACTGTCATTGTATGGGGTAGCTGGTTATTTTATACTTACCCGGATAGCTTGCAAGTCATCCAGAATTATTGGCAAGTTTCTGTCACTATGATATTTGGCTCTATTATTGCCGGAGCAACCAGTGAAGGCGGTGGTGCGATTGCATTTCCTATTTTTACCAAGGTGTTACAGATCTCCCCGGCGGATGCTAAAGTTTTTTCTTTGGCGATACAAAGTGTGGGGATGGTAGCAGCTTCAATCGCTATAATAATGATGCGCGTTCAAGTGTTATGGCGAGTGATAGTCTGGGTGGAATAGTTGGGTTGTTAATCGGTTCTGTTTTGTTAACACCTGTATTGGCACCTGAGATTATCCGGATGCTATTTACAGTAATGGCGGTTAGTCTGGCATTTACGCTGATTTGTATAAGTGCTGGTTTTCGGCTTAACCACATTAATATGCCCGAAATAAACTTAAGGGAAACGGGTATTTTGCTAATGATAGGCGTTGTCGGTGGAACTATCTCAGGATTGGTAGGTAGTGGAATTGATATGATTTGTTTTTCGGTGCTGGTTTTATTGTTTCGCATCAGTGAAAGCATTGCCACGCCCACCTCGGTTATTTTGATGGCAATTAATTCGGTTTTTGGGGTTTTGTTACATATTTGTTATTTTGATGGCATAAATGCACAGGTGCAAGCCTATTGGTTAGCAGCGGTTCCTATTGTGGTGGTAGGGGCTCCATTAGGTGCTTATTTTTGTAGCCGTATGCGTTATTTGCATATTCGCTATTTGTTAATCGCATTAATAGGTTTAGAGTTAGTTACTTCTCTTTGGCTGCTGGATTTTGATAGGACATTGATTATCTTTAGTATAAGTATGCTAGTGTTGTTTTTGACTGTAATGGTTTCGATGAGTAGAGCGCGATATTATGTCCGCTCTTCTGAGTAGGAGTGTTTGTGATTAAATATTGTCGGGACTGGGTTGCTTATTTTTTTATGCTCGCATACTGGGCTGTTACATCGATATTTGTTTCGTTGGTGGGCTCTTTGTTGTACATAATACTGCCGCAAAAGTATGCACTTGTTAGTGGTCGTTTTCTGATACAAAAAGATTTCCAGTTTTTTATTCTTTTATTAAAAGTGACCGGCTTACTCATTTTAGAAGATGAGCAATTAAAAAAACTGGCAAGCAGACAGGGGGCGATGATAGTAGCCCCCAATCATTTAGCTTTATGGGATGTGGTATATATTGTGGCGGAAGTGCCTGCGCTTATCTGTATCATGAAAGAGAGTATCTTGAAAAATCCATTGTTTGGAGGACAGGCTGGGCGGCTTGCCGGCTATATCCCGGTCAACTCAATTAGCCAAATGATAAAATTAGCCAAACAGTGCTTAGTAAATAATGATCAGTTACTGATATTTCCTGAAGGGACAAGAACAAAAACTGATGCGCAATGGTTGAATCCTATACAAGGCGGTGTTGCTTTGCTGGCTAAGCAAACTTCAGTGCCCGTTATTCCTGTTTTTATTCGTAGTAATTCGCGTTTTTTTGAAAAGGGCTGGCCCTTGTATAAAAAACCAGAATTTCCATTAAAATTAAGTATTAATGTCGCTGAGCCTGTTTTTATGCAACAGAGTGAAACCACGCAGGAGTTTGTGCAGCGTTTACAGAAAATTTATATTGATGAGCTATCCAGACCGCACCCCTTACGTAGAGCACCGAAGCAATAGTAATGAAGGATAAAATTGAATTATCAAAGAGTCACCTGCTTTTAATCCCTAGTTATAATACTGGGGCCTTATTAAAAAACACTGTGACTGAGGCTTTGCAGCAATGGTTACCTGTCTGGGTGATTATTGATGGCAGTGATGATGGTAGTGAGACTTTATTACAGTCTTTGCAAGCAGAGTATCCTGATGCATTGTTAGTTATTAAAACTAGTGAAAACAGAGGTAAAGGAGCAGCAGTTTTAACGGGAGTTATTCAGGCGAAGCAACAAGGCTTCTCACATGTATTGACCATGGATGCGGATTATCAGCATCCGGCCAGTTTTATTAAACAGTTTATGCAGGCTTCTGCTGCAAATCCTAAAGCAATGATTTTAGGCGAGCCGGTTTTTGATGATTCAGCCCCTATGATACGCGTCAAAGGGCGGCAAATTTCCAACTGGTGGGCAAGTTTAGAGACTCTAGGCTGGGGAATTCACGACTCTTTATTTGGTATGCGTATCTATCCTATTGAGGATTTGATAGCGGTAATGTACTCAACTCGCTGGGCCAGGCGTTTTGATTTTGAACCTGAAGTTGCGGTACGTATGGCCTGGCGTGGAGTGCCGGTGATCAATATTGCTACCCCAGTGCGTTATATTTCTCTGCAAGAGGGAGGGGTTAGTCAATTTAAATATGTCCGGGATAATGTATTGCTAACGGGAATGCATATCCGTTTATTTTGTGGTTTTTTATTGCGCTTGCCAAAATTACTGTTGTGCAACAGGAAAGTAAGTAAACTTTAACCTGTCAATATTGTACTGCCCATTTAAGTGAAACACGATGCAGCAATTAAATGAGGTGGGGGGTGGCTTCATGTTAAAAGGCTTGTTTAGTTCCATAGTGCAGTTTATGTTCAAAACAGGTATTTCAATTACGAGTTATTAGACAAAATAAGGTAAAATAGAAGAATTTTTTTTAGTCCGGATAGAGAAAGTATGCCTCAAGAATTAGTAGCAGAATTAAAAACATTATTTATCGAGGGTTTGCATTTAGAAGATATTACGGAAGATGAAATTATTCCTGATGAACCTTTATTTGGTGAGGGATTAGGACTAGATTCAATTGATGCATTAGAAATTGCCGTATTACTGGATCGGAAATATGGTGTTAAAATCACTTCTGAAGATGATCGCAATCAAGAAATTTTCGCTTCATTAAACTCTCTCGCTACTTTTGTGCTGGAAAATAGAACAAAATAACTTCCTTATGCGAACCATACTACGCAGCATTATTAGCAGTATCATTTTTTTGCTCTACCCTTATCTTGTGTACAAGGGAGTTCAAGAGGGAGTGGTCTGGTTTGCGCCAGCGGTAATTGCCAGTATTTATTTTTTTCAGGCTGTAAAAACACGAAAAAGACGGGTGCGATTGCAAAAATTAGGTATTGTCATTATCCTTTTCCTAGGTGCTATTTATTACCAGGATATTATGGCGAAACTAGTCCCTATTATTATACAGTTAAGCTTAATGCTGTTTTTTGGTAAAACATTACTCAGGGGGAAAGGGCCCTCACTGGTAGAGCGCTTTGCGCAGCTCGATTTTCCTGATATCCCCCCTGTTCTTAGCCGTTACTGTCGGCATTTAACCATGATGTGGACAGGTTTCTTTGCTTTTAATGTAATGGCTTGTTTGTTGTTAGCACTATTAGCGCCAGTACACTGGTGGGCAATTTATACAGGTGTCATGATTTTTCTGCTAACAGCGCTATTAATGGTCGCTGAATATATCTGGCGCTTCTTCTTGTTTCGCAGAATTGAGTTGTCCCCGGAACAAATCCCTGGCGTTAAAGAGTCTGCAAAAGCAATGATTATTAATGGTCGAAAAATCTGGCTAGATGTTCAAGCGAGCTAATAAGGGATGATAAAAAAAAGTAGTTTATTGTTGTTATCTGTTTTCTCTATCAGTTGTCTGGCTCAAGACACTTTAGAAATAGTTATGCAGCGTATGAAACCAGAATCTGCAGTACAAATCGCCTATCAGGAAACGCGCTATATGGGGTTGTTTGATGAAGACTGGCAGGGAAGCGGTTATTTATATGCTGCGACTCCCAGTACTATGTTAAAACAGCAATTAAAACCTGAAAGAGAGATGATGGCTGCCGACGGAAGTCAGTTGATTTATCATAAACCTTCTACCAGGACCTATCACCAGACTCAATTGGATGAAAGCAATTCGATGATGGCTAGTCTGGTCGCTTTTAAAGCGATGTTGACAGGTAATCTTGTTATGTTACGCCAGCTTTACACGTTGAAATTTAGCGCTTTAGAGTCATCCTGGAAGCTAGAAATGACAGCAAAAGAGCATGAGTCTAATGAGGAGCCACTCAAAATAATTATGCAAGGGATCAATGAGCAAGCAGCAAATAAAATGGCAGTGATTTTGCCAGATGGTGACCGTAGTTTGTATGTTTTAAGTCGGCCACAACATGGTCGGGCGATTCAACAGCATATGCAGGAATTATTGCTGTCACTAAAAAATCATTAGCCGTGCGCCGTTCAATACCCTCATTAGTTTTTTTTCTGTGTTTGCCTCTGCTGGTTGGTTTAGCTGTTTTTACTACACACTTTAAAACGGATATTTCCGCATTTGTTATCGCGGGTGATAATGCCGAAGAAATTTTATTGGCCAGTGAAATCCAGTCAGGCGCGTTATCCAGGCGCTATATTCTTTCTGTTGATGCGGGTGAGCATAATCAAGTTTCCGGTGACTTTATTCAAGCCTGGCTAAAGCATATAAAGTCTATTTCAGGTGTAGTTGATGCTTGGGCGACTGATGAAAAAAGAGGTGCTTTAGGTGCATTGTCCAGCTTGTATGCACAACATGGTGCGCAGTTATATAGTCGATATCCTGAGCAGGATCTGGCCAAAATTTTCACCAAGTCAGCGTTGCAAGAGCGGGGAGCGGGGCTAAAACAAGCCTTGCTTTCTCCACAGGGACACTTAATAAAAAAAATAGCAGTTCAGGATCCGTTGTTAATATCCTTAAATGGCTTTAAATCTATTGCAACACAATTACAAAATCAAACGCCCCGGAATTCACAATACACTAATTTTATATTAGAAACACAGATGTCTGGTATGGATGTGCCAGCACAGCTAAAAATTCAGCAGCAAATCAAAGATTCTTTTGCTACTCAGACAATGGCTATGGGGCATGATTATCAGTTGGACATGACTGGTGTCCCATTATTTGCTGTAGCGACACAAACCATGATTGAGGGTGATGTTAAGTTTATTAGCATTTTTTCTTCAGTTGCTCTCATGCTGTTATTCCTATTTATCTTTCGATCATTTCGCGTTTTGATCTGGGTGTTTTCATTACTAATCACAGTGATGACGGTTGCTGTGTTAGTAACAAATTTAGTTTTTGGATCCGTGCATGGTATGACTATTGCCATTGGATCTACCTTAATAGGTATTTGTATTGACTATCCCGTTCACGCCTTGGTTCATGCGCAAGGATTGCATCAGGTGCAGCGGCTAAGGGTGATCAAAAAGATTTTCCCCAGCTTATTTATGGGAGCGCTGACTACGCTTATTGGTTATGTCGCTCTTGGATTTTCTGGTTACCCGGGCTTTCAGCAAGTTGCCGTATATACCGGTACCGGAATTATCGTTTCTTTACTATTAACTCGTTATTTATTTCCGCGACTTATGAGTGGGGAAGCAAAAAATATCAAACCCTTTCGGTTTACCAAATTCTGGCCTATGTTCTGTCAGCGTAACCGTAGGTGGTTGTTAGTGGGAGTAGCGATTTTGTCTGTCGTGGGGGCTGTACAACTAGATCGTTTACAATGGATGCAGGACTTACAGCAATTAACCCCGGAACTGGATTATTTAAAGCAAATAGATAAAAAAATTCGTGAACGTATTATTAGCATAGAGCCGGGGCGTTTTGTATTAGTCAGTGGTGAAACAGTTGAGCAGGCTTTGCAAACTGCTGAACAGGTCTATCAGCGATTAGATGTGATAAATAAGGCAGGAGACCTGGATGATTATTTTGGTTTATATCCCTGGCTTTTATCAGAGCAACAGCAATTAACGAACCAGGCGCGATTATTAGCCGCTTTAAATGAAGAACAGCGTGAATTTTGGCGTATTGCTTTGCAGGAGCAAGGATTATCAGTTCGTCATTTAGGTGAGCTAGATTATACACAGAGTGAAACCTTGAATTTACAGCAGGTTTTACAGTCCCCTATTGCTAAATTAATCAGTAATCAAATCGTTGTAGCAGAACAACGGACTCTATTAATTATCTGGCTTAGTGAACATAAGCCGGAAGCAATACAAGGTGCCTTGGCAGATTTGCCGCATGTGCAATATTTTAGTCAGCGCGATATGTTGAATCGCTTGGCAGTGGATTATCAGCATCGAGCCGAAATAACATTATTAGCAGGCTTAGCTTTAATTATCTGTTTGCTATGGGGTCGATATAAAAACCTTGTGACTACTTTGCAGACACTAGCACCTGCTTTTTTAGCCGCTCTATTGATTCTGGCTCTTTGGGCCTGGACGGGAGAGGCGATTAGTTTTTTACATTTGGTCGGTTTTTTATTAGCCGTTGCTATTTGTGTAGATTACGGTATTTTTTATCAGGAAAACCGGAGCGGTCATTTGACTTTAACTTATCAGGCAATGGCGGCATCTATGCTGACGAGTGCTCTGGTTTTTGGCTGCTTGATTTTTGCCCAGACATCGATGTTACAGACTTTAGCGAAAGTAGTTAGTTGTGGAGTGATACTGGGGTTTTTGTTGTGTCCGATTTTGATCAAACCAAAGTAAGTAATCAGGTATTGTTGTGCTGACAATTATGCCTGGAAAAAATGCAGAACTGCAGAACTGGAGTATCTTGAATCAGGGCTAATTGGTTCTCCTTCTAAACACTATGCAGCACATGATATCCTAGTGTTTTTTGTGATTTTCAAATAGCCTAAAACACTAGGTAAGCCCTTAACAAAAAATTTCAATAAATATTGGCGTTATCGGGTTGGGGAGTGCCGGGTCATTTGTAATTTAGAAGGTGAGTTACTCACCATTATGGTTGTACGAGTTGGGAAAAGGAAGAGTATGTATAGGAAAAATATTAGTTAAGCCGGAATGTGCTCGATATAGATTAAGCTAATGAGGCATAAAAAATGAAAGAGTATGAATTACCCTAAAATTTATTTTTTCTGATGCTTCAATTAATCCAGAGTCTTTTGTTGATCTTTTAGGTGAAGGCGGTTGTGATGATGCTTTAATTGGCGTGGGACAAGCAGGGCAGATTGCTCTTAATTTTAACAGAGAAGCTGACAACGCATTTACTGCTATTTGTAGTGCCATTGCCGATGTGAAATACGTTATTCCTGAAGCGGTATTAATTGAGGCAACACCTGGTTTTGTTGGCAATGCTAAGGAAGTGTTTTTATAAGTCACTAAGGGTTGTGCGTCACGGCTTTCTCATAAAAATTTCACTTGCATAAGCATTGCTTCTAAG
>NZ_BDMN01000041.1 GCF_002189065.1 Bathymodiolus platifrons methanotrophic gill symbiont
TGTTGGCAATGCTAAGGAAGTGTTTTTATAAGTCACTAAGGGTTGTGCGTAGAATAACTTCGATACAATGGGGAGCGGATCTTTAGTCCGCTTTTTTACAATGTAGGCTGAAGACTAGGCCCCAGCCTACGGGACTAAAGATTTTGTGTCCAAATATGAGTCCATCGTCGAGATTATTATGATTGATTTTTTCATTAATTAATAAGATGTAAATTTAAAATCCTGCTAGCCAATAATTGCCATTAAGTTAAGAGTTAAAGTCATTGCAAACTATGTGTTACATCGTAGGCTGATTAGATTCGCAAGCGAAGCGTAGATACGAGGCTTTGCTGGGTTACGTTTTTATTGCTTCGCAAAAAAATCTAACCCAGCCTACAAAGTAATTCATTGATTTTAAATTAATAAATCCTTAACTTAATCTACAGTTTATAACTTTTAATTATCAACGAGATTCAAATGAAAAAACTAATTATTACTACCTTTATTGTTGTACTAATTCAAGGTTGTACTTCAACACGTATTTCTCGGGATTTATCATCAGGGGCTATAGGGTGCCCAGCCCAAGAAATAAAAATAAGTAATGAAACCGCCCATATCAATACACATAATTGGGTTGCATCCTGTCGCGGTAAAATATTTATTTGCAGTTATGTGAGTGGAGGATCAGCTAATTGTAAAGAGGAACTCAAGTAGTTATTTTATGGAAACTATGGAAAATCATCACGCTACAATTGCCTCCGTCGCAATCACAGCCTATTCAGCTTTAAGTGCTTGTGGTATAGGTAATAAAACTTTATACAAATCCCTAATTGATAATGAATCACAACTTGCTCCCTTATCATTATTCAATATTCCTTTTCCTGCCTATGTGGGTGAAATTAAACAGCCATTATTAGCCATTCGCGAGCAATTAGCCGAATACAATTGCCGCAATGCAAGAGTTGCATTAACAGCATTAAATGATGTTGACGGTGGTGTCCGTGAGGCTATAGAGATAGCGAAAGAAAAATATGGTGCACATCGAATCGGGGTGATTATTGGAACGAGTACTTCGGGGCTGTATGAAACTGAATCTGCTTATGGCGTCTTACTGGAAGAAGGCAACATGCCCGCTGATTTTCATTTCGTTACAGAACATGCCTATCAGGCGACTGCGCGATTTGTACAACTGGAATTAGGTTTAACAGGCGTTTGTTATGCTATATCTACCGCCTGTTCATCTGGCGCTAAAGCAATTGCTGCTGGTCAGCGGCTTATTAATGGTGGGTTGTGTGATGCAGTGATAGTTGGAGGGGTTGATACATTATGTCGTTTAACTTTGCGTGGTTTTCGTAGTCTGGAGCTGGTATCCAGTGAACCGTGTACACCTATGGATAGAAACCGTAAAGGGATCAGTATAGGCGAAGCAGCAGGATTATTGGTGCTGGAAAAGCGTCATGCTGATAATGCCCATACTATGAAAGTGTTAGCTGTAGGTGAGTCTTCGGATGCACACCATATGAGTACACCACATCCAGAAGGTAGGGGAGCCGCTTTAGCAATGAAGAATGCTTTGCAACTAGCAGGCTTAAAAGCTGAAGATATTGATTATCTGAATTTACATGCCACGGCAACCAAAATAAATGATAGCGTTGAGAGTCGGGCAGTATTTAGTGTCTTTGCCGATTCTGTACCCTGTAGTGGTACTAAAGGTATTACTGGACACACGCTTGGCGCTGCCGGGGCATTAGAAACAATTATTACGCTAACTGCATTGCAGCAGCAGTTCATTCCAGGCACTCAGGGGTTACAGGAACTCGATGATGATTGTCAGTGTCAGGTTATTAAAGCGCCTTTACAGACAAAAAATATGCAAATAGCGATGAGTAATTCTTTTGGTTTTGGTGGTAATAATGCCAGTGTGATTGTAGCGTTATGATGAAACAATTGTTTATTAAATCTGCTGCTGTGTGTTGTCCTGAAGTGGCCCTATTAGCCGCCCTTGATCTACGCAGTAGTGATATAGATAAAAGCCTGATTCCAGCAGGAATGCGTAGGCGAACAAGTATGACTACGCGTATGGCTATTACCGCAGCAAAACACGCATGTACACAGGCAAATTCTGATACTCAAAACCTAGCTTCAGTCTTTGCATCATTAGGGGGAGAAATACAGGTAACTGATGCACTTTGTCGCCTGTTACCTGATGAAAATGAATTACTTTCGCCTACTCAGTTTCACAATTCAGTACATAACACCACTGCGGGTTATTGGGGGATATTGAATAAATGTCAGGCACCCACAACTGCGATTGCGGCGGCTGATGATACTTTCGCAATGGGCTTGATTGAGGTGTGGGCACAGTTACAACAAGAGCCTGGCGAGCGATTATTGGTTTGTTATGATGAGCTATGGCCGCAGTATCTGGCTCCACCTATTGGGCAAAGCGCATTTGCCTGTGCATTTGTATTGAGCACAGAAACTGATCAATCAATAGGGGCGATTACTATGCCTCAGGTTTCGCAGTTGAAGCAGCAAGACTTGAAGGTTGACTGGGTTAAGCTAACGGAATCAGCGCCAGCGGCCGCAGTGATTCCTTTGTTGCTTGCCTTACAAGATAAGCAGTCAGGTTTAGTACCATTAAATATAAAAGCACCTATCTGGACAAGTCAGTTTGAACCCTACTTTTGCGAAAGCTCATTTTGGGCGTCCAAGCCCAAGTTCGCGGCAAAAGCTTAACGGGACTGATTAAAATCTGCGATGCCCTGATTCGCCCTGCGTCCACTTATAAAAACCCTAGAGGGGTTTTTATTTAGTTACCTCAAATGGCTTGACGCGATGTCGGAATGCCTTGTATTTTCTCTACGCAAAAAGACGCTTCGAGAAAACACCCGGCCCTATCGCTATCACGGACTAAAAATCTTCACTTCGCTTAAGCTCCGTTTCCAGGATTTTCAGCGGTGGAACAAAAGATATTTATGGGTTTTCTGTCAATAACATTGGTTCTGCACAAAGTAGTGGCGTGTTACTCGGAATTGCAGTTCCTATTTATGATGGAGGCCTGCGTAGCCATAAAAAACAGAATGCGCTGGATTCTCTGGCTGCGGCCAAGAGTGGCGTTGAGGTTACCAAAGCTGCTGCAAGCCGCGAAGTCGCTATAGCCTATGAAGGGTTACGTACTGCATTGGCAGTCAATCTTGCAGCGCAGGAGTTGGTAACTGCATCAGCTTTAACAGCAGATGCAGCGCAAAAAGCCTATGTAAATGGTGTCGGCACAATAAGTGATGCATCACGTGCTACTCTGGGACTTTATTCCGCCACAGAAACACTGATTGATTCGCGCCGCGCTGCACTGCACATCATGCCGCCGCCACTTTGGCTCTAGCTATAGGAGAATAAGCAGCAGGTGTAAATTGCTTCAATAACTATTATGTTTAAATTTTAAATATCATCGGCGTAATGCTGTTTACCGCAGGCTGTGCATCTTATGGTGTGATTGAGAATAAACCAGAGAAAACGATTAACGCCAGCGATAAAAATAATTATTCCTTTCATTCTGCGGTTAATAAAATGAATGCTTCCGCAGAAAATATATTAATTCTGAGTTTTTCCGGTGGTGGTACCCGGGCCGCCGCTAAAGTTATCAGCGATAGACCCTCAGCTGAAGATGGCCACCCATGGTCTGGAGAGCTTCTACAATAATAGCAACCGTCAATATGCGCACTTTGTTGATGGAGGCATTACTGACAATCTTGGGTTACGTGCTATTTACGAATTTATCGAGTTAACAGGCGGCGCAATACGCTATTCGAAAAGATACAAAAGGGAAATGCTGCAGCGTATCATTATCATATCGGTCAATGCATCTACTAACCCTGAACCCCAGATAGATAAAACTAACAAGCAGCCCTCACTAAAAGATACTATTAATTCGATAACTGATATTCAACTACATCGCTATAACGCGGCTACCCTGAGTTTGATGGAAAAATTTATCTCCCGTTGGTCTAAAGAATTGTCCACTCCGGAAAAAGCGGTAAAACCGCATTTCATCCGGGTTGCATTTAGAGAGGCCCCAACAGCGAGTTCACGAAAAATCCTGAATACCATACCGACTAGTTTTTCATTGACTGACGAACAAGTTGATCATTTGATTGAGGCTGGCCGATCGTTACTGCGAAACAGTCCGGAATTCCAGCAATTGATTAACGACATGCAGTAATGGGTAAAGGGGGGGGATTCAGGTTTTCCTCATTTTTGGGTGCGGAATTTAAGTTTCAAGCACTCGTGTTTGCTAAGAAAGCGGCAGATAGTGTAAGATGCGGGGAGTCGCTATTTTTGCGAAAGCTTGTTTTGGGCATCCCAGCCCAAGCAAGCAGCAAAAACTTAACGCGACCACTTATGCCTCCGGCGGCCCCGCTTCGTCCTCGTCACCTCGTCCCGACCCAACAAGGGGTCGGAACATAGGCTCCAAATGACTTGACGCCGTGTCGGATGGCCTTTTATTTTGCCTCCACCTTCGCTAACGCTCAGACTCCGATAAAACAACGGCCCTACGGCTATCGCGGACTAAAAATCATCACTTCGCTTAGGCTACGTTTCCCTGATTTTCAGCGTTCGCTTTTGATGTTTTACTAAAGCACGGGAAAGGTCGGGTTCAATGGAGATAAGTTTGGATTTATTATTAGCCGTCATCGTATCCACACTCATCGTTGGGTTGGCTATGCCTTTGGGTGCCGCTGTCGCCCTGTTCGAAAATATTCAATCCGAATGGCTCAGGGAAGAATTCAGACATCGTGTAATGGCTTTTGGCGGCGGCGCACTTTTATCGGCCATTGCTCTTGTCCTCGTTCCGGAAGGCATGGAAAACCTTTCGCCAATATATGCCGCCAGCTGTTTTGTTTTAGGCGGGTATTTTTTTATGGGTCTGGATGTTTTTCTTTATAAAATGAACACGCCTGCCGGTCAACTTGCCGCTATGCTCTCTGACTTTATTCCAGAATCAATAGCGTTAGGCGCTGCTTTTGCAACCGGAGATAACAGTGCGTATCTACTCGCAGGCTTAATCGGCCTGCAAAATCTACCAGAAGGATTTAATGCATATCGCGAACTAAATGAATCAAGGACATTTAGTTCGCGGAAAATTATCACCGTGTTTATTCTGATGGCATTACTTGGCCCGGTCGCTGGCGTGTCAGGCCTGCTATTTTTAGCAGACTCTCCAGTCATCGTTTCCGCAATAATGCTTTTTGCCGCCGGTGGCATACTGTATTCAATATTTCAGGATATCGCCCCCCCCCCCAGGTGAAGTTAGAAAAAAACACTGGGGGCCACCCATGGCAGCAATTGCAGGATTCGTGCTGGGCATGGTTGGATCAATGCTCGTTGGATAAGGAAGAGGATTTTATGGACAAGGCAAGCAAAATCCATCTGCTATTTTGTGGCGCACTTGTAGTCACCAGCGTACTTTCCCTTATGTTTAAATGGCATAGTTCGCTCAGCGGGATAGTTGTGATTTTAACAAACGGCTACCTTCTGGCTGTTCTTATTGAATCAGCGAGCAGAGCTGGCGAAGAACGTAAAATAAAAGATGGAATTTTGCTGGCCAGGCCAGCATATTACTTCCCATTTCCAGCCAAACCATGGTTAGGTGTACTGATTTTATTTATCGTTATTACGACGGTTTTTGGATTTGCGAATATGTATATCGCGAGTGCAGAGGTGATCTATGTTGGACCAAGTATAGATGCATTGGCAACAAGTACAGCTTCCGGTATCAGTATTCCACCGCCTTCTATTCTCGAAGATAAAATAGAGGCTCTGTACTTTAGCCTGGTTACAATGATCACTCTCGGTTATGGGGATTTCGTTCCCGCAACCACAGACACCCGTCTACTTGTCATGTGGCAGCTTGCTACCGGTGGATTATTGGTCATCGGTGTTTTTCCGTTAATTGTGGCGCGTGTTGCTGATTTTTAAATAGGGTATAAAAGACGGCAACTTATAGCGAACGACACCAGCAAACTCAGATTTCTAAAGAGTTAATCGCTGCACTATACTTCGCGCGGCCATCTATTACTTTGGTTTCTTTTTTTCATACTGTGGTATGTCCCGGCCTCCAGCTAAACCCTTGTAAATAGTTTTGAATATACTGATAAGTAAAAAATTAAAAAATGTTTAATATAGATAAGGTAAATAAAATCAACTCAACTCAATATCAGAAATTATACCTTTGAAAAATGACTATGAAGGAGAAGTATCTGCCGCTGTTGAATACGCTGTTTTACCTGAAGCAAATACAGCTGTACTGTACATCCATGGTTATATGGATTACTTTTTTCAGCATCACCTTGCTACTTATTTTGTTGATCAAGGAATCAGTTTTTATGCAATTGAATTAAGGAAATACGGGGCTTCTATAAAAAGCTATCAACATGAAAATTATTTCAGAGACATCACCGAATATGATGAAGAGATTTCTATCGTCCTGAATAAAATAAAAGAAGATGGTCATTCTAATATTATTTTAAATGGACACTCTACCGGTGGTTTAATAGCAACATCCTATGCCTTACAGGGCGAATATAAACACTTGATATCAGGCATTATTTTAAACAGTCCTTTTTTAGAATTTAATATCCCTAAAGTTTTAAAAAATATTTTGCCTTTTATTACCCCTTTAGCTCTTTTATTTCCTTATTTTAAATTTACTCAATTGCCTTCATTTTATACACAAAGTTTGCACCAGAATTACAAAGGCAGATGGAATTTTAATCTTGAATATAAACCGGTCCCTTCGTTTATTACTCATTTAGGCTGGGTTAGAGCCGTATTGATGGCGCAAAAAGAAGTCCAGCAACGAAAAATAGAAACCATACCCTGTGTGATTTTTCATTCTGATAAATCCTGTTTTGAAAATGGCTGGAATGATCTTATGCTTAGCTCAGACGCGGTGCTCAATGTGGATCACATTGATTTTTTTGGTAGAAAAATATATCCACAGGCTGACATTATTGAAATTAAAAATGCTGTGCATGATATTGTTTTGTCATCCGATGAGGTTATTGATGATTATTTTGAAAATATATCGAAATGGCTGAAAAAAAATATCTATTTAGATTTTATTAGACGGATTTAACACTGAAGAGTAAATGTGTCAGAATGTGTCAGGGCTTGAATCTTGAATTAAGGGGGCGTACCATAGACTTGTTTAAAACAAGGAGCAATACTTGTGGGAAGGCCATTAAGACTGGAATTTTCGGGGGCGCTGTATCACGTTACTTCAAGAGGTGATCGACAGGAAGATATTTATGAATCAGATGACGATCGACTATTGTTTTTAAATGTTTTTGGAGAGGTTTGCAAATCTTACAATTGGGTATGTCATGGTTATTGTCTGATGACAAATCATTACCATATTTTAATAGAGACCCCAGATGCAAATCTATCGCAAGGTATGCGTCAGCTAAATGGTGTATATAGCCAAAAGTTCAATCGTGTACACAAGCGTGTTGGTCACGTCTTTCAAGGCCGCTATAAA
>NZ_BDMN01000042.1 GCF_002189065.1 Bathymodiolus platifrons methanotrophic gill symbiont
GGGCTGATAAAGGGTGATAAAATTATTGGGACGTTACGAAATCTGGTAGGTGAAACCTTGATTGAAAACTTACCTATCCCTTTTACAGCAGTTGCCGCTGATATTCAGGCTGAAAAAGAAGTTTGGTTAAATAACTGACCACTTTTTGATGCTATTAGGGCTTCCATTTCATTACCACTATTTTTTACCCCATTTAATCATAACGGCGTGTTGCTGGTTGATGGGGGAGTATTAAACCCTGTGCCGATTGCCCCTACGTTTAATGATAGGACTGATTTAAAAATAGCGGTTAATCTGGGTGGGGCCGTAGCAGACGTTAAGCAAGTTGAATCGAAAGCTGAGCCAGCTAATGAACGCCCCTTTTTGCATCAAAAGGTTGCTGGTTTTATAGATAGCTTGCGTGATGGATCTGTAGCTGCTTTGGGGCTGGATTGGGGGATGTATGATGTGGCTAACCAGTCATTTGATGCCATGCAAAGTACTATTGCTCGTCAGAAGTTAGCGGCCTATCCTCCCGATATTATTATTGAAATTCCGCGGAATGCCTGTGGTACTTTAGAGTTTGATCGTGCTGATGAAATGATTGAACTTGGGCGAGCCACGGCCTTGCAACATATATCAAACTAACTTGCATTTGATAGTAGTAGATTACCTGTTTCAATCACTTCATTTACCAAATCTCTGGCATGTTGCTCTGTGGTTCGTGCACCGACAAAGCAGGGACGAATAACCAGCTGTCCATTAATTAAAGTAGTACTGGGAATATTGCGTGCATTTTTTGTTAATTGTCGGTGTATTTGCCGATTAAACTCATTAAGGTTTTCCACGCTCTGATCAACAAAACGAAAACAACAAATGGACAAGGTTGGTTCTTGCACCACCTCCAGGTTAGGGTGTTGATGAGCTAGATCAGCCACTAGTCGAGCCATGTCATTATGTCGGCAGATGCGTTTCTGTATGCCGGTTTTACCAATTTCGCGAATAAGAGCCCATACCACAGCCCCGCGCGAAGGCGCTGATAACTCAACGCCAAAATCATGGTAAGGAATGCCCATACTATCCATAGAGTTTTGAATATTATGGTCAGTACAAGCTCCTTCAAGATAGTCAGCGGCACCCTGACTAAATGCGCGATATAAAATATTTCGGTCACGCACATAAGTTGCTCCAATGCCCACGGGAGCTCCTAACCATTTATGCGGGTCAATAATGACTGAATCCACTCTCTCTATTCCCTGGTATAAGTCGCGAATGCGAGGGTCAAGAATGCCGGGTAAACCATAGGCACCATCTACATGCATCCATATATCAAATTCAGCGGCAATGTCTGCAATGGCATTCAATGGATCGATTGCCCCGGTATTCGTTGTTCCCGCATTAGCAACGATAGCCACTGCTACGATGTCCTTAGTCATATCTTCTTGTAATTGACAGCGCAAAGCCTGGGGACAAATTCGCCCATGACTATCCGTTGCAATGCTAACTACGGCGGAACGCCCCATACCTAGAACAGCTGCGGCTCGGTGAATGGTGCGATGACAGGCGCTGCTGGTATATAACCGGCATGACATGGTCATACCCTCTTCAGCGACATTAATGCCTAGTTTTTCAAATGCCCATTGCCGTGCGGCTCCGATTGCAACCAGATTAGCGATTGAACCTCCACTGCTATACACTCCTTTCATGGCTGGGGACAAAGCAAACATTTCTGCCATCCATTCTAATGACAATTCCTCCAGATAATTATATGCGGTCATGCCAACCCGTTGCGGTGCAACAACAGCACCACTCAAAGAAGCCAGTACTCCCATCGAACTCGCACCTGTAGTAATAAACGAAGTACATCCTGGTTTGGGAATCTGGGAGCCATTGGGAATAAGGTATTGCCCCATCTCAGCGATAAGTTGCTCACTGCCAATGCCCTGGGCAGGTACATTTCCACCTAAAGCAGATTTCCAGCTATCTATACTAGACACGGCATCGGGATGTTCAAAGCGCAGGTATTGATCAAGTTCAGTAGCAAAGTTCTTTAATAGTTCACTAAGGTTTCCGCATTCTGCAAGCTCTTGGTACATGTTATTACTCTTGTTCGGGTAACCGTTCAGTCGCCCTCCTTATCAGGAGGGGTTAGATGAGGTTTTATTAGAAAAAGGTTCCTCAATCCCTCTTTTGGGATCTGAACGGTTACTTATTTGGTTATTATTATGTCGATACTTTAGCGTTGCTGTTGAAACGCGTTACTATGTTGATAGCGTGCATTACCAACTAACATTTCCAATGTTAACTGTTTTGATCAGTTGATTGAATTGTGCTACATCCATGTGATTTACTCTTTAAGAAAAAAGGGTTCATTTTTAATGTTTTTTGGTATTCGTCGTCCAGTAGGTGATTTTTCTAATAACGTCACAGCGCGGTTATTCTCAGGGGCAATACTAATATGAACCGGCCTATTTTTACCATAATAATATAAACGGTCAAACGAGAGATTGTTCACAACCCATTTTGCTACAATTTTCTAACGAGTTAAAGTCTGCAATTTCTGACAAACTAGCTTTAAAATTCTTATTCACCTGTCCATAAAGTTAATGGTTTTTCATTATTACTATATGCAAAAATTGGGTTTATAAAAAATCGACAAATTAGGTGGTATTTTTGACTAATAATGAAATATGGTTGAGTGGCAAGGAAGCCAAATAAATTTTAAAGGTTTCTGATTGTGACCTTTCTCATTTACGAAATGATGGTGAGTTGGTT
>NZ_BDMN01000043.1 GCF_002189065.1 Bathymodiolus platifrons methanotrophic gill symbiont
CGACAGGAGTCCCGGAATTTCGTGAGGTAGCATGGCGCGCCTAAAATTAGGTGGTATTTTTGACTAATAATGAAATATGGTTGAGTGGCAAGGAAGCCAAATAAATTTTAAAGGTTTCTGATTGTGACCTTTCTCATTTACGAAATGATGGTGAGTTGGTTTTTATCAAGTTAGGCAAAGTTTATTCTAGACAGGCTGCACTAAAATCCAGGGTTTTATTACAACTGCCCACATTAGTACATCATTTTTGATCCATAATTCGGCTTGCCGGTCTGTAACCAGATGAACTAGCTGGTTTTTCATCCATTGCTCTACCTGTACTTTATCGTCTTTGGAAAAAGCGTCTGCCACTTCTACAAGATCCATCTCCGGGGAAACATTAACCGCTAATCCCTGGGCAAAAAATCGTTGTAATTCAGACCAGGCAATTTTGGATGTTTCCTGATTAACTTTGTCTTTGCTTAAATCTTCTGGGTTCATGTTTTTAGAGGGGAGTAAAAGGGGGGGTTGTTCAGGTTTGGCAACTGGAGCAATAAACGGTAGTTCTTTGTGCCTGTTTTATTTCTGATAAAGGTTGCTGACAACGCTTACAGGGTTGACCTGCTCGGCCATAGGCATTTAATTCTTGTTTGAAATATCCTGGTTTTCCATCGCTACCAACAAAGTCACGTAGCGTTGTGCCGCCTTGTTCGATCGCTAATGTTAGTATGTTCTGTATTATATCCAGTAACTTTTGATATCGTTGTAGGGAAATATTGCCAGCAGCACGGACTGGATTGATACCTGCAGTATAAAGTGCCTCAGTGCAATAAATATTGCCTATGCCTGTGATAATATCCTGATTCATTAAAAATTGCTTGATGCTAACCTTCTTAGAGCGGGATTTTTGATATAGATAGTTGGCCGTTATCTCCGTGCCAAGAGGTTCAGGGCCAAGCTTACTTAATAGCGGGTGAGATTCTGGATCTGTGCCCAGCCATAATACGGCACCGAATCTGCGTGGATCAGTCAGGCGGATACTTTTGTTATTTGTAAACTGGATGTCGAAATGGTCGTGTTTAGCTACTGGAGTGTTATCTGTTATTACACGTAGGCTTCCTGACATGCCTAGGTGGATAAGTAATGTGCCTGTGTCAAAGTTGAGTAGTAAATATTTTGCTCTGCGTCTAAGGCTTTGCAGGGTGTGCTGCTCAATCAGCTGCGGCAGTTCTGTGGGTATGAGCCAGCGTAACTTGGGCTGACGAATGATTACTTTGAGTGCGGTTTGGTTTTTGATGTGTGGACTGATACCACGCAGGGTGGTTTCAACTTCGGGTAGTTCAGGCATGTTTACTAAATAGTGTGGCGGGTCCTGTATGCTAGGATGAGGCTTGTGTAGCCTTGGTTTTTTGTTAGGCGTGTTTGCTTAGGGCTGAGAATTTTATACAATTCTCAGTTCTTAGTCTACATGTGGCTCTAATAATGTAATAGGCTATGTATTTCGTAGTTATCCAGCTTTTCTCTGCCCTGTAAAAAATCCAGTTCAATTACAAAAGCTAGGGCTTCGACAGTAGCACCGAGTTGTTCAATTAATTCGCAGCTTGCTTTTGCAGTGCCACCAGTCGCTAATAAATCATCAATTAGTAATACGCGGTCATTTTTGTCCAGCGCGTCGGTATGAACTTCCAGATTAGCAGAGCCATACTCTAAGTCATAAGAGACGCTTTGTGCGTCGTAGGGAAGTTTTCCGGGTTTTCTTAAGGGAATAAAGGGAAGGTTAAGTTCCCAGGCGACAAGAGATCCAAAAATAAAGCCTCTTGCTTCCATGCCGGCAACAGCAGTAATATTTCTACCTAAAAAAGGCTGTATCAGTTGGTGTACAGAAAGACGTAATGTGGCGGGATCTTTAACTAAAGGGGTAATGTCCTTAAATATAATTCCGGGCTTAGGGAAGTCAGGGATGTCACGGATTTTATCTTTGAGTCGTTGCATCAGTGCTGGGTGTTTTTCTTGTAAAATGAACTAGGGCGTAGTTCATTAACTGCAAGTGGTTTAATAATGCAGAAAGCGTCTCTCATAATACGAAAAACATTCGACAGATTCATTTTGTTTTTTCCGGAAAGGTTGCTAATGCAGAGTAAAGCAACGCTGAAAAAATGTTTGATAAGCTGTGTCGGATTTCTGTTTAGACCTGCTAGTAAAGTAATGGGGCCGCCTGATTTGTTACCACCTTTACTTAAATATTCAAAGACACCTTGTTTTAGCAGGTCATTGGACATGACGCCATAGAGTGCGTTTGCCATGATATTAATATTGGTATTGGCGTGGTATCGGTCCGAATAATATAGTTCAAGTTTCTCGTGTATCAGTTTGGGATCATTGAAATCGGGCATTGCCAGTAAATGAGTGCTGAGCAAGTAGACATCATTAAATACAGCAGTCAAACCACCACCAGTTAGAGGGTGGCGCATATTGAGTGCATCACCTAGCAGAACAGCCCCTTTTCTAAGTACAGGTTTGGCTGGCATATAGTGATTGGGCATGACCTTAAAGTCATTTTCAGCCATGGCGTTTGCAAAACATTCCTTAAACTCTGCGGGCAAGAAGGGGGCAACTTTAGTTAAGATGTGCTCTTGTATGTCATCTTTTTTAGGTGCTTTTTTACCTGGGAAATCAATTAGTAAGCGTGTTTCTGTGCTAGATATCGGGTAGCAGATAAAAGGTGTCGGCGCTGACAAAAAGACATGGCCATGGTTAGGGAAGGGAAGTTCACAGTCTTTTAATACTAGGCCAATAAAAAACGAAGTAACCGTTTTTACGTTATTACTTAAGTCTTTACGGAAATTGGAGAAAAAACCATCGCTGGTAATAGTTAGCTTGGCGTTAACTGTTTTGTATTCTCTCGTGTGTTTCTCGCGGTATTTAACTCCCGTGACAACGCCATCAGTATCTTCAATCAGCTCTGAAACCGTGCCGTGAATTTGTGTGACCGTTTTATTTTTAAGTACATCTTCACGAATTTTTTGTAAAAACCGTCCATTATGCAGGCCGACTCCATGATAATCTGTAGAGTCATCAGCGTTATATGATATAGAGAAATGTTTATCACTATTGAATAAGGCATAACCATAAATCGGCTGGGAGTCAAAACCTTCAAGCAAGTGCTCCAGCCCCATCTTTTGGAGTGTCTGTACAGCGCCGGGCTGTAATAGTTCACCTACGATACGCCTCTTTTCAGTATATTCTCTATCGATAAGTGCAATTTTAATGCCTCTGGGGGCGAGATACGCAGCAATTGTCGCACCAGCCATACCTGCACCAATAATGCAAATATCAAATATATCATTATGTTCAGAAGATGTATTCATGAGAAATCTCTTTAATGGGCTTTAACGTTTTAATTTTAATATGAATAGTTAGGCTTTAATAGCGTTATTTTTATAAAATCGATTTAGTGCCCAAATAGGAAATATATTTCTATAGGAGCTATAGGTGATCATGCAGTTATAGTTGAAAACACCTGAGATGCTTTCTTGAGCCCAGTCACCATTGTCGAGTTGTCGCTGTATAAGCAAATCTATGCCACGCTGAATGGCTTCTTGTTCATCTGATTTTGCGGTTTGCAGTGCTAGTAGTGCCCATGCCGTATTAACGACCTGGGAGGTTTCGGCTTGGGTGTAGACCATTTTTGCGCAAGATTCATAGGTTTCGCCCCAGCCGCCATCAGGCATTTGCTTATTGATGAGAAAATCACAGGCCTTGTTAATGCTGGCTGTTCTTAGCTCTGCGTCAATATATTTTTTACCCTGAACCAGGGCTTCTACAGCAAACCATGTGGCATAAGTGAAACAAACCGCCCAGCCGCCATACCATGAACCATCTGTTTTTTGTTTGTTGATAATAAATTCTAGGCCTTTAGTAATGGCTAGACGTATTTCCTGATCTTTATACTCAGGGTATTGCTCTTGAATCTCAAGTAATGCAATCACACAGGCCGCACTGCATTCAGTCCAGGAGTAATCAATCATGATATCGGCAAAGATTTCAGAGGGGTTGAGTACTTCTAGCCATTGTGGAGAACGACTTAATTCATAAGTTGGCCAGCCACCATCCTGATTTTGATAGGATAGAATAATATCGACAGCCTGTTTTATGCGTTCATCACTAATGCTGCTTTTAACAATACCTGTTTTGTGTACAGCAAGAGTGGCGCTTAGGCCTTTTGCTGTGCAGTCGGCTACTGGCCAGCCTTGTTCCGCAGTAGAAAATGGCCAGCTTCCAATCATAGGATGGCGGAAAAATTCTTGGTGTGTCTCGTGTTCTTCTAGAATTTGCATGCTATCAATAAATTGATAGCTTTTATTAATGGTTTCTGGGAATTGTAGGCCTAAGTCGCTTTCCAGCATAGCGCGAGTGATAAAAGCAACATCCCATAATTGAGAGCCATTATAGCCGCTCATTTTCATGCCGTCTTCAGCAACCCATAAATAGTCATACCACCGGGCAACATGCTTTTTAAACTGTTCGGAGTCTTTACCGTATGCATGCCAGATACAAACTGAGTTAATGGCTTTACTAACAGGGCCTATATTAAGGTATTCAGTTTGAGCATCTTCAGCGTTAATATATTTTAATAAATAATCACTCGTTTTTGTTCTTAGCCACTGTGGACTGATTTTTTCATAAGTATTAGTGAATAGATTCATCCATTTCAAAACGGGTGATTGCTTAGTGTAGCAATCCTTTTCGCATACCCTATCTCTTTGCTTTGCCCAGTCTATTGAGTCAAAGTCTTCGTTGTATATTTCTTTTCTTAAGGACAGAATCAAATCGTTTTCAGGCATTTGAATGCGATGCGCCTGACAATAAGCCATCGGTAAGTATACCATACGGCTATGACACCAGTATCTAGATGGATGTACGGGGAGCCATTTTGGAAATAACCACATTTCCGGGAACAGGCTATTAAAGCCATTCCATTTGTATAAATTTAGTAGCGATAGATAAAATTTTCCCCAGGAAGGAATGCTCGCTGCTCCTCCATTGTCTTTAATCCATGCACTGGCAAGGCGTAATCTCGCATCGTCTTTATCGACACCCAATATACGCAGGGAAACGTATTGCATGACGGTCCCAAACATAGTGGGTTGTCCTTCGATATGCATGCCCCAGCCACCATCAGTATGTTGGTGGTTAAAAAGGTATACCTTCATCATTTCCTGATGGGGCTTTGGGAAGGGGGTGTCTGATATATAAGATGCTATCAATAATCCTGGCAATAAAAACAGTGGGCCACCGTAATCGCCTGGCCAGTGGCCTTCATCAGTCTGCAACTGAGAGAAGTAGTGCATGCCTTTAGTCAGGCTATCTATTAAAGTTTGTTCTTCCGCTATTTTTTGTTCAATAAGTTTGAAATTATTGCTTGCTAGTGCCTGTTGCCTAAAAACCTTATCAGCTGATGTTGGGTTAGACTGACGGTCGAAAGCAAAATCTTTACTAAATGCCTGGCGTTCCTGCTCAGAAAAATCATCTGCATTTTTTAGATGATCATCAATGTCAGACGTACCAGCCTTAAATGCCCATACTTGACGGCCATTTCTGGTGAGGAGTTTCCAAAGATTCCAGCTTGGTTTTTTTTGCGGCATGGTGGCTATACTGGGGTTCTGATCTGTTAGTTTCTAAGGTTTAGCAATAATGGTCGTTGTAATTATACAACAAGCGCAACAAAATGTGATGTAATTAACACAAATTAACATTAGTATAATTATGGTAAATGAGAAATTCTTATATATATCTGTGTATTATATTTTTTAATGGGATTTGTTATTTAATAAATATATTAGTAAACTTGAATTGTCGGGTTTTGACGACTATACTCTGAGCATGAAAAAATTAATTTTTGTTGTTTTTTTGCTACTTTTTGCACGGGGCGCTTTAGCGGACTCTATGCAAGAGAGTGTGTCAAAAATTGAAGCAACCTGGGCTGATACTAGTGAAACAGAAGCTAGTTCTGACCGTAAAAATATATTTTTGCAACTGGCTGAAGACATTACAAGTGTCGTTAGAGACTTTCCTAGTCAAGCTGAGCCCCTTATATTGAAGTCAGCTATTCTATTGACAATGGCCGAAGATGCTTCTAGTTTTGTTGCACTTGGATTGGTTAAGCAGGCAAAAGAGTTGTTAGCCAAAGCGATAGATATTAATCCGGAAGCACGTGATGGTTCAGCTTTAGTAACAATGGGTGTGTTGTATTATAAGGTGCCTGGATGGCCCGTTGCTTTTGGGGATGATAACGAAGCGGAAACGTATTTATTAAAAGCCCTGCAGGTTAATCCTGATGGGGTTGCCAGCAATTATTTTTATGCGGAGTTTTTGCTGGAGCAGGGCAAGAACGAACAGGCGTTAAGTTATCTTAATAAAGCAATTGATGCAAAAATAGATCCAGCAAACACATCATTTAAAATTAAAGTTAGGCAAAAGGCTAAAGCTCAAGCAGCTTTAGCAAGTTTATCGTAACAACTCTGCTTTACCTGATTAATGAATTAACCCCCGGCAATCCCAGGAAATCCAGTAGTTACCCTGGTACTCAACTAATATTTTTCTAGGATTATTTATTGTTTACAATTAAGAGGAGCTCTTATGTATTTTCTTTATTGGCCTGTTTTCCTAAAATTGATGGCGCGGATGTTTACCCCCGCTTAAAATCAGGGAAACGGAGCCTAAGCGGAGTGATGATTTTTAGTCCCTGGTAGGCGA
>NZ_BDMN01000044.1 GCF_002189065.1 Bathymodiolus platifrons methanotrophic gill symbiont
AAAAGATGTTCTGATAAATGTCGGGTAATACTTGGATTATCCACTCAGTCGCTTAAAATCAGGGAAACGGAGCAGGGTTTTGTGCGTAGTTGAGACGGACGCAGGGCGACCAGGGCATCTCCCATTCGCTGCGTAGGCGAATGAATGTTGGTGACAGGAGTCCCAGAATTTTGTGAGGTAGCATGGCGCGCCTGTCTATTTTTAAAGAGTTGGGGGCGCGGGCTGCTTGCCCGCGCGCCCAGGTAAAAAACAACAAAAGTGTCAACGGGGAAATGAAGGATGCCCAATATTTCCCAGAAAAATTTAATGATTAAGCCAGGTTGTTTTTAAGTGGCTGGGCAGCTAAATCATTTTAGCCGTATAATATTGCAAAATAATTGATAATGGCAACCTAGTAAAACTTATATGAGTAATCGTTCTGCATTATTATTGGATAAATTTCTTTGCTGGTGGAGTGCTCAGGTGCTTCGTTTTTCATGGCTGGTAATTCTACTATTTATCATTACTTGTGCCGCGAGTATAGACTACACAATTAATAATCTGGGTGTAAATACAGATACATCAACATTATTATCTCAAGACCTACCATTTCAGAAAAATCGAAGCCGTTGGGAACAGGCTTTTCCTCAAGATGCTGCGACTATTCAGCTGGTTGTTGAGTCTCCTACTGCAGAACAAACGGCTATCGCTGCAAAACTTTTGGCTAAACGGCTTAGTGAAAATAAACAGTTATTTGAATATGTTTATATTCCTGATGACAATGTGTTCTTAAAGCAACAAGGTCTATTATATCTTGAGCTTGAAAAGCTAAATGATTTATCAACTACGCTAGCAGATGCACAGCCTTTTATTGGTCATTTGTCACAAAACTACCATTTACAGGGTTTGCTGGATATATTGGGTAAGGCGCTGGAAAATACTGATGAAGCTTTACCAACGGACCTGGATCCGTTACTTGAGCAAATTGGTCAGTCACTTATTGCTGTACAGTCAAATCAGACGCGTTATTTATCCTGGCAAAAACTACTTGCTGTGAATGAGTCTAGTGATAGAAATACTTTGCGTAGCGTAGTTAGTGCCAGGCCCATCGCTGATTTTAATAGTATGAAACCGGTTGAACGCTCTATGGACTTTGCAAGAAGCGTAGTCAGAGATATTCAATTACAGGACCCGCAAGTTAGTATTCGTATTACTGGAAAAATAGCTTTAGAAGAGGATGAAATGCGAGTCCTTGCTGAAGATACCGTTTATTCAGGTTTGTTTGCACTTGCGCTAATACTAGTCGTGCTTTATCTAGGCTTGCGCTCAGTGAAGCTGGTGCTATGTACACTCATTGCATTGATTATGGGGCTTATCCTTACTGCTGGATTTGCTACCATTGCAGTAGGGCATCTTAATGTATTATCCGTTGCCTTTGCGATACTTTATATTGGGCTGGGGGTCGATTTTTCAATTCATATTTGTTTGGCCTTCCGAGAGTGTTGGGAGCATCATATGACCAGTGAAGAGGCAATAAAAAAGAGTGTAAAAATTCTTGGTTCTTCGCTGTTCCTCTGTGCACTGACGACTTCAATTGGTTTTTTCGCTTTTATTCCTACAGATTATGAAGGTGTCTCAGAGCTAGGGTTAATTTCAGGTGGTGGTATGTTTGTGGGTTTGATTGTGTCCTTAACTTTATTACCTGCGTTATTAAAAGTATTTTCCATAAAACAGCTCTCTCATACGCAAGTGACTAAGCTTCCTGACTGGTTATGCACTTTTCCAATAAAATATGCAAGAGGTATCCGCTATACCTCAATTCTGCTGGCTATTGTTGCTGCTTTTTCACTTAATTATATTTATCTGGATTCAAATCCCGTTAACCTCAGAGATCAGAGTAGCGAATCAGTTGTCGTATTCAAAGAATTATTAAAGTCAAAAGACAGGTCTCCATTTGTCCTGATCGGCTTAAGTGACTCACTGGAAAATGCAGAAACTTTAGCGACTAGAGTGAAGCAGTTGCCGGCAGTCAATAAAACAATTACTTTAAGTAGTTTTGTTGCTAAAGACCAGGAAGATAAGCTGGAAATAATTGAATATCTAGGCTTTATTCTTGGTACTGATCTTGGCAGCTTTGATCGACCGCTGGAGCAGGCTGATTCCCGGCAAGGGCTAATTGACCTACGTACTAAAATTGCTTTAGCATTAGCCAATCCAGCGGGAAACACATCACCAGAGCTGTTAGATAAATTAAATCAAGATATCAGTAGCTTTATTGGTTTTGCCGATGCTTCAGAGCAGCCTGGTTCCATTTATCAACAATTAGATACAAGTATACTTGGGTTATTTCCACATACTATGCAGCAACTGAATACCAGTATGCAGGCATATTTCTTTGGGTTAAAGGATATTTCAGCCTATATTAGGCAAAACTGGGTGAGTACTTCAGGAATCTATAAAGTGATTATTGATCCGAGGAATGACCTTAATATAGCAGCGAACCTAGCTGAATTTGCGACAGAGGTACAGAGTATTGATGACTCAGTTACAGGTCTTCCTGTTTCTGATCTGGCTGCAGGAAAGGTAATGACTAAAGCATTTATTCAAGCGTTTTCAACCGCGTTTATTGTTATTTTTCTGGTCTTACTTATTATCCTGAGAAGTTTTCGTAATACTTTACTGGTCATCTGGCCATTATTACTGGCTGGATTGCTCACGGTAGCGACTAATGTACTATTCAATAACCCGTTTAATTTTGCTAATATTATTGCTTTACCTTTATTAATGGGTATGGGAGTTGATAGTGGGATTCATGTTATGCATCGCCTTTATGCGGGTGTTAAAGAGGGTGAACATCTATTGCAGACTAGTACGGCGAGAGGCGTATTTTTTAGTTCATTGACTACATTGCTTAGTTTTACCAGTCTTGCATTTACCAATCATCAGGGCATTGCCAGTATGGGTTTGCTATTGGCAATTGGGATTTCATTTACTTTAATTTGTACTTTGATCGTCTTGCCGGCATTTAGTCATAAGCGAGTACCACTTTAGCGGTTTAGGAATGCGGATTTAATAATATCCCAAAGCACTTTAATTTTAGGTTTTATTAACCCCTTTTTTCTTGTATCCATATTTGGAGGTAGCATTTTGAAAATTGTTTTTGTTGCTGATAATGTGGATGGAGAAAAATCGGGAGGCGTTGTGTCTACCCGACGTTTTATTGATTTTTTTAAAAAAACAGATGAATTAACAGTTATTAGTAGCGGTAAAGCAGAAGAGAATAAGATAGTTTTTCCTGCTTTTTATGTACCATTCGCTAAAAAGCAAATGCAGGAAATGGACTTTTTGTTTGCCTGGCCAAATAAAAAAGTATTGCATGAGGCAATAAAGGATGCAGATTTAGTACATATTCAATTTCCCTTTTTTTTAGGTTATCAAGCTTTAAAAATAGCTCGTAAACTGAATAAACCAGTGGTTTTTGGCTTTCATGTACAGCCCGAAAATCTTATGTGGAATATAGGCCTGGATTATGAGTGGTTGAATGCCTTTCTGTATCGTTTTTTTAATCGTACGTTTTACAATAAAGCCGATCTGGTGATGTCTCCGAGTGCCTTTGGCAAGAAAATGCTAGAGAAATTCTCTATTCAGGTTCCGGTGGAAATAATATCTAATGGTTTACCTAAGCAGTTTAGGCCAAAGCAATGTGTTAAGGAGCCTGAGTTTGCAGATAAGTTTATGATTCTGATGGTCGGGCGACTGGCCAAAGAAAAACGTCATGACCTAGTGATGCAGGCCATAAAACAATCAAAATATAAAGATAAAATTCAGCTGGTTGTAACAGGGCAGGGCGCATTACGAGCAGAGCTGATTGATCTTGGGAATACTTTACCTAATCCTGCATTTTTTGAGTATGTTAGTCAGGAAAAGTTAATTTCTCTATTTAATACAGCTGATTTGTTTATTCACGCTTCTGAAATTGAATTAGAGGGTATGGCTGTTCTGGAAGCAATAGGCTGTGGCTTACCAGCATTGATTAGTGATGCAGAGCACAGCGCTTCGGCGCAGTTTGCGTTGAATGATGACTTTTTATTCAGCGCAGGAAATTTGCAAAGTCTAACGACTAAGATGGATTACTGGATTGAGCATGAGGCAGAGCTAAAAGCGTCCAGAGCAGGATATCTGGAAAAGGCGCAGTCCTATGCTTTTGAAGCAAGTGCTCAATATGCCCGCTCGCTTTATCAGGGGCTTGTTGGCAATGAAGAAAAAGCCTATCGTTGATTCAAGTAATCATATTAAAAGCGATAGCCACCGTCCTTAGAACGTGGCTTTTCACTTGATGCGTAAAGTTTTACTTTATATATCCGTGTTCTTTAAACCACAGTACGGAATCACGATAAGCTTCTTTAACCGGTGTCGGTTTAAGACCTAGTTCATTGATTGCACGGGTATGCGCTCCATATTTACCGCAATTTAATAGCCGAATCGAATGATAGTTAAAGCGTGGGTAGACGTGTGGAAAAAACTTGCGTTCAATCCAGTCTTTAACGATTGCTATGTTTTGCATCAGGAAGGTTGGTATTACTAGTTTAGGCTTGCTTACCCCGGTGAACTCTTCGAGCCAGTCCAGAGTCTCATCTATACTATGTTGCTCACCTGTCAGTAGGTAGCGTTCACCTACCACGCCTTTTTCCATGGCTAATAGATGGCCTTGTACGACATCTTGCACAGGCGTAAAGTCAAAGCCGCCTTTCACTGAGCCACGCATTTTTCCCTGCGCAAATTCGATTATTGTTTTACCCAATAATGAGGGCTTGAAGTCCCAGGGGCCAACAATACCACTTGGATTGACGATAACCGCTTGTAGGCCACGGACGACTTCTTTATACACTTCTAATTCGGCAAAGGTCTTGGATATTTCGTAGTCCGTAGTCATTTCATAAGGGCTAACTGCCCATTTTTCATTGGATGCGCCATCAGGGTTGTTTCCTACCGCACCAAATGAACTGCAATGCACTACTTTTTTAATATTGGCTAGTCGGCAGGCCTGCATTAAGTAACGCGTGCCTAGCACGTTAACATCATAAAGCTCTTTACGGTCGCCATCACGTATACTAACGAATGCAGCAAGGTGATAAACATAATCACAACCGTTTACTGCTTTAATTATAGATTGTTCATCACGTAAGTCGCCGTAAGCATGCTCTACATCTAAATCATCGAGGGCAGTATTATTGCTACCCTTACGTATTAGGGCTCGGACTTTTTCCCCTCTTGCTAATAGTGCGCGAACTAGATTTGCGCCTAAGTGCCCAGTGGCACCAGTTACCAGTGTAGTCATAAATAACTTATCCTATAGTTCCCACGCTCTGCGTGGGAATTTATATGAGAACGTTACTGCCATTAAGTTAAGGATTATTGTATTAAATAATAAAATGTTACAACGTAGGCTGGGTTAGATTTTTTTGCGAAGCAATAAAAACGTAACCCGGCATCTTAGGAAGCATTATAAAATGCTGGATAATCTAACCCAGCCTTAACTTAACAGTAGTGATGCAGAGCGTGAGAACGAGAAAATATGCTTATAAACCAGCTTCTTCTTTTTCTTCAAGCATTGTATTGTAATCACGCAGCTCTTTTTTAGTGAGTCCAGCCCCGGTAAATACGTAGCGCTCTTTATCATCTTTTTGCTTCTTTTTGCGCAGTGCTTCTGTATGAACGTATTCTTCCCATTTCTCAATGCTCATTTTCTGGAATTCGCCCACGATTGGGTTAAACTCTAAATGCTGAATATCAGGGTGACGCTCTTGCCCTAGCATTTCTTCATTAATAATATAGGTATCTTCACCTAATAGAGGAATAATATAAAATTTGTTAGCTAAAGCAATAACCGTTTTGCGTAAAAATTTAGGCACGGGTTTATTGATAAAAGGAATCTCTAATGGGCCTAGTAAAAAGACGAAAAAACAACGCGTGTGATTTTCATCAATAGGGGTCATAAATAACCAATGTAAATATTTATCCGCTGTGTTGGAGCCTTGGTAAGGATATTGGTACCACAAAGTCATATTTTCTAAGCCGGCTCCTTTCTTTTCACCGGCAGTTTTTACCGCACTACTCTGGCTCATATCTGTTTCGTAATCAATCCAGATGGTATCACCTTCACGGCGCGTACCTAATAAGTGTGGGTCAGTAAATGGTTTAAATTTACGGTGTAGAAATGCATGGTTAAAGTCGCAGACGTTTTCCAGCATCATGCTGTAATGTCCATCTAGTTTTACATCAATAGGGATGAATCCCCATGGCTCTTCCTGATCTAGCTGTGGTATTGCTGGGGTTTTAACCGTTTCTGACAGGGCAGGGTCTCCGGGAAATACCCAGATTAAACCGTATTTTTCCTGTACCGGGTAAGAATTAACCTTGATATTAGGCAGGCTATCTTTGGCTTTGCCCTTGCCTAATTCGTGTGAAATTCCTGTACATTTTCCGCAGCCATCAAAAGTCCAGCCATGGTATTGACAGGTGATTTCATCACCCTGGACGATGCCTGATGTTAAACGCAATTGACGATGCGGACAGCGGTTTTCAATGGCACGAACCTCACCATCTTCGCCTCGATAGAGGGCAATAGGGCTTTTCCAGAAAATAACCTCTAGCGATTTACCTTTTTTAAGGTTTTTGCTTTCTTCCATGGCATACCAATAGTTACCGCTTTGGCCCATGGTGCGGACTAATTCGCGGCGGCTTTTAGGCTTTTTTTCTTCAGTATTCATAATGCTCCCAAAATATTGACATAATTTTTTTAAGGTATTGTAGCAGGAATGTATTTCTATTTATTAAAAATAGCAATACGTACCATTACCAAAAAACCTTTTAGCTTGTGTAATAAGCTGGCTTCTGGGCGCAATTTTTCGTGTCCTAGTAAAGGGTGGCCTTTTGCTAGTTTACCTATTTTTTCCTTTACTGCTGGATCCAGTTTGCCTGCGGCAGCTAGTTCAAAGAATAAAGCTTTGGTGTTACCTAAATCAAAGAAGTCTCGTTGCCATTCCCATTTGTAATCACCGCCATAACGAAACCAGGAGCCGCCGACACCTTCAACAGTATAGTTTGATCCATCTTCGCGTTTAGCTGGTGATACCTGTGTCCAGAGTCCGATGACTTCACCTTGTTTTTCATCAATCAGAATGCGGTGGTAAGGATATTTCCACTCTTCAAAGCCTTCCATTTGTTCGCCCAGTGCCCACTTTTCTATTTCTTCTCGATTGTGCGCAACAAACTCTTCATTTGGGCCTATATTCCAGCGATATTCAGCATTATCAGTATACATGGCGCCTAGATGCTTAGGCCAGTCACCATCTTTTTCCGCCTGACGATTTGCTTCTAGCCAGCGTTCCACCATCTCTTCAAGTTCTGCTCTTGGGTATGCAGCCATATTGATTCCTTAATCCTGTTTGATTTTTATTGCACCGGTTGGGCAGTATTGCGCTGCTGCTTGTGCTTTTTTAAGTAAAGTGTTGTCTGGTGTTTCTTGTAATACCGTCAACATGCCTTTGTCATCAACCTGAAAAATTTCAGCTGCTTCGGCCATGCAGTTAGCATGTCCCTGGCATAAGTCATAATCAACGTCGACTTTAAAGCAATTTTGCTTGCTTACGGTTTCCTCTGCAGCCTTTTTGCTTTCAACTTCTGTTTGCTGAATATTGTCACGTTTACTGTAACGTACCATACAAGGTGAGCCAGGTTGTACCACCATTTCCGTGTAATCGTCCTGATAGCTTTCCGGTGGGTCTACTAGTTCAAATTTATAGCGACGTAAAAGAATCGCATAAATTGCTTTTAGCTGTAACATGGCAAAGGCATTACCACTACACTTATGACGACCACCGCCAAAAGCAACCCAGCTAAAGGGCGTTGCATCTTCCTGGCGTTCTTTGGTAAAGCGGTCAGGGTCAAATTTTTCTGGGTCAGGGAATATTTCAGGAATACGGTGTGAAACTCGGGGAGATACGCAGACGTATTTACCCGCTTTAATAACATAGTCCTTAAAGTGCAGATCTTTAGCCACTTTACGAATTAGCATTATTAGCGGCGGATGTATGCGTAATACCTCTTTAATCACACGTTCAAAGAAAGGGATTTCACGTAAAGACTGGAAGGTGACTTCGCCATCATGGCCATATAAAGTATCAAACTCTTCCAGCACTCTGTCCATTTCCTTGGGGTTGCGCGCTAGTTCTAATGTGATCCAGGCGGCTGTTCCGGCTGTGGTATGATGCCCGGCAAATAAAGTTCCAATCAGTAATCCAGTGATTTCATGAGGTGAAAGAGGGCTGCCATCTTCATAGCGAGTATCAATCAACATCTGGAAAGCATCGTCGCTTTTTTCTGTTTTCTGGGCGCGTTTTTCAATAATTTCAGTGACCAGTTCCTGTAAGCGAATGCGTGCTTTATCACGGCGGCGTAAAATCGGTATGGGCAGATAGGGAAAAATAAACGCAATCGGGTGCATACCTTTTTCCAGATCATGGTATAGCCGGGAGAATTCCTCATTTAGCTCATAACGGAATTCATTACCTAATAAACAGTGACTGGAGGTATAGATAGTCAATTGTTTCATAAACTCGAGCAAATCAACTTCGCCAGATTCCCCCCAGTCTTTAACGGCTTCTTCAACTTCCTGAACAATGATTTTTGAGTAAGTACGCATCGGCTTGTCACGCAATACTGGCATCAGCATTTTTAGTTGCTGATCTTTGATATGCGGTGGTGCATCAAAAACAACCCCTTTACCAAAAATGGGGGTCATAACCTTATAGGCTTCATTCTGGTCCAGCTGATCATCAGGCGCGCGAAAAAAAGCCTCATTACCTTCTGGACCAGTAAGTAGAATCATTTGCTGGTGAAATAAACGAAACTCACCAATTTCACCGAGCTTGCTTCTTAGCAGGCTCATATACTCGTATGGATTTTTACCAAATTTAAGCATATTTCCTATCAGAGGTAGGGCGCCTGGCATTTTTTCAGGTTCTTTGCTAGTCGAGGTTTGCTGTGCAGTCATAAAAAGGTCCGCGTGTTAGAATTTTTGAAATAAGAGGATTGCTACTAATAAATGTTCTGACTCAGGGTCTTAGATAAATTATATCTTATAAATCTTGTTGATTTTACGCTGTGCTTGCATAATGTACAAACTATCTTGTGCCGAAAGGTAATGAGAATAATGCGTATTGCCGATAATACACATATAATAATTATGGTATTTTTTTGACTATGTTTTACTGGTTTAATTAATTAGGGGGAATCGATGGATAACAAAGAGTTTGAAGAGAAGAGAAGGAAGAAGTTTTTAGTTCAATCTGTAATCTGGTATGTGTTTTTAATTTCCCTGAGCTATTTTTTACCTACAGTAATGCTGTTCTATGTGCTCTGTGGCGTTTACGATGTCAGTCGCAATTGCAATATAGATGGGCAGTTGCTGTATCGATATTTTTTTGGCAATGGCGTGCCAACCTGGGCCTTATCACCCTTTAATATATTGATGGACATAGTTACCTTGCCTTATATCAATTACAGGATTTACCATCTGAATGCCAGGCAGAGATTAAAGAAATATTAGCCGTTGTTGAGGCTGAAAAAGTAGTCGATGAAATATCCAGTCGTGCTGAGAAAATCAGGCGCAGCATGATTTTCTTTAAGTGGTACGGAAAGAATATCGAAAATTTCTATACCGTTCCTGCCTTTCATAAAGATTATAAATATATTAGAACTATAGGGGTCTCTGTTTTTAATAAAAAAGAATCAACAGATGAGCATTTTGGCCCCTTACGCACAACCTTAAGAGTTCTTTATAATATTAATGATATTAGCAGTCAGGATACTTATATAAAGGTACGTAATGTAGAAAATCACTGGTGTGAAAGCAAAATGTTTATCTTTGATGATACTCTGCAGCACCAGTCCTTTAACGAGACTGATGAGCCGCGCTATTGTCTGTTTGTGGATATAGTCAGGCCCAGTTTGTGTCACCCTGTAATGGATTTGTTTGTGAAATTTGTGGCAATTATTATGCAAAAGATGAATCATATTTTTTATAGTAGCTGGGTGCCGTTAAAATAGGGTTCTTTAAGTCTTTCGTGTGCCGGTATGGTAGGTTGCAATGATAGTGATGGTGTCTTAGTTATCTGCGACAAACTGTCGCGCGGCAATATGCCACATTTTTAGTTTTCTATTAGTTGGGTAGAATAGCTGGAACTCTTAAATAAACATTCTTACCTCCCTTAATGAATTGTTGAGTTCTTTATGCGTTTAGCTACCAAACTAGCTAAGCGCATTTTTTTTGCCAACGATTTATTGCTAAATTTTGAACAGGGTATTCATTGACATTATAGTGCTACGCGGTAAAATTATGAGTTAATTTCGATTTAGGCTAGGAAGGCTAGTCTTGTATTTAGGTGATTGTCGGAAAAGAATATACCAGATTGCGCAGGATTTTTGTTCATCTTCAAGGCGCGACTACAGCCGCATAGTTGCGCTATGTAACTGTAGTCGCAACACCGAAGAAGGGCAAAAAGACAAGTAAGCTAGTATATTCTTTGACAGAAATCACCTTATTACACCATATTATTTTACATAAAGTAGGAAGCTATTAAATGAGTCATACATTATATGAAGCAAACGCGCAGCGTGTGCATCGTTGTGAATTAGCCGTTCCGGGATCAAATCCAGAGATGTTTGAGAAAGCATTGAAAAGTGGGGTGGATGTTATTTTTCTTGATCTTGAAGATGCGGTTGCGCCTGATGACAAGTTGCAAGCACGTAAGAATGTTATTAAAGCCATCAACGAACTGGATTGGGCGGGGCATGGTATTACTGTTTCTATACGCATTAATGGCTTAGATACACAATATATGGTGCGTGATGTTGTTGATTTAGTTGAGCAATGTGGCGATAGAATTGACACAATACTTATTCCTAAAGTGGGTGTCTATAGCGACGTCTATATGGTTGAATCTATGCTTAACCAGTTAGAAATGCAGCAAGGCTTAACTAAAAAAATAGGCATTGAGTGTTTAATCGAAACGGCACTTGGCATGGCAAATGTTGAAGATATTGCTAAACAGGGAGCTATAGGTGGTCGCTTAGAGGCCTTGCATTTTGGTGTGGCCGATTATGCTGCAAGCAATCGTGCGAGAACAACAAATATTGGTGGGTTGAATCCTGATTACCCGGGAGATCAGTGGCATTTCGCGATTAGTCGTATGACAGTTGCGTGTCGTGCCTACGGGTTACGTGCCATTGATGGACCTTTTGGTGATTTTAAAGATCCAGAAGGCTTTAAAGATGCAGCCAGAAGAGCTGCAGCTCTAGGTTGTGAAGGGAAATGGGCAATTCATCCATCACAGATTGTTTTGGCGAATGAAGTATTTACTCCGCCTGCAGCAGAGGTAGAAAAAGCCAAACGTATTTTAGTTGCTTTAAAAGAGGCTGCGGCACAAGGTAAGGGTGCCGCTGCATTGGATGGGCGTTTAATCGATGCTGCTTCTGAGAAGATGGCAAATAATGTGGTCAATACGGCTGCAGCAATTGCTGCTAAAGCATAAAAGAAAATAGTGATAGAGATAAAGGTCGCTTATGCGGCCTTTTTTCGTTAAATGTTAGTTATTTATAAGAGGATGCTATGGATATTCATGAGTATCAAGCTAAAGAAATATTAGCTGGTTACGGTGTTAAAATTGCAGAAGGGGGGCTAGCGTATAGCCCTGAAGATGCAGTGCAACGTACCAGAGAAATTGGTGGTAATGTCTGGGCTGTAAAAGCGCAAATTCATTCAGGTGCCCGAGGTAAAGCGGGCGGGGTAAAGATATGCTTTTCTCATGAGGAAGTTGAGGCAGCTGCTGATGATATGCTGGGTAAACGATTGGTTACCCATCAAACAGGCCCAGCCGGAAAAGTATGCTCACGCTTATATATTGAAGCAGGAACTGATATTGCTAAAGAGTTGTATTTTAGTTTTCTGGTAGATCGTGAGCATGAGCGTATTGTCATGGTGGGTTCTGCTCAAGGTGGCATGGAAATTGAAGATTTAGCTGAGAATAACCCTGATGCAATTAAAAAAATACATATTGATCCTGCTGTAGGGCTGTTAGATTTTCAGGCGCGTAAAATGGCCTTTGCCTTAGGTCTTGAGGCATCACAAATTAGTCATGCAGTTAAGTTTATTTCTGGTTGCTATCGTGCCATGCGAGAGCTGGATGGGAATATGCTGGAAGTTAATCCTTTGGTAGTGACTAAAAGTGGTGAATTGATTGCTCTGGATGCAAAAATGGGTTTTGACGATAATGCACTGTTTCGTCGTCATAAGGTATCTGAATTACGTGATAAAACTCAGGAAGACCCGCGTGAAATGGCTGCGGCTGATCGAGGCTTAAGCTATGTTGGTCTGGATGGCGATATCGGCTGTATGATTAATGGTGCTGGTCTGGCTATGGCAACTATGGATATGATTAAGCTGGCTGGTGGTGAGCCGGCAAACTTTTTAGATGTTGGTGGTGGCGCATCTCCTGAGCGTACAGAAAAAGCCTTCCGCCTGGTTTTGGCTGATGAAGGCGTTAAAGCTATGCTAGTTAATATCTTTGCCGGCATTAACCGCTGTGACTGGATTGCAGAAGGTGTTGTTCATGCGGTGCAAAAAATTGATATGAAAATTCCTTTAATTGTGCGTTTGTCAGGTACTAATGTAGAAGAAGGCCGTAAAATTATTGCGGATAGTGGCTTACCAATAATAACCGCAACAACTTTGGCAGAAGCGGCTGAGAAAGCTGTGCAGGCACGTAATGAACAAGTAGCAAAAGAAGGAGCTGCATAATGGCGATTTTAATTAATAAAGAAACGCGCATGATTGTGCAGGGATTTACCGGTAAAATCGGTAGTTTCCATGCTCAGGATATGATTAATTATGGATCTAATGTTGTTGGTGGTATAACGCCAGGAAAAGGTGGACAAACACATCTGGGTCGCCCGGTTTTTAATACGGTTAAAGAGTCGGTTGAGCAAGCTGGAGCAGAAGCGAGTATTATTTTTGTGCCCCCGGCTTTTGCGGCAGATTCAATTATGGAAGCGGCTGATGCAGGCATTAAATATTGTGTAGCGATTACTGATGGTATTCCTACGCAAGATATGATGAAAGTAAAGCAATACTTACGCAAATTCCCTAAACATGAGCGTATGGTGTTGACTGGACCTAATTGTGCAGGAACGATTAGCCCCGGAAAATCTATGCTAGGTATTATGCCAGGTCATATTTATCAAGTAGGCGAGATAGGTATCGTTGGTCGTTCGGGTACTTTAGGGTATGAAGCTGCTGATCAACTGAAAGAGCTCGGTATCGGGATTTCAACTTCTGTAGGTATTGGTGGTGATCCCATTAATGGTAGTTCGCATCAGGATATTCTGGAGAAATTTGAAGAGGATGATGAGACCAGAGTTGTGTTGATGATTGGTGAAATTGGTGGCTCTCAGGAAGTTGATGCAGGTGTGTTTGCAAAAGAAAAAATGAGTAAGCCTGTTGTTGCCTATATAGCTGGGTTAACAGCACCTAAAGGACGTCGCATGGGGCATGCAGGGGCGATTATTTCTTCAGCAGGAGAGAGTGCGGCTGAAAAAGTAGAAATGTTACAGGATTTGGGGGTGACGATTGCGCCGAATCCATCGTCAATGGGTGAAACGGTTGCAAAAGTTTTAGCAAAATTATAAAAAGAAGTTCGTTTTTTTAGAATTGTTGTTAAAAAGCCGTACCTTGTGTAAGCAGGGTGCGGCTTTTTTATTGGTGTTTTGTGAGTAAGCTGATAGGTAAAGTGTTTAGTTAAATTTTCGCTAGCTTGCTACGTAGTCTTTCAGCTAGCGTAAGTTAAGGGTTAAAATTAGCTGTTAGAATACAGCAACAGTGACTGTCAGAGTGGCTCATTGTCTTTGCGATTAAATAAAGGCATTGTAAGAGGAAAGAGAAATATGACTTACCCAGCGAAGGTTAATTAATGCGTAATATTCGATTTTTATCCATAGTGGATCGAATGATAATGAGTGATTTACTGAAAACTATCTTTTCAGTACTGACTGTTTTAGTGGTTATCATTGTCAGTAGAAATTTTATTAAAATACTTAAAATGGCTGTTGATGGTTTGATTTCTACCGAGGCAATTGTAGGTATTTTAGGCTTGAAAATTGTTCTGGCAAGTGTGACCTTCATGGTGCCAGCAGTCTTTGTCAGTGTGTTGATGGTTTTGGGTCGTATGTACAGGGATCAGGAAATGTCTGCTTTATCTTCAGCAGGTGCAGGGGTAGGGCGACTTTATATTAGCGTCTTTAAAACGATTATACCGGTTGTTTTTGTCGCGACATGGATGTCGTTGTATTTGGCTCCCTGGGCCGCAGCTAATGTAGAGCGAATTATTCATGAGGAAAAGCAAAATGTTGGTGTGCGTGCAATAGCGGAAGGGAAGTTTAGTGAATATAACAAGGGAAACCTGATTTTTTATGTGGAAAAAATTAGTGCAGATAATGTTATGCATGATGTTTTTGTACAAAATAAACGCGGCGATGAGATGGGTGTAATTACTGCTGAACGTGCCGAAGTGCGTACGATAAATAATGGCTTATATATCGTATTTATAAATGGAGAGCGGGTACAAGGCAATGCAGGGGATGTAGACTTTATCTTTGAGACTTTTGCTGAATATGCCATGCACCTGGAGAGTAGTACAGGAATATTAGTAAATCCTGTTGAAGGGATTGCTACTCTAGATTTACTGGAAACACAGGACTTAAAAGAGTTAAGTGAGTTGTATCACCGTTTGTCAGCGCCGTTAAGCATTCTTGTGCTAGTTATTATGGCCGTACCATTAGCCCAAGTAAGTCCGCGCAGTGGGGGGTATGGGAATCTGGCGGCCGCATTCTTAATCTATTTTAGTTTTGCTAATTTCGAAAAAGTAAGTAGTAACTGGATGGAAAAAGGCGAAATTTCAGTGTGGCTTGGGTTTTGGGCCGTTTATATGCTTGCGGCTTTTTTTATTGTGATTTTATTGATCAGGTTAAATGGCTTCATCTGGATGCTTATGCAGCTAAGAGGGAAATCAGTATGAATGCAATAGATCGCTATATTATTAAAGAAGTATTGAAGGGGACGTTGATTGCGCTGGTTATGCTGTATGCGCTGTTTAATCTTTTTACTTTAAAAGATGAGTTAAAATTTCGCGGCGTAGGGGATTATGATTTAAAGCAAATTTTTGTATATATTGGTTTGTTGGCTCCTCGTTATATATATGAGTTGATGCCTTCGGCAGCTTTATTGGGTAGCCTTTTTGTTCTGGGGGGGATGGCAAATCATAGAGAGATAATGGCTATGAGGGTGTCAGGGGTTTCAGTATTCGGGATTATTCGTGCCGTCATGATTGCTGGAATGGTGCTAGTCACATTTTCGTTCTTTATAGGGGAGGTGGTAGGGCCAGATGCAGAAAAAAAAGCAAAAGTTTTACGCAGTGTAGCAAAAACACAAATGCCTGCAGCAAGAACAAAGCGTGGCCTGTGGCTTCGTGATGGCAATCAGTTTATCCATATTAAAGATATTTACACTGAAGGGGACGTTGCTAATGTTTATATTTACCAGCTGGATGACGAGAGGCATTTGCAAAAATTAACTTATGCACAGAGAGGAAACTATCTGGATAAGGGGCATTGGTCACTTAAGCAGGTAAAAAGTTCGAACGTATCTCCTCAACGGGTTGTAGGTGAGCAAATGGATGAAATTATCTGGTCTTCGGTAATTGATCCAGATGTGGTTGATGTGGTGGTGGTTGAGCCAGAAAATATGGCACTCAATGATTTATCAAAATACATAACATTTTTACAAGAAAACAAACAGGACTCAGCTAAATTTGAATTAGCTTTTTGGGCCAGGTTAATTAATCCCTTTATTGCCTTGGTCATGTTATTGGTCTCCGCGCCCTTTGTTGTTGGTGTAGGTCGTGGGATTGCTTTGGGTCCTAGGATGATGCTGGGTATTTTAATAGGGATGAGTTTTAATATTATCGATAATGCGGTGGGGCAAATGGGGATAGTCTATGGCTTAAATCCACTATTGGTAGCTGTCTTGCCGGGTAGTATTATCTTAATGGGCGCGCTTTATGCGATTAGCCGACTACGCTAGAGAAATGCTGTAGTTCTATAGCTATTTCTTTGCTTGTTTTTGCAGGTCTTCGATAAAAACAATAGCTGACTTAGAGCTTAAGTCCTGCCAGGTTTTTTTATCCTTTTGCCATAACCGCCAGAAAATCCCTAAGCCTAGGGCGAGCCAGGAAAAACACGCAGTAAGATAGCGTATTAAAGCCTGTTTCCAGGTTATTTCTGTTTGTTCATCACTAAGCAGGCGTAATTTCCAGGCGCGTAAGCCTAATGTTTGTCCGCCATGCGTCCAGAACCATCCATAAAATATAAAGCTGACACAAAGCAGGTATAAAGGGAAAATAAAGCTGGATTGAATTGCTTCACCTTGATTAAAAGGTAGCAATATTGCTGTGGCAAAAAAGAATAGAGCAATGACTAGAAAAAGGTCATAAATAATGACAGCGATATATCGAAAAAAACCTGGTTGTGCAGGGGATGCAGTAGAACCAGGCTTTGAAGACTGTTGCGTAGCCAATTAAATCTTAAAGATAGCTAATTTTTGCCCTAAAAATAGGCAGTAGGCAATTAAGATAGCGAACATTCCTAAAGAAAATATGAACGGTGGCTTATGGAAAAGCAGGATAAAAAGATCAGATATAACGATACTCGCTATAAAAGGATTATCTAGAAAAGCGACAAAAATATTTTTTAGCATTGTTCCCCCCAGGTTTTGGCCCACTTTTATTAAGTCTTAGACGCTTAAAGTGAGTAATAAAAGTTTATTTTTAAGATTAATTACATATCAACTGGTGATTCTACTATATAATTTATCTTTATTGTAAAAAATAATGCTCAAATATCAATGATTATTTGTCTCCAGGTGCCTAAGTTGCCGATATTAAAAAACACTTGTAGTGAGACAATGATATAAGAGTGTAGTGGAAATACTTATACTGGCATGTTGTTCGGTATCAAAAAACATTCCTTATCTGCGAAATTTTTATTGGGATTCTATTATTAAAATAAGGTTCCTTAGGAAAGCATATTAGGGGTGTTGAAGTATTGATTGATGCGTTAGTCAGAAAAGGATTAGACGTCTTGGTTTACTTTTATATTGAGTGATTGTGTATAGAAGTAAGGTGTAGTGCTGCAAAGTTAAGATAATACAGGAAGAGAAAAATTTTAAGTTTTTTTAAAAAAATAATAAATAAAACGCAAAGCGTTAAGCCGCAAGATGCTGGTGATTCTTTAGAGATAGAGAAAAAGACGGGGTTAGAGCCGGTAATTTATACGCGCTCGGAACATAATATCTCGCGTAACCAGATCAGTAGTAATGCTTTAAAAGTTTTGTATCGTTTAAAGAACGAAGGATATGAAGCCTATTTAGTGGGAGGCTGTGTCAGAGATTTACTTTTAGGGCGCGAACCAAAGGATTTTGATGTCGCGACTAACGCAACTCCTGAGCAAGTAAAGCAAGCTTTCCGTAATTGTCGGCTGATAGGTAGACGATTTAGGCTGGCGCATGTGTTTTTTGGTCGAGAGATTATTGAAGTTGCTACATTTAGAGGTTCGAGCGAAAACGTATCTGACTTGCAAAAAGTAGATCAGGATGGTCGCTTATTGCATGATAATTATTACGGCACAATTGATCAGGATGTTATACGTCGTGATTTTACTGTGAATGCTCTTTATTACAATATCAAGGATTTCTCTATCGTTGACTATGTAGGGGGCATGCACGATCATCGTGCCGGCGTGATGCGTCTTATTGGTGACCCGGAAACGCGCTACCGTGAAGATCCAGTACGCATGATAAGACTGGTGCGTTTTGCAGTAAAACTCGGATTTTCAATCAATGCTGAATGTGAAAAACCTATTTTTCAATTAGCTGATCTTTTAGCTAATATTCCAGTCGCAAGATTACAGGATGAAACCTTAAAATTATTTTTATCAGGGTATGCAGTAGAAACGTTTGAAATGCTGCGTCATTATGGCTTGTTTGCTCATTTATACCCGGTTGCTGAAAAAAGTTTAAGTAGTGAGGAAAGTGGTTTTCCAAAGTTATTTATTATAAAGGCTTTGGAAAATACGGATAAGCGTATTGCTGAAGGTAAAAGTATTGCTCCCTTTTTTCTGATTTCTGCCTTTTTATGGGATGCCGTTAAAACCCAGGCTAATTTAAATGTTGCTCAGGGTTTGCCTGAGTCGGTTGCATTTCAACAGGCTGCAAGCCAGGTTATTTCACTGCAGGTGAAAAGCACTGCATTTCCAAAGCATATTGGTGTGGCAATGCGTGAAGTCTGGGGGTTACAGGCGCGGTTTCAAAGTCGAAATGGGGCGCGTGCCTATCGTTTATTAGGCCATCCTAAATTTAGGGCAGCTTATGATTTTCTGCTATTACAAGCTGAAACCGGTGGTGCTGATCCAGAACTGGCAGCATGGTGGACTGAATTTCAGGTAGCATCCGAAGCCGGGAAAAAGAAACTGTTAGCTAGTCTAACGAAATCATCGCCTAGAAAACGCAGGCGTAGACGTAAACCGGCTGAAAATAAAAAACAGAATGACTAAGGTAATCGCCTATATAGGTTTAGGTAGTAATTTATCAACCCCCGAAGTGCAAATTAATGCAGCCAGGCAAGCTGTCAAAGATTTGTCGGGTGTCTTGGAGCATGCCTTTTCCAGTTTATATCGTAGCCCTCCGATGGGGCCGCAAGATCAGCCTGATTATGTTAATGCAGTCATGGCAATTAACACAGATTTATCTGCTATAGCACTGCTGCGATGTTTACAGCAAATAGAATTAGACCAAGGGCGTGAGCGTAAAGATGAGCGCTGGGGGCCGAGAACTCTCGATCTGGACATATTGCTTTATGGGCAGCAAACAATTGACCAGCCTGATTTGTGTGTGCCGCATTATGGTATGGCTAAACGTGCCTTTGTTTTATATCCTCTAGCCGAGATTGCTCCTGAAATTGAAGTTCCAGGGCTTGGCAAAATAGCAGGGTTGCTTGCATCTTGTCCGTTGGATGGTCTGGAGAAAGTATCCTGATGAGTCAATATGCAACAATTTCCGGAACAAAAATAAAAACCATTGCTGACTTGCAGGCTATGAAGCAGGCAGGACAAAAAATTACTAGTTTAACCGCTTATGATGCCAGCTTTGCGGCTTTATTAGATCAGGCGGGAGTAGATGTTTTACTGGTAGGGGATTCTTTAGGTATGGTTGTGCAAGGGCATTCCAGTACCTTGCCGGTTTCTATGCAAGATATGATTTATCATACTCAATTGGTCAGTCGTGGTCGCCAGCAAGCATTTGTACTCGCTGACTTGCCGTTTATGAGTGCGGCAACCGTTGAACTGGCTGCTGAAAATGCTGCTTTGCTTATTCAGCAGGGTGGAGCGCAGATGGTTAAGATTGAAGGTGCAAAAATTGCAACTATTCAATTTATGGTGCAACAAGGTATTCCGGTTTGTGCGCATTTAGGCCTCTTACCGCAATTAATTTATCAGGCCGGTAAATACTCGGTTCAAGGCAAAGAAGAGAAAGAGGCGGAAAGGCTTTTAGCCGATGCGTTAGAAGTTGAGCAAGCGGGCGCTCAATTATTAATTGTAGAATGTATTCCGGCAACTTTAGCGCAACAAATCAGCGAGCAATTGACGATTCCAGTGATTGGCATTGGTGCGGGAGTAAACTGCGATGGTCAGGTACTGGTTTTATACGATATGTTAGGTATCGGTACCGGTAGAAAGCCACGTTTTACCAAGGATTATATGCAGCAGGGAGATTCACTGGCTGCAGCTGTTCAGACTTATGTGGCTGAGGTCCGGGAGCAGAAATTTCCTGGGCTAGAGCATAGTTTTTAATATGATTTGTAGTAAACAAATTGCGCACTTACGCGCGCAGATTAAACAATGGCGAGTGGAGGGTGCGATTATTGCCTTTGTGCCTACCATGGGGAATTTACATGCGGGTCATTTGCAATTAATCAGCGCGGCAAAGGAACAGGCAGACCAGGTCGTAGTCAGTGTATTTGTTAATCCTACACAATTTAATGACCCGAATGATTTTACTAATTACCCGCGCACCGAACAGGCTGATAGCGAGAAATTACAATCTCTAGCTGTTGACTTACTTTATATGCCAGCTACAGAAGAAATGTATCCTGCAAAAAGTCTGACAACAGTAAGTGTTGCAGAGGTCACAAATTATCACTGTGGAGCAGCGCGACCAGGGCATTTTGATGGGGTTGCTACAGTGGTTAGTAAGCTATTTAATATAGTCCAGCCTGATAAAGCATTTTTTGGTGAAAAAGATTTTCAACAGCTGCAGGTAATTCGTACCATGACAGCTGATTTAAATAGTCCTGTAGAAATTATTGCTGTACCAACCCAGCGGGAAGTGGATGGGTTGGCGATGAGTTCACGTAATTCCCTCTTAACTGAGCAGCAACGCCAGCAGGCTATACAGTTGTATCAAACACTCTGCCTGGCAAAGGAAGCGATATTAGCCAGGCAAGCAAGCTTTGCGGAAATCGAGCACACATCCATGCAATCTTTATCTGCACAGGGTTTTAGACCAGATTATTTTTCTGTTTGTCGTCGCTGTGACTTGCAGACAGCAGGAAAAAAAGACACACGGTTAATTATTCTTGTGGCGGCAAGTCTTGGGGTAACGCGATTAATTGATAATATCCAGCTAGATCTGTAAATTTCATTGTAATTGATAAGTTGGTTCTGCGTTAGTGTGTGCTTGTTAGGAAAGGGGCTTAAGCTTCAGTAATCCTGATAATAATAGAGCTTGCTGGTAATGGTTTGTTTTATATTGTAATTCAGTGGTTTGCGTTGTTTTCGTCGGGTTTTTTCTAAAGCATTTTCTTGTGTAAATTGTAAATTTTTGACATAATAGCGAGTTCTGAAATATTTATAGAACATAGACTGATATGCAAATTACAATGCTTAAAGCAAAATTACACCGAGCAACAGTAACTCATGCTGAATTAGGATATGAAGGCTCTTGTGCGATAGACGGTAAAATACTGGATTACTCAGGGATAAGAGAGTATGAACAAATCCAGATATATAATGTCAATAATGGTGAGCGTTTTACTACCTATGCGATTCGCGCAGAAGAGGGCTCGGGAATTTTTTCCATTAACGGTGCAGCCGCTCGTCTTGCGTGCCCTGGTGATTATATTATTGTTTGTTCGTATGCCGAACTCGACGAAGCGGAACTAAAAAATTATCAGCCGACTTTAGTTTATTTCAACGATAAAAATGACATGGTGAAGACTGCTCATTCTATTCCAGTGCAAGCAGCATAAGACGGAATCGCATTTTTTGTCATAATATTTTCAATATACGGAAATCAGATTAATCGCTGAGAATAGTTAGACACCTGGAAATAAATAATCATCATCCTTGCTGGTCTTTTTGTCCGTCATTAGCACGGTAGCAATAGATACGTAGCCAGCTATGCGCTTATTGTTACAGCACTAATGACAAAACAAAAATCCTGCCCAAATATTGATTGGACACTTATTTATTTCCAGTTGCCTTAGCCTCTATTGATGGTGCATGCGATGCATAGCCGCATGACGCCCATGGTCACGCAGTTGAGCATTAAACCATTGATGAATGGCAGTAACTAAGTTTGGGCTGGCGGTCATATAAGTTATTTCAGCACCTTCCGGGATTTCACGATACTTTATCGTTATTTTACCTGGCTCGGCAGAGCGCATCGCTTCCAGTCCGGGCATATCCTTACCATGTATTTTCTCAGGGTCAGAAAAGTTAGCTTGCTTAAAGTCGCTGGCAATTTTATCAAGATGCTCTCGTATAAGCTTAATTTGCTGCTCATTTTTCGGGTCTTTTGCAATTACTTGCTGCACACCACCATTTTCAACTTTAGAAAAAATATGTAAGGTCTGATTTAAATCAAAAGGCATTACCTGTTTACCCAGTTGAGCAACCTCATTAATCCGTGCGTCAGGTGCTTTTTCAAGGGCAGTTGCTGGCATCATAAAGTACATGCCAGCTAAAAAGCTAAATATTAGTTTGTCTGTAGTCATAGCTTATTGAATTAGTTTAGGTTTTGTTTAATTAATAACAGCAATATGCTGCTCGTGTAATCTCCCTGAAAAATAAGCCAGGTTAAAAATAGAAAATTCTCATAACTATAAGTAGAGATTTTCTATGAAAAATTTGCTTAATATTCCTTTTTTAGCCAGTCTAATGATGCCTTGGTTGAATCTAGCGGATTATATTCTGCCCCTGTCCATCCCTGATAAGCAGAAGCTTTGATAATCGAAAATATCTGCATGTAATCCATATTGCCAGTACCAGGCTGATGTCTACCTGGGCAATCGGCAAACTGAATATGACCGATTTTATCGGCATATTGCTGAATAAAATTAGCCGGGTCTTCCTGCATCATTAACATATGATAGATATCATATTGCATTAATAAATCCGGGTGATTGATTTCTGCCATAAGGGCTAGCATCTTTTCACTACTAGAAATAATAAAACCAGGCATATCCACGGTATTGACCGCTTCAAAAACTGTTTTAATACCTAAAGGTGAGAAAGCTTCGAGAGCAAAATGTAAGTTTTCTTTAAACGTTTGTTGATAATCGCCTAGCAGAGATGTATCGAAACAACGGCCGGGTAGGATATTAATAACATCAGGTTTTAGAATCTTTGCATAAGCCACTGTTTCAGTAACGGCCTGTTCAAAGCGTTGCTTTTTTTCAGGCGCTGCTGCCAGGCCTTCGCCGCCTTGTAATAAGTCATCAGCATCGACATTAAATAACACCAGTTTTAATTGTTGTTTATCCAGTTCCTGACGAATAACATCAGCGCTTAACTCATAGGGAAATTGAATTTCTACCGCTTCAAAGCCCTGATCTTTTGCCGCCTGAAAACGCTGTTGTAAAGGGACTTCTGTAAATAATAAACTTAAATTAGCTGTAAAACGAAGCATGGAGCTTGCCTATTACTGTAGAGCGAACTTGAGTCCGCTAATATTGGTCATGCTAACTGATGCGCGGAATAAAGTCCGCCCTACAGAGTTTCTTCTGGCGGATGTTGCTTGATATATTGACTTAATTTCGCAAAATCCTGTAGAGAAATAGTTTCTGCTCTTAGGGTCGGGTTGATATCTAATGCAATAATATCCGTTTCGGTAATTAATTTTTTTAGTGAATTGCGTAATGTTTTTCGTCTTTGTGAAAAGGCGGTAGTGACTACGGTATTTAACATTTTAACCGAATCGACGATGACTGGTGGCTGTGCATGTGGCTCCAGACGGACAATTGAGGACATAACCTTTGGAGTAGGGTTAAAACTTTCAGGTGGGACATCAAACAGGTGCTCTGTTGCACAGTAATACTGCATCATAATGCTTAAGCGGCCATATTTTTTACTACCCGGGCCCGCACAAATTCTATCGACTACTTCTTTTTGCAGCATAAAAGTCATATCGGCAATGCGCGGTGTGTTTTCTAGTAAATGAAACATTAACGGCGTAGAAATATTGTAGGGCAGGTTGCCTAATATATGCAGCTTTTCATCGTCTTGCGCTAATGATGAAAAATCAAACTTTAAAGCATCTGAGCTGTGTATGGTCAAGTTATCGTATTGTTTAAATTTATACCCCAGAAGCCTGACTAAGTCCCGGTCTAGTTCAACGACATCGAGTTGTACGCCGCTACTTAATAGTGGTTCGGTTAATGCGCCTTGTCCCGGGCCAATTTCTACCCAGTGCTGGTCCTTGCTATAAAAAAGTGAGCCCAGTATATTGTCGATAATATGCTGGTCATGCAGGAAATTCTGACCAAAACGCTTACGTGCTTTATGTGCCATAGTGTATTGAGGGTATGAACTAAAAAAGTCTGTTTCTGTGTTTAAAAAAATCGTTAGTTAGCACATGTTTTTGTACTAGCAGACATCTGTATTGCAGTTTGTAAAGCGAAAACCAGGCTTCCAACATCAGCCTTACCCGTGCCGGCCAGGTCTAACGCAGTGCCATGATCAACCGAGGTACGGATGATCGGTAACCCCAGGGTGATATTAACTGCTTTGCCGAAGCCTTTGTATTTTAAAACGGGTAAACCCTGGTCATGATACATGGCTAGCACGGCATCAGCCTTATCCAAATATTTTGCGGTGAATAAAGTATCGGCAGGTAGTGGGCCTTGTAAATTAATGCCATCTTGACGACATTTAATTAATACAGGTTCAATAATATCAATTTCTTCATGCCCAAGATGACCACCTTCACCCGCATGTGGATTAAGTCCGCATACTAAAATATGCGGTTGTTTGAGCCCAAAGCGATGGCGTAAATCTGAGTCTAATAAATGGATGACCGTTGTTAATGTTTTCTGGGTGATTGCTTTGCTCACTTCGGCCAGCGGTAAATGAGTGGTTGCCAGGGCAACTCGCAAACCTTCAGTGGCCAACATCATCACGGGGTGCCCGCCAGTAATCGCAGAAATATATTCAGTATGTCCGGTAAAGGCTATGCCTGCATCATTGATAATCCCTTTATGGACAGGCCCTGTTACCATTGCTGAAAATAGTCCAGAAAGGCAGCCTTTTGTTGCTGTTGCTATGGTTTTTACCACATACTGGCTATTGTTTTTATTTAATTTGCCGCATATAACAGGGTCATGCAAATGACAAGGTAGCACAATAAGTGTTCCTGGTATGTGCTGGGTAATGGGTTGTTGGTCATTAAACAGTTTGATGCTTATGGGTAAATCAAGTTGTTTTGCGCGCTGGCTAAGTAACACGGGGTCAGCAATGACAACTAGCTGACAAGGTAAGTTGTCCTGGGCAAGTTGTATGCATAGATCCGGGCCAATTCCTGATGGTTCGCCTGGGGTTAAAGCAATGCGCGGGAGTGTTTCTGACATGATTGTCATTCGATTATAAAAATAATCATTTTATCATTAAAGCGCTAACTCACGGTAAGGAATGTAGACTTAATAAAGCCTGAGTCTTTTACTGAAGTTTCCCAATTATTGAGTAGCTGAAATACACAATGCTGGTGTATAATTTTAAATAGAATTTATGAAACGGGTAGAAAGGTGGCGAAAGGGTTTAAAGAATCAATGACTATTATATTTGATGAGTTTCTTGGCCAGTGGAATTATGTCACTGTTCCTGAAAATTGATTTTAGAAGTTGCTCAAGTTATTTCATGCACGTTCCATAGTTTCAATTTTACCATAAATAATTATTGGGAAACTTCAGTCTTTTATATTACAACTTGTAATAGGCAGAATAATACTTTATTATTTTACAGAACGAACGTTAGGTATGTGGTGATGAGTTCAAAAGAAAATATATTACAAATGGCGGTTACGCTATTTTCTAAACAAGGTTTTGATGGAGCGTCGATGCGGGATTTGGCAAAATCAGTCAATATGAGCACTTCTGCTGTCTATCATTATTTTCCTAATAAACAGGCTTTGTATCTGGGTGCGGTGCATTTTGCATTTGCTAAACAGGCAAGTGCCTTTGACGAAGTATGGCAAGCAGAACTGACGGCGGATGAGAAGCTGGCTAGGTTCGTTAGTTGTTTGACCGGAGTATTAAGCACTGATATTGATTTTAGACGCTTAATGCAGAGAGAATTGCTAGACGCTAATGACGAACGCATGCAGTTTTTGGCTAAAGAAGTATTTCAAGAACAATTTAGCCATTTAATGGCGGTTATTGAGCAGCTAAATGATTCACAGCAGATACATTTTTCTGCCTTGAGCGTGATTGCTCTGGTGTGCGATATTATTCAGATGCAACCATTAAGTAGACACCTGCCTGGGTGGCAGGCTGAACATGAACAGGCTGATTATATCGCCGAGCAGGTTGTGAATTTATTAATGAATGGAATTAAATCTAAAGGAAGTCAATGATGAAGAAAAATGCATTATCAAAGTGGCTAGGACTCTTTGCTGTTAATCACCCATGGTGGGTTTTACTGCTCAGCCTGATATTTGTCGGGTTGAGTGGCTCCGGATTGAAGGGTCTGGAATTCGTTAATAATTACCGAGTATTTTTTAGTGAAGATAATCCGCAATTATTAGCGTTTGATGCTTTGCAAAATACCTATAGTAAAAGTGATAATGTGATGATTCTGGTAGAGCCGGCGAATGGCGATATATTTACCAGAGAAAATCTACAGGCAATTGTCGAGTTGACTAAAGAAGGCTGGCAGCTACCTTATTCTAGTCGTGTCGATTCGATTAGCAATTTCCAGCACACTATTGCTGAAGAAGATGATTTGATCGTTGCTGATTTAATTATCCAGCCCTTGCAAATGACTGATGAGCAGCTGCTGTACGTCAAGCAGATTGCCTTAAATGAACCATTGCTGAAGAACCGGTTGATATCGAAGACAGGCCATGTCTCTGGTGTTAATGTCACGATGCAATTGCCGGGCACCAACCCTATGGAAGCGATGGAAATAGCAGAAGTAGTACGTGAGTTGGTTACCGATTTTAAGCTTAAGCAACCTGATTTAACGCTGCATCTTAGCGGTATGGTGATGATGAATAATGCTTTTGGAGAAGCTTCGATAAAAGATAATTCATCCCTGATTCCTTTGATGTATGGCATCGTTTTACTGGTATTGATTGTATGTTTACGTTCTTTTACGGCAACATTTAGCGTTATTCTGCTTATCGTCTTTTCGATTATTTCTGCTCTGGGTCTGGCGATTTATGGGGGCATTAAACTAACGCCGACCTCGGCGATGGCGCCGACTATTATTCTCACCATGGCGGTTGCCGATTGCGTGCATCTACTGGTGACTTTTTTACACAATATGCGTCTTGGGCAAGAGAAAAAAACAAGCGATGCAGGAAAGTTTGCGTATTAATTTTCAGCCAATTCTATTAACCAGTGTAACCACTGCGATTGGCTTTATGAGTCTTAATTTTAGTGCTGAAGTTTCCCAATTATTGAGTAGCTGAAATACACAATGCTGGTGTATCGAGGTTTATTTTAGGTGGTTTTGCCATGTTTATAGCAAACCCCTACTTAATTCCCCTTAGGCAATAGCATTTGAAACGAATGAAAAGACTATTTTTTTCATATAGTTGTAGCATAGTTTCAATTTTACCATAAATAATTATTGGGAAACTTCAGTTTTA
>NZ_BDMN01000045.1 GCF_002189065.1 Bathymodiolus platifrons methanotrophic gill symbiont
GGCAGGTAACTAGTTAACTGAAGTTTCCCAATTATTGAGTAGCTGAAATACACAATGCTGGTGTATCGAGGTTTATTTTAGGTGGTTTTGCCATGTTTATAGCAAACCCCTACTTAATTCCCCTTAGGCAATAGCATTTGAAACGAATGAAAAGACTATTTTTTTCATATAGTTGTAGCATAGTTTCAATTTTACCATAAATAATTATTGGGAAACTTCAGTTTTAGTGATGCCCCACCTTTTAGAGATCTAGGGAATATTGTTGCCTTAGGTGTGATGTTAGCCTTGTTTTTATCAGTGACCTTGTTGCCTGCATTAATGGTTTTATTGCCGGTACGTGTCAAAGTAAAAGATGAGTTAGATAATTCTGTTATGAAAGGGCTTGCTACTTTTGTGATTAAGCGACGTAAAGCTCTGCTGATTGCTAACGGTCTATTAGCAGTAGCCTTGATGAGCTTTATTCCGTTAAATGAGATTAATGATGAATTTGTAAAATATTTTGATGAAACTATCGAGTTCCGCCGTGCTACTGATTTTTTAAATGATAATTTAAGTGGTATTTATAATATCGAAATTTCGATTGATACAGGTTCAGCAGGTGGCATTAGTGATCCCGCTTATCTGCAGAAAATTGAGCAGTTTAAACTTTGGCTTGAGCAACAGCCCGAAGTGGTGCATGTCAATAGTATTACCGATACCTTTAAGCGCCTGAACAAAAATATGCATGCTGATCAACAGCAGTGGTATACCTTGCCTGAGCAGCGCGACCTGGCTGCTCAGTACTTATTGCTCTATGAAATGTCTCTACCCTATGGGCTGGATTTAAATGATCAGATTAATATTGATAAATCTGGTGTTCGTATTATTGCTAGCATGGAAAACCTGTCCAGCAGACAAATGCTGGATATTGAGCAGCGACTACATGACTGGATGGCAGAGAACTTGAGTGCCTATACAATCAATGCTGCCAGTCCGGTGCTCATGTTTTCACATATTGGGCAACGTAATATTATTCGCATGTTAATCGGTTCATTAGCTGCCCTGGTGTTAATCTCCCTGATATTGATTTTTGCTTTCCGTTCAGTGACGCTGGGTCTGATCAGTTTAATTCCCAACTTAATTCCTGCTAGCATGGCCTTTGGAATCTGGGGCTTGGCTTGTCGGTAGTGACCGGAATGACTATTGGTATTGTGGTGGATGATACCGTACATTTTATTAGTAAATATCGGCGCGCTAAAGTTGAAAAAGGCCTGTCCACAGAAGAAGCAGTGCGTTACGCGTTTTCTACAGTGGGTGTGGTATTATGGGTCACTTCATTAGTATCTGAAGTTTCCCAATTATTGAGTAGCTGAAATACACAATGCTGGTGTATCGAGGTTTATTTTAGGTGGTTTTGCCATGTTTATAGCAAACCCCTACTTAATTCCCCTTAGGCAATAGCATTTGAAACGAATGAAAAGACTATTTTTTTCATATAGTTGTAGCATAGTTTCAATTTTACCATAAATAATTATTGGGAAACTTCAGTTTTAGTGATGCCCCACCTTTTAGAGATCTAGGGAATATTGTTGCCTTAGGTGTGATGTTAGCCTTGTTTTTATCAGTGACCTTGTTGCCTGCATTAATGGTTTTATTGCCGGTACGTGTCAAAGTAAAAGATGAGTTAGATAATTCTGTTATGAAAGGGCTTGCTACTTTTGTGATTAAGGAATAAGCACGAAACAACTTCCCGATATTAATTATTCTTGAGGAATTGCACGGTAATTCCATTTTGGTAAATGTGTATCAAATACAATCGGCATTATTTCTTTGAAGTCAGCGGCATATTTTCGTCCTGTCTCGTATATTTTGTCGAGTATGTGAACAATTGTTGTTAGTCCTTTTGACGTTGATGTTCTAGAAATCAATGTTTTAACTGTTTCA